>NZ_JBEXSY010000009.1:0-166241 GCF_040613895.1 Nocardiopsis sp. NPDC006198 | reverse complement strand
CCGCCGGGGTGCTGCAGGACGAGTCAAGCCGCGAGCGAGGAACGAGCGACAGGCGCAGACGAGGACGAAGCACACCGGCCTCAAGGCGCCCGAACACGGGGCAAAGCGAAGCGGAGCCCCAAAAACAACAGGGGGCAAGCCGCGAGCGAGGAACGAGCGACAGGCGCAGACGAGGACGAAGCACACCGGCTTCCGGGCGCCCGAACACGGGGCAAAGCGAAGCGGAGCCCCCAAGCAAGCACAGGAAGCACACCGGCTTCCGGGCCCCCGAACCCCGGGGCGAAGCGAAGCGGAGCCCCAGGGCAAACACAGCTACTCGGGGCCGTGCAGGGTGTCCACCAGTGTGGACAGCTGCGACACCGACCGGTCCATCCGGCGCACGCCGTTGACGAGGGGCTGGTCCACGTCCTGGTAGTTGGTGACGATGTGCTCGCGCAGTTCGGCGAGGTCGGACTGCACCTGCCGTGAGCGCAGCGCCAGCTGCTCGGCCAGGATCTTGCCCGGCTCCCCGGTCTCCTGGCCGAGGTCGCGCTGGAGGGCGCGGGCCTGCTCGCGCATCTGCGCCTTGAGCTGGTGCAGCTCCACGAACACCTCGACCTTGGAGCGCAGCACCCACGGGTCGAAGGGCTTGAGCAGGAAGTCGACCGCGCGCGACGCGTAGCCGCGGAAGACCTGGTGCCGGTCGATCTCCTGTGCCGTCAGGAAGATGATCGGCACGTCCTTGGTCTTCTCGCGCTGCTTGATGTGGGCGGCGGTCTCGAACCCGTCCATCCCCGGCATGACCACGTCGAGCAGGATGACCGCGAAGTCGGTGCCCAGGAGGTGCTTGAGCGCCTCCTCCCCGGAGTTCGCACGGACCAGGTTCTGGTCGAGGGACGTGAGGGCGGCCTCCAGCGCGATCAGGTTCTCGTCGCGGTCGTCGACGAGAAGGATGTTGGCCTTCTGGGTCACTTCGGGTTACTCCAGGTCTTCGGTCGGGGTGCTGGTGCCAGTGTCCCCGTTCGGGTCGTTGTTATCCCTGGTACCGGCGCGGGTGTTGTCGCCGTCGTCGGCCGTCGCGCCATTCTGCCCGGTCCGTGTGTCGTCCGCGCCGTCGGCCCCGGTTCCGGCGGAGGCCGCCGCGGCGGCGGCGTCCTCGGCCGCCGCTCCGGCGATGGTCTCCTCCCGGCCCGCGGTGAGCCAGCGCCGCATGACGTCGAGCAGGTGGTCCAGGTCGACGGGCTTGGTCACGTAGTCCGTGGCGCCCGCCGCGAGGCTGCGCTCGCGGTCGCCCTGCATGGCCTTGGCGGTGAGCGAGATGATCGGCAGGTCGGCGAACTGCGGCATCTCCCGGATGCGCTGGGTCGTCTGGTTGCCGTCCAGCTCCGGCATCATCACGTCCATGAGGACCAGGGAGATGTCCTCGTTGGCCTCCAGCCTGGCGATGCCCGCGTGGCCGTTGTCGGCGTAGAGCACCTCCAGCCCCTGCGCCTCCAGTGCGCTCGTCAGGGCGAAGACGTTGCGCACGTCGTCGTCGACGATGAGGACCCGCTGGCCGGCCAGGACGGCGCGCCGCTCGGGGTCGGTGCGCGCCTCGGCCTCCTTCGGCTCCTCCGCGGCCTCTCCCCCGGCCGGTGCGGCCGACTCGGGCGCCTTGAGCACCGGGACGGTGGGCAGCGGCTCGTGGCCGATGTCTGTGAGGGCGGCCACCGCCGCGTCGAAGTCCTCGTCCGGCATGGCGAAGTCGTCGTTGATCGGGACGCCCGTCCCGAACCCGGTCCCGAAGGCGTCCTGGGCGGGGTCGGTGTCGCCGCGGCCGGTCTCCAGCATGGGCACCGAGGACACGCCGACCGCCTGGTCGTCCCGGTCCCCGGCGTCCTCGGGAAGGCGGACCGGCAGCAGCAGCGTGAAGGTCGAGCCCTGGTTCGCGACGCTCTGCACCCGGATCTCCCCGCCGAGCAGGCGGGCGAAGTTCCGGCTGATCGACAGGCCGAGGCCCGTGCCGCCGAACCTCCGCGACGTGCCGCCGTCGCCCTGGTGGAAGGCCTCGAAGATGACCTGGAGCTTGTCCTCGGCGATGCCGATCCCGGTGTCCGCGACCGTGAAGGCGATGACCTCCTCGTTCTCCTCGAACATCTCCAGGTCGGCGTCCTCCAGCGCCCACGCGGGCTCGATGAGGAGGCGCACCTCGCCCTGCGGCGTGAACTTGACGGCGTTGGACAGCAGGTTGCGCAGTATCTGCTGGAGCCTCTGCTCGTCGGTCCACAGCGTCCCCGGGATGTCCGGCGACACGTCCACCGCGAACGCGAGCCCCTGCTCGCCCGTGACCGGGCGGAAGGTCGCCTCGACGTAGTCCACCAGCTGTCCGATGGACACCTCGCTCGGCTGGACCTCCGCGCGGCCGGCCTCCACCTTGGACAGGTCGAGGATCTCGTCGATGAGCAGCAGCAGGTCGCTGCCCGCCTTGTGGATGGTCTGGGCGAACTCGACCTGCTTGGGCGAGAGGTTCTGCTCCCCGTTGTCGGCGAGCAGCCGCGCCAGGATGAGCAGGCTGTTGAGCGGTGTGCGCAGCTCGTGCGACATGTTCGCCAGGAACTCGGACTTGTACTTGGAGGAGACCTGGAGCTGGTGCGCCCGCTCCTCCAGGGCGTTCCTGGACCGCTGGATCTGCTGGTTCTGGAGCTCGATGGCCCTGTTCTGGTTGGCGAGCTGGGTGGCCTTCTGCCGGAGTTCGGCGTTCTTGCCGCGCAGCTCCTCCTGCTGGCGCTGGAGCTCGTTCGAGCGCTCCCGCAGCTGGCTGGTGAGCTGCTGGGACTGCTCCAGCAGGTGCTCGGTGCGGTTGTTGGCGAGGATGGTGTTGATCGTCGTGCCGAGCAGGGCGACCAGCTGGCGCAGGAAGTTCTTGTGGATCTCGCGGAACTCGCCGTAGGAGGCGAACTCCACGACGCCGAGGGCGCGCTCCTCCGAGACGATCGGGAGGATGTACAGGTTGCGGGGCGAGGCCTCGCCCAGGCCGGACTCGACCTTGACGTACCCCGGCGGGATGTTGCCCACCTGCTGTTCGACCTGCTGCGAGAGGGCCTCGCCGATGAGTCCGACGCCCTTGCGGACGCGGCGGCGGCTCTCGCCCGGCTCGAAGCCGAACCCCGCGTAGAAGAGGAAGTTCTCCTCGTCGTCCTGGGCCTCGGGCAGGTAGCAGGCGCCGTGCTGCGCGCCGATGAGCGGCGTCACCTCGGTCATGATGAGGCGGGCCAGCTCCTTGAGGTCGCGGTGGCCCTGGATGTGGCCGGAGATGCGGGCCACGTTGGACTTGAGCCAGTCGGCGTCCCGCTGGGTGGCGGTGGTCTCGCGCAGGTTGGACACCATCAGGTTGATGTTGTCCTTGAGCTGCTCCATCTCGCCGCGGGCGTCGACCTGGATGTTGCGGGTCAGGTCGCCCTCGGCGACGGCGCTGGCCACCTCGGCGATCGCGCGCACCTGCGTGGTGAGGTTGCCCGCCAGCCCGTTGACGCTGTCGGTGAGCTGCTTCCAGGTGCCCGAGACGCCCTCGACCTTGGCCTGGCCGCCCAGCTGCCCCTGGCTGCCCACCTCGTGGGCGACGCGGGTGACCTCCGTGGCGAAGGCCGACAGCTGGTCCACCATGGTGTTGACCGTCGTCTTGACCTCCAGGATCTCGCCCTGGGCGTTGACGTCGATCTTCTTCGTGAGGTCTCCGGCCGCGACCGCCGTCGTCACCTCGGAGATGTTGCGCACCTGCGTGGTGAGGTTGTGCGACATCGAGTTGACGTTCTCGGTGAGGTCGTTCCAGATGCCGGACACGCCCTTGACGTTGGCGCGACCGCCCAGCTTGCCCTCGGTGCCCACCTCGCGGGCGACCCGCGTGACCTCGTCGGCGAACGCGGACAGCTGGTCGACCATCACGTTGATGGTGTCCTTGAGCTCGAGGATCTCCCCCTTGGCGTTGACCGTGACCTTCTTGGTCAGGTCGCCCGCCGCGACCGCGCGCGTGACCATGGAGATCTGCCGCACCTGGTAGGTCAGGTTGTTGGCCATGGAGTTGACGTTGTCCGTCAGGTCCTTCCAGACCCCGGAGACGTCGCGGACGTGGGCCTGCCCGGCGAGCTTGCCCTCCGTGCCCACCTCGCGCGCCACCCGGGTGACCTCGCTGGCGAAGGAGTCGAGCTGGTCCACCATCTTGTTGATGGTGTCCTTCAGCTCCATCATCTCGCCCTGGGCGTCCACGGTGATCTTCTTGGTGAGGTCGCCGGCGGCGACGGCGGTCGTCACCTGGGAGATGTTGCGGACCTGGTAGGTGAGGCTGTTCGCCATGGAGTTGACGTTGTCGGTCAGGTCCTTCCAGATGCCCGACACGCCCTTGACGTTGGCGCGACCGCCCAGCTTGCCCTCGGTGCCGACCTCGCGCGCCACGCGCGTGACCTCGTCGGCGAAGGAGTCGAGCTGGTCGACCATGGTGTTCACGGTGTTCTTCAGGGCCAGCATCTCGCCCTGCACGTCGACCTGGACCTTCTGGGTCAGGTCGCCCCTGGCCACCGCCGTCGTGACCTGTGAGATGTCACGCACCTGGTTGGTCAGGTTGTCCGCCATCGAGTTGACGTTCTCGGTGAGGTCCTTCCAGATGCCCTGCACGCCGCGCACGTTGGCCCGGCCGCCGAGCTTGCCCTCGGTGCCCACCTCGCGGGCCACGCGCGTGACCTCGTCCGCGAACGTGGACAGCTGGTCCACCATCGTGTTGACGGTGTCCTTGAGGTCGAGCATCTCGCCCTGGACGTCGATGGTGATCTTCTTGCTCAGATCACCCCGGGCCACGGCCGTCGTCACCTCGGAGATGTCGCGGACCTGCACGGTGAGGCGGGACGCCATCTGGTTGACGGACTCGGTGACCTCGCGCCAGGCGCCGGAGACGCCCTCGACCCGCGCGGTGCCGCCGAGCTTGCCCTCGGTGCCCACCTCGCGGGCCACGCGCGTGACCTCCTCGGTGAACCCGCTCATCTGGTCGGCCATGCGGTTGACGGTGGTGGCCAGGCGGAGCAGGTCGCCCCGGAGCTCGCCGCGGCGGCCGTCGGTGGAGGCGCGGCGGCTCAGCTGGCCCTCCGCGACCGAGTCCAGGACCTGGGCGACCTCGGACAGGGGTTCGGCGACCTCGTCCAGGAGCTCGTTCAGGGCCTGGGCGCTCTCGCCCCACGCCCCTCGGGAGGGGTTGACGTTGACGCGCTCGTTGAGGCGCCCCTCGTCGCGGACGACGTCGCCGACCCGCTGGAGCTCCTTGCTCAGCTGCTCGCTGTGGTCGACCACCTCGTTGAAGACGGAGGCGATCTCCCGGACCGTGCCGCTGCCGCGCTTCCGGAGGCGGACACTGAAGTCGCCGTCGCGCATGCGGTACAGGGCACGCAGAATCTCGTCGAGCTGGTCGTCGGCCACCAGTTCCTTGACCGCCTCGGGCATCGAACCCCCTCCTCAACCTGCCTCGTCACCGCTGTGTCCGGGGGGTCCGCGGTGTGGCCCGCGTACCCTTGGTGACACCCCGTCACGCTACCCGCGCGAAGTACCACCCGAAAGAAGCGGATGTGTCGACTTACACTAACCGGCCGGGGTGGGCGGCACGGGCGGGTTCTCCATGTTGGGTTCCTGCGCCCGCCTCCCCGAGCCGGTCAGCGCGCCGTCCCCCCGTGCCCCGGGGGACGTGGTGGTATCACGGGGAGCGGTACCGCGCGACCCCCGGTCCGGAGGTTTCCGGGCGATACCCCGGGATCCGAGGGCGGGCGCACGCGTATCGTGTCAGTGACCACCACCCCCTCGCCCGTATCCAGCGACGAAGGACACCGACGGCTTGCCAGCACACGACGCGTTGAAGGTCGCTCGACGAGAGTTCCCTCCTGCCCCGGAGACCGCGGCCGCTGCCCGTGAGTTCGTTCACGACACCCTCCTCTCCTGGGGCGTCCCCGATCCGTTCGACGACGTGATCCTGCTGGTCAGCGAGCTGGTGACCAATGCCGTCATCCACGCGAGGTCGAGCCTGGACGTGACCGTGCGCCGGGCCGAGGGCGCGACCGAGGTGATGGTCACCGACTCCGCGCCCGAGCGCGCCGTGCCCCAGGCCGGTCCGCTGGCCGTGGACACCTCGCCGTCCAGGGACGACGAGCGCAGCGGCGGGCTGGGGCTGGCCCTGGCGTCCGCGATCGCGTCCAGCTGGGGCGTGAGCTACGGGCGCAACGACAAGGCGGTGTGGTTCCGGATCGAGGACGCGCCCGGCGAGCACCCCTCGCTGGAGTCGCCCCAGGTGCGGCGCGGTCCGGCTCGTCAGGTGCGCCCCGCGCCGTGGTCGGCGCTGGACGCCGCCCTCGGCTCGCGGCTGACCCTGCCGCAGCTGCTGGAGCGCACCGTGGAGTACGCGGCGACCGCCCTGGGCGGCGATGCCGCCTACATCACGCTGGCGACCTCCGACGAGACCATGTGGGAGGTGCGCGCCGCCGTCGGGCTGACCCCGGGCGGGGCGCCGTGGCGGCCGCTGCGCGTGCGCACCGAGGAGACCTTCCCGTCCGCCGCGCCCGAGCCCGGCGCGGTGATCAACGACGACCTGATGATCGCCCGCACCGGGCGCGGTCGCCTGTCGCGGGCGGGGATGCGCTCGCTGGTGACGGCGCCGCTGATCGTGGACGGCCGGGTGGCCGGCCTGCTCGGGGTCGCCTCCAGGCGGGCCAGGCACTTCGGCCCCTCGGCCGCCAGGAAGCTCCAGGAGGGCGCGGACCTCATCGCGCTTCCGGTGGAGCGCTCGCGCCTGGCCGAGGTCGAGCTCAACCGGCGCGCGTCGCTGAGCTTCCTGGCCGAGGCCAGCGACCTGCTCGCGGGCACGCTGGACGAGCGGATGACGGGCGCGCTCGCCGCCCAGCTGATCACCTCCCGGCTGGGCCGGTGGTGCTCCATCCACACCATCAACGAGCTGGGCAGCTCCCAGCTCACCCACGTGGTGCACGGGGACGAGAACTACAACGACGTCCTGCGCGCCCTGCTGACCGGGCTGCCGCCGCGGGAGCAGCGCGAGCCGCAGCCCCTGTGGTCGCCCGCCGAGCTCGCCGAGGAGGGGCTCGACGAGCAGCTGGTCCGCGAGCTGGCCAGCGGTCCCGCGATCAGCATCCCGCTGGTGGCGCACGGCCGCGCGCTCGGCCGGATGACGATCGGCAAGAACGAGGCGGACGACTTCACCCGCGAGGAGGTCGACGTCGCGGACGACCTCAGCCGCCGCGTGGCCTCCGCCATGGAGAACGCCCGCCTGCACGAGAAGCAGGCGGCGATGAGCAGCGCCCTCCAGCGCAGCCTCCTTCCCGCGAAGGAGAAGGAGCCGGTGATCCCGAGCGTGGACCACGCGGTGTTCTACCGCCCCGCGGACGAGAAGAACCAGGTCGGCGGCGACTTCTACGACGTGTTCGCCGCGAGCGGCCGCTGGTGCTTCGCCATCGGCGACGTGTGCGGGACCGGACCGGAGGCCGCGGCGGTGACCGGCCTGGCCCGGCACACCCTGCGCGCCCTGGCCAAGGAGGGGTTCACCCCGTCGCACATCATGCAGCGGCTGAACATGGCGATCCTGGACGAGAACACCTCCACCCGCTTCCTCACCATGCTCTACGGGGAGATGACCCCGGCCACCGACGAGGGCGGAGGGATGCGCGTACGGATGGTGTCCGCGGGCCATCCCCTCCCGATGCGGCTCAACCAGAAGGGCGAGGTCGAGAACTTCGGGATGTCGCAGCCCCTCCTGGGGGCGTTCGAGGACGTGGGCTTCACCACGGAGAGCGTCGACATCCGTCCCGGCGAGGTGGTCCTCGCGGTGACCGACGGCGTCACCGAGCGGCGCAGCAACACGGACATGCTCGGCGACGAGGGTCTGCTGGAGATCTTCTCCGGGTGCTCCGGCCTGACCGCGCAGGCGGTCATCAGCCGGATCGACCGCGAGCTGGAGGAGTACGCGCCGGGCGGCCACACGGACGACACGGCCATGCTGGTGCTGCGCTTCCTGTGACGGGGGCCGGGGTCCGGGCTCCCCGTCACAGCCAGCCCATGTCCTGCGCCGTGCGGATGGCCGACATGCGGTTGTCCGCACCGGTCTTGCCGATGGCGTTGGAGAGGTAGTTGCGGACCGTCCCCTCGGTCAGGTGCAGGGCGGCGGCGATCCTGGCGACGGTGGCCCCGTCGGACGCGGCGCGGAGCACCTCGGCCTCGCGGTCGGTCAGGGGGCTCTCCCCTCCGACCATCGCGGCGGCCGCGAGGTCGGTGTCGATGTAGCGCCCTCCCCCGTGCACCCGCCGGATGGCGCCCGCGAGCTGGTCGACCGGGGCGTCCTTGGCGAGGAACCCGCGCGCCCCCGAGGCGAGGGCCCGGCGCAGGTAGCCGGGGCGGCCGAAACTGGTGAGGATGACGACGCCGCAGCCGGGCGCGCTCTGCTTGAGCTGTGCGGCGACCTCGAGGCCGGTGCCGCCGGGCATCTCGATGTCCAGGACGGCGATGGAGGCGCCGTGTCCGAGGACCGCGTCGACCACCTGGTCGCCGCGGCCCACCTGCGCGACGACCTCCAGGTCCTCCTCCAGGCCGAGGAGGGCCGCGATGGCCCCTCGGACGAGGTGTTCGTCATCGGCCAGCACGATCTTGATCAAGGTCGGCCCTTCTCACGTGTAGCCGGAGCCCCGGCGCGGTATTGTTCCGGACATTGTGGTGCATAAGGTTCTTGCAGGCACGGGAGCTCCGAGGGCCGCGGGGTCCGGCCCCCGCGGAGGCGGCCCGGGGAGCGCGCGCCCCCGCCGGCCTCCGGTCCGCCGCCCCCGGCACGGACTCGAAACCCTGGTATATCGGGCTCTCACCCTGTTCTAACCCATGCGGCGCATGATGGATCCCGTCCACTAGACATCGTCCCGCCAGTCGGAGGATGAGTTGAACCCCAACGAACCGAGTACAGGTACCGAGCCCGGTGCGGCGGCCGGGAACGCCCGCCTCCCCGCCGAGCCGACCGACCAGCAGGTGCCGTCCGGTCAGGGACACTCCTCCGCCGACGGCGGGGCGCACGAGCCCGTGCCCGGCGGGGAGCGCGGGGGCGTTCCCGCCGGGCACGAGGACCGGTCGTCCGCGCCGCAGGCGGCCGAGGGCAGCGGGTCCGGGGCCCCCGGGCCGGAGGACGCCGGAACGGGGACCGCCGGCCCGGAGGACGCCGAGGGGCGGCCCGCGCAGGCGGAGGGTCACGCGGGCCCGCCGTTCGCGGCGGAGCAGCGGCCCCTGCCGCACGGGGGGTACGGGGAGCACCCGGGCACGGCCCACCCCGGACACCCCGTGCAGCACGCGGGGGCGCACGTGACCGGAACCGGTCCGCGCTTCTCCCCGCCGGAGCACGCCCCGCGGTGGGCCACGGGTCCCAACGAGGCGGACCGCGCCTCGTACACGTTCCCGCCGCACGTCGGCGGCCCCGGCGGTCCGGCGGGCGGCCCGCCCGACCAGTTCGCCGCGCACCAGGCCGGCCCCGGCCGTCCGTACGGCGGTCCGCAGGGACCCGGCGGCCCGAACGGCCCGGGGGCGCCCGGCGGTCCGGGCGCTCCGGGCGGCCCGCCCCCGTTCGGCGACGGCTCGGGCTTCGGTCCGGGCGGCCACGGACACCCCCCGTACGGCGCTGCCGCGCCCGGCCCCGCGGCCGACGGCGGCAAGAAGCGGGGCGGGCGGGTCGTGACGATCGCCGCCGTGACCGCGCTGGTCACGAGCCTGATCGTCGGTCCGGCCGCGGCCCTGGGCACCGCCTACCTCTTCCCGAACGGCCTGGGCTCCCCGGTGAGCTCCCTGACGGGCGAGCAGGGCAGCACGCCCACGGAGGGGGCGGTCGGCGAGGTCGCCGAGAGCGTCCTGCCGAGCGTGGTGTCGATCCAGACCGCCAACGGCGGCGGCAGCGGCGTGGTCATCTCCTCCGACGGCCAGATCCTCACGAACGCGCACGTGGTGGAGGCGTCCGGGGGCGGCCCGCTGGAGGTGCTGTTCAACGACGGGACCTCCGCCCCCGCCGAGGTGCTGGGCGCCGACACGGTCTCCGACATCGCGGTCATCCAGGCCGAGGGGCGCAACGACCTCGAACCGGCCACCCTCGGCGACTCCGAGCAGGTCGGCGTGGGCGCGGACGTGGTCGCGATCGGCTCCCCGCTGGGCCTGTCCGGCACGGTCACCACGGGCGTGGTCAGCGCCCTGAACCGGCCGGTGAACACGGGCGCCACCGAGAACGGCAACGGCCAGACCTCGACGGTGATCAACGCGATCCAGACGGACGCGGCGATCAACCCCGGCAACTCGGGCGGCCCGCTGGTGAACATGGCCGGCGAGGTGATCGGCATCAACACCGCGATCGCGGGGATCTCCCAGGACAGCGGTTCCGTGGGCCTGGGCTTCGCCATCCCGGTCAACCAGGCCCGTCCCATCGCCGAGCAGCTGATCGAGGACGGCAGCGCGAGCTACCCGGCCATCGAGGCCACCATCACCAACAGCCGCGGCGGCGGGGCCGAGGTCGTCGAGGTGGTCGAGGGCGGCGCCGCGGACGAGGCCGGCCTGTCGGCGGGCGACGTGGTGGTGTCCGTGGACGGCCGGGCCGTCACGACGCCGGACCAGCTGATCGCCGAGATCCGCTCCCGGCAGCCGGGCGAGGAGGTCACCTTCGGGGTGGTGTCCGGCGGCAGCGGCTCCCCCCAGGACGTGGCCGTCACACTCGGCGAGCAGAGCTCGGAGTCCGTCGAGAACGAGGCGGAGCAGGGCGGGGGCAACTGACCGGACGCGGTCGCGGTCCCTCTCCACGGGGCGGTCCCGGGCTCTCGGCCCGGGGCCGCCCCGTCGCCGTTCCCGCTCTGCCGCGCCGCGCCGTCCGCGGGCGGCCCCCGCCCCGGCCCCCGGGGTCCCCGGGACCCGCGAGTCCCGCCTCCCGGGGCCGGGTCCGGCGGAGATCACCGATCGGCCACATCACGGTGCGCTTGCGCACACGGGTGAACACGCAGAGTATCCTTCTCTGCGCCGTGTGCTACCTGAGCGGTCGCCCCTCCGTCACCGGAAGGTCGGCGACGGTCAACGCGGGTGGGCCACACTCGTGCGTACGCGGCGACCCGACAGCCAGGAGATCCGGTCCATGTCCACGTCCTTCGCTTCAGCCTCCCCCACGACGGCGCCCCCTCCCCGGCCGGCCGGCGGCCCGGAACGCCGGCCCCGGGTGCTGATCGGCACCGACACCTACCCCCCGGACGTGAACGGCGCCGCCTACTTCACCGAGCGCCTCGCCCGCGGCCTGGCCGGGCGCGGCGCCCGGGTGCACGTCGTGTGCCCCTCCCCGGAGGGCTCGCCCCGCACGGTCGAACGGGACGGGGTGGTCGAGCACAGGCTCCGCTCGATGTCCTCCCTCGTCCACGACAGCGTGCGCCTCGCGGTCCCCCTGGGGGTGCGCGGGCACCTGGACCTGCTGCTGGACCGGCTGGAGCCGGACGCGGTGCACATCCAGAACCACTTCCTCGTCGGCCGGATGCTGGCCGCGGCGGCCCGCGCCAGGGGCGTCCCCGTGGTCGCGACCAACCACTTCATGCCGGAGAACCTCTTCGACTACGTGCGCGTCCCCGGGCCGCTGCGCCCGTACGCCGCCCGGATCGCCTGGTGGGACCTGGGCGCCGTGCTGTCCCGGACGGAGCACGTGACGACCCCGACGCCCGCGGCGGCCGGGCTGCTGCGGGAGCAGGGGTTCGCCAAGCCGGTCGAGCCGGTGTCCTGCGGGGTCGACCTGGCCGGGTTCAGCCCCCTGGACGGCGGGGCGGCGTCCAAGCGGCGGCTGCGCGCGCGGCTGGGCGTCCCCGACCGGACGACGGTGCTGTTCGTGGGCCGGCTGGACGAGGAGAAGCGCGCCGAGGAGCTGGTGCGGGCGACCGCGCGGACGGCCTCCGCCCAGTTGCTGCTGGCCGGGCACGGCGCGTACCGGCGGAGCCTGGAGGAGCTGGCCGTGGCCGAGGGCGTGGCGGACCGGGTGGTGTTCCTGGGTTTCGTGTCGCAGGAGGACCTGCCCGACGTGTACCGGTGCGCGGACGTGTTCGCGATCGCGGGCGTCGCCGAACTCCAGAGCATCGCGACCCTGGAGGCGATGGCGAGCGGCCTGCCGGTGGTGGCGGCGGACGCCATGGCGCTGCCGCACCTGGTGGAGGAGGGCCGCAACGGGTACCTGTACCGGCCGGGCAGCCCTGAGGAGCTGGCCTCGAGGATCGAGGACGTGGTCGCGGACGAGGGCGGGCGCCTGAGGATGGGCGAGCACAGCCGGGCGATGGCCTCGCGGCACCGGTTGGAGGACTCCCTGGAGCGGTTCGAGCGGATCTACCTGGAGGCCGCGGAGGGAACGGCGGTCCCGGCGTCCGCCGCGGCCGGGGCCGTCCTGAGCGGCTGACGGCGGCGCCGAACCGCCCGCCCCGGAGGAGGGGCCCGGACCGGCGCGGCCACGCGGGACCGCCCACTGCGGAGCGGCGCCCGCGGGACACGGGCCCGGGACCCCGCCGTCCCGCTCCCGGTCCGCCCGCGGGAGGCGGCGCCCCGGCAGGCCCCGCACCCTCAGCCCGGCGGAGCCTCCGGCCCCCCGGGCCTGTGCTCCGGCAGCTGGAACCCGATGGCGGCGCCGCCCCCCTCGCGGTTGCGGGCGAACACCCGGCCGCCGTGGGCCTGGGCGATCTCCTTCACCATGGACAGTCCGAGCCCGGAGCCGGGCAGGCCCCGGGCGACGGTGGCGCGGTAGAAGCGCTCGAAGACGCGGCCCAGCTCCTCCGGGTCGATGCCGGGGCCGCGGTCCAGTACCTCGACCGCGCCCGCCCGGACGCGGATCTCGATGGGCGCGGTGCCGTCGGGGTCGAACTTGGCGGAGTTCTCCACCGGGTTGGCGACGGCCCGCTCCAGGGAGCCGGGGCGCCCCCACACCACGCTGTCGTCGGCGTCCACGACGATGTCCCGCCCGGTGCGCCTGCGGGTGCGCTCGGCGACCCTGTCGACGACCTCCCTCAGGGGGACCGCGCGCATCGCCTCGTCCTCGTGGTCGCCGGTGGCGAGTCCGACCAGCTCGTTGACGAGCGCGGTGAGCTCGCGGGTCTCCCCGCGCAGGTCGTCGATGAGGCTCTCCCGCGCCTCGGGGCTGAGCCGGTCCACCCTCCCCAGCACCTGGACGTTGGTGTAGAGGCTGGTGAGCGGGGTGCGGAGCTCGTGCGCGGCGTCCTGGACGAGTCGGCGCTGCTCCTCCTTGGACCTGGCCAGGCGGGCGAGCATCGCGTTGAAGGCGCTGCCGAGGCGGTCGACCTCGTCGTGGTTGCCCTCCTCGTGCGCGTCGCCGGGCCCGACGGGGTCGAGGCGGCCCGTGGAGCTGACGTACTCCGCGGCGTCGGTGAGGCGGACGAGGCGCCCGGTGGTGCGGTGGCCGACCAGCCAGCCCACCGCCGCGGCGCAGAGGGCGACGAGCAGGCCCACCCACAGGATCTGGGTGGCGAGGCGGTCGAGCATCAGCTCGGTGGGCGACAGCCGCTGGAGGAGCTGCAGGGCTCCGGCGCCGTCGCCGACGGAGACCGTGGCCATCCGGTAGGCCTGCCCCTCGATGGACTGCTCGCGCATGTCGACGACGCCCGGCCTGGCCGTCGCGGCCAGTTCCATGTCCGCGTCGGAGGGGGTGAAGAAGACGACCTCGGCGGGGTCCTCGACGCTGACGGTGCGGCGGCCGTCGGGGCCGAGGAGCTGCACCTGGAGGTTGTCGCTGGACAGGAACGGGATGGGGCCGGCGGAGGGCCCGACGCCCTCCTGCCCGTGGATCTCGACGAGCTTGTCGGACAGGTCGGCGACGGTGCTCTCGAACCCGTTCCTGACGTCGGCGCGGATGAGGGCGGCGGCGGTGGTGTAGGCCAGGGTGCCGACCAGGGCGATGATCACGGTGGCCACCAGCGCGAAGATGACCGCGAAGCGGGTTCCCAGCCGCCAGCCGCGCGGGTTGAGCACCACGCCGCCGCGCCACGGGAGGGCGGCGTGGGCGCCGGCTGCCCCGGGGCCCGGCACGTCCGGACCGGCGCCGTCCCCGCGGCCGTCGGCGGCGGGCGTTCGCACGCCCGTCACCCCTGCGGGCGGAGCGTGTACCCGACTCCGCGCACGGTCTGGATGAGCGGCGGGCCGCCGTCCTCCAGCTTGCGGCGGAGGTAG
Source organism: Nocardiopsis sp. NPDC006198 (assembly GCF_040613895.1). NCBI lineage: Bacteria > Bacillati > Actinomycetota > Actinomycetes > Streptosporangiales > Nocardiopsidaceae > Nocardiopsis > Nocardiopsis sp. NPDC006198. The sequence continues at coordinate 152,042 of NZ_JBEXSY010000009.1, read as the reverse complement.
CTGATGTAGACGGCGAGGTTCTTGGACTCCGGACCGAAGTCGTAGCCCCAGATGCGGTCGTAGATGGTGGCGTGGTCCAGGACGATCCCCGTGTTGCGGATGAGGAGTTCGAGGAGGTCGAACTCGGTCTTGGACAGCTCGATCTCGCGTTCGCCGCGCCACACCCGGCGGGCGCGCGGGTCCAGGCGCAGCTCCCCCGCCCGCAGGGGGCCCTCGTCGGCGGTGTCCTCGGGAACGGGTGCGGCCCTGCGCAGGAGGGCCCGCAGCCGGGCGAGGAGCTCGTCCAGCTCGAACGGCTTGGCGAGGTAGTCGTCGGCCCCCGCGTCCAGCCCCGCCACCCGGTCGGGCGTCTCCACGCGGGCGGTGAGCATGAGGATGGGCGTGCGGTCGTGCTCGGCCCGCAGCACCCTGGCCACCCCCAGCCCGTCCACGCCGGGCATCATCACGTCGAGGACGAGCAGGTCGACGGGGTCGGCGTGCACCGCGGCGAGCGCCTGGACCCCGTCCGCGACCGTCCGGACGCTGTAGCCCTCCAGTTGGAGGGCGCGTTCCAGTGAGTCCCTGATCGCGCGGTCGTCGTCGGCGACCAGGACCGTGGCGGTGGCTTCCATGGCGCCCATGGTTCCCTATCCGGGTGAGAAGGCGGTAAGAGGCGGGTGGGGCGCGTGTCAGAGCTTCCGCCGGTCAGGACCCGGGGACGAACGCGCGGGTCCTCTCCAGCCCGGCCGCCCGGCCCTTGCCCGCGACCACGAGCGCCATCTTCCTGGAGGCCTCGTCGAGCATCTCCCCGCCGAGCATGACGGCGCCCCGGCGGTCCACGGTCGTGGCGTGCGCGTAGGCGTCCAGGACCAGCTCGGCGTGGTCGTAGTCCTCCTGGGAGGGGGAGAAGGCCTCGTTGGCGGCCTCCACCTGGAGCGGGTGCAGGACCCACTTGCCGTCGTAGCCCAGGGCGGCGGTGCGCCCGGCCGAGCGGCGGAGGGCGTCCACGTCGCGGATCTGGAGGCAGGGGCCGTCGATGGCCTGGACGCCGTTGGCGCGCGCGGCCGTGAGGATGCGCATGAGCACGTAGTGGTAGGCGTCGCCGGTGTCGTAGCCGGGCGGCTGCTCGCCCACGACCAGGCTCTTCATGGTGATGGAGGCCATGAAGTCGGCGGGGCCGTAGACCAGGGCCTCCAGGCGGGGCGAGGACGCGGCGATCGAGTCGACGTTCACGAGGCCGCGCGCGTCCTCGATCTGCGCCTCGATGCCGATGCGGCCGACCGGGAGGCCGGCGGCGCGCTCGATCTGGGTGAGCAGGGTGTCGAGCCACTCGACGTCGCGGGCCGCGGTGACCTTGGGGAGGACGATCGAGTCGAGGTCGGCCCCGGCGCCCTCCACGACGGCGATGACGTCGCGGTAGGCCCACTCCGTGGTGGTGTCGTTGACGCGGACCGACCTGACCCGTCCGTCCCAGCCGCCCTCGGTGAGGGCGCGGACGACCGTGCCGCGGGCGGCCTCCTTCTCCGAGGGGGCGACCGCGTCCTCCAGGTCCAGGAAGAAGGCGTCGGTGCCGAGGCCCCTCGCCTTGTCCACGAACCTGGGGTTGGACCCCGGGACCGCGAGTACCGACCGCCGCGACCTGAGTTCGCCCATCGCCGTCCCTGTTCCGCTCGACCGTGCCTGTGTGCGCGCCCCCGCGGCGGAGCCGCTCCCGGCGCCGCCGTCCACGGGTCGCGGGGCCCATCATCCCACCTGCGCGTGCGTAGAGTGAGAGACGGGTCCCCCGGTGGGGCCGGAGTGACCGAGGGAGAGTGACCATGTCCGCCACGCTGCGTCCGACGAGTGCCCACTGGGGCAGCTACCAGGTGGTCGTCGAGGACGACCGCGTCGTCGGCGTCCGCCCCGACCCCGACGACCCGGCGCCCTCCCCCGTGATGGCCAACACCCCCGCGGCCCAGCACCACGCGTCCCGGGTGGCCCGTCCCGCGGTGCGCCGCCGGTGGCTGGAGCGCGGCCCGGGCCCCGACCCGCGCCGCGGCGCCCCGGACGACGACTACGTCGAGGTCGAATGGGCCACGGTCCTGGACCTGCTGGCGGCGGAGCTCGACCGGGTGCGCACGGAGCACGGCAACGCGGCGATCTTCGGCGGTTCGTACGGGTGGGGCAGCGCCGGGCGCGTCCACCACGCGCAGAGCCAGCTGCACCGCTTCCTCAACACGATCGGCGGGTACACGCGGTCGGTCGCCACCTACAGCCACGGCGCCGTCGAGGTGCTGTTCCCCAGGATCATCGGCACCCCCGCCGCGAACCGGCTGCTGCACCGCGCGCCGGCGTGGACGCAGATCCGCGAGCACACCGAGCTGCTGGTGACCTTCGGCGGGCTGCGGCTGTCCAACACGTGGACGACCTCGGGGGGCCGGGCGGCCCAGACCGCCGGTCCGGAGATGCGGGCCGCCTCGGAGTCGGGGGTGGAGTTCGTGTCGGTGTCGCCGCTGTTCGACGACACCCCCGAGGACGTCAAGGCCGAATGGGTGTCGATCCCGCCGGGCGCCGACACGGCGGTGATGCTCGCCCTGATGCACGTCCTGTTCATGGAGGGGCTGGCCGACACCCGCTTCCTGGACCGGTACACGGTCGGCGCGGACGTGCTGCGCTCCTACGTGCTGGGGGAACGCGACGAGCGCGGCGACCGGCCCGGGGTGGAGCGCTCGCCCGAGTGGGCCGAGCGGATCAGCGGGGTCCCGGCCGGCGAGCTGCGGACGCTGGCACGGCGCATGGCGGAGAAGCGCACGCTCGTCAACGTGGGCTGGTCGGTGCAGCGCGCCCGGTACGGCGAGCAGCCGCTGTGGGCCGGTCTGGCGCTGGCGTGCTGCCTGGGACAGGTGGGACTGCCGGGAGCGGGTTTCGCGTCAGGGTACGGGTCGATGGGCAACTACGGGGGCGGTTCGACCCCGATGGGCCTGCCGAGGATGCCGCAGGGCGCCAACCCCGTCGACTCGTCGATCCCGGTGGCGCGGATCGCCGACATGCTGCTGGAGCCGGGCGGTCGGTACGACTTCGACGGCGAGGAGCGCCGGTACCCGGACGTGCGGCTGGTGTACTGGGCGGGCGGCAACCCGTTCCACCACCACCAGGACCTGGAGCGGCTGACCAGGGCGTTCGGCAGGCCGGAGACGGTGGTGGTCCACGAGACGCACTGGACGGCGACGGCCCGGCACGCCGACATCGTCATCCCCTCGACGACGGTGCTGGAACGCGACGACCTGACGGCCAGCAAGGGCGACCTGAGCGTGCGGGCCATGCCGCGGGCGGTGTCCCCCCACGGGCAGGCGCGCGACGAGTACGACACGTACGCCGACCTGGCCGGGCGGCTCGGGCTGCGCGAGGAGTTCACGGAGGGGCGGACCAGCGCCCAGTGGATGAGGTCGGTCTACGAGCGGTGGCGGTCCCTGGTGGCCAGGCACGGCGCGGAGGTGCCGGGGTTCGAGGAGTTCTGGGAGCGCGGGCGGGTGGAGATGCCCGGCCGGGTGGAGGACGAGGCGCTCCTGGGCGAGTTCCGGGCCGACCCGGAGGGCAGGCCCCTGCGGACGCCGAGCGGGCGGATCGAGCTGTTCTCGGAGACGATCGCGTCGTTCGGGTACGAGGACTGCCCGGGACACCCGGTGTGGCTGCCGGGGCCGGCCGTGGACGGCGCGGACGACGGGTTCCCGCTCGTGCTGCTCGCGAACCAGCCCAGCGGGAGGCTGCACAGCCAGCAGGACATGGGCGCGCACAGCATGTCGCAGAAGGTCGGGGGGCGCTCGCCGCTGCGGATCGGCCCCGAGGACGCACGGGCGTGCGGCGTCGCCGACGGCGACGTGGTGCGGGTGTCGAGCGGCCGGGGGTCGTGCCTGGCGGGCGTGGTGGTGAGCGAAGCGCTGCGGCCGGGCGTGGTGCAGCTGTCCACCGGAGCCTGGTACGACCCGTCGGTGCCGGGCGTGACGTGCGCGCACGGGAACCCGAACGCGCTGACGGAGGACGTGGGGACGTCACGGCTGAGCCAGGGGTGCACGGGGCAGACGGTGCGGGTGAGGGTGGAGCCGTTCGCCGGCCCGGTGCCGCCGGTCCGCGCGTTCGAGCCGCCCCCGGGCATCACGGTTCCCTGAGTACGCGGACGCCGACATAACTGGTCATTAAAATGACCAGTATGGAGACCATTCCGATCACCGAGGCCAAGGCCAGGATCGCCGAGCTCGCTGATCGCGCACAGCACGAACACGCCGACTACACGTTCACGAAGAACGGCCGCCCTGCGGTCGTCATGATGTCCGTGGCCCAGTACGACTCCCTGATGGAGACGCTGAGCATCCTCTCCGACCCCGAGACCAGGAGGGACCTCGCCGAGTCGGCCGAGTCCGAGGGGTTCACCACCGAGGAGGACATGGCCGATCTGATGAAGGCGCGTCTGGGCAGGGAACCCCGGGCATGAGGGTCGTCTACCCGGGTCCTGCCAGGCGTGCCCTCGCCGAGGAACTTCCCGAGGCCGTGGCCTCCGCGGCGTACGAGTTCGTCAACGGGCCCTTGAGGACGAACCCCTGGCGGGCCGGAAAACCCCTCGACGAGCCCTTCGCCGGCCTGCACTCGGCACGGAGGGGCACCTACCGGATCGTCTACCGGATCCGACCGGACAAGGACGCGATCGAGATCCACTCCATCCGCCATCGCAGGGGCGCCTACAGGTTCTAGGAGGATCAGCGGACCAGGAGGCGGTCCACCCGACGGGGCAGGAGCAGCCCCGCCAACCCGAGGAGCGCGTAGCCGACCTGGCCCGGGGCGAGCATGCCCAGGATCGCGCCCGTGTTCGCCGTCGGCGCCCGCAGGAACTCGCGCATGCGCGGGTGAGCGTGCGGGACCCCGTTGCCGGAGACCAGCAGGGAGAGCGCCGCGACCAGCACGAGCGCGGCCCACGCGGTCTCCGCCCCCGTCAGACCGCCCAGCCACAGCTGGAGCCGGTCCAGTGCCACGAACGCGTAGGCCGGCGCGTCCCGGTCCGCGGCTCCGCCCGGCCCGGGCGCCCCGGGGGCCGCGGCGGCGTACACCGCGGCGGCGGCGAACGAGGCGGTCGCCGCCGTGACACCGCCGGTGGCGGCCAGGCCCAGCCGCCGGGCCAGTGAGCGCGCCTGCCGGGTGAGCTCCTCCTGCGAGGGGTGGCTCCGCCAGGGGCGGCCGGCGGACCGGGCCTCCGCCATGGCGTTCGCCCGGCGCCGGCGGAGGAACCGCCACGTGTCGCAGAGGGCCCCGGGGCCGCGCCGCGCGGCGATGGCGGACACCGCGAACTCGTGGACGATCGTGGACAGCGTCGTGGCGAGCGTGACCGGCAGGTCCACCCAGGACAGCGCCAGCCTCCGGAACAGCGGCGCGATGTCCGCGGGGACGCGCACCCTCATCGCCACGGACCTGCCGCGGGCCCTGCGGCGCAGCCCGGCCAGCGGGGGGCGGCCGGGAAGCGGCGGCGTCGACTCGGCCGCGGTGCCGATCGTCCGGTAGTCCATCGCCACGGCGCACAGGAGGAGGACGACCAGCAGCCACGGGGTGAGGACCCCGCCGCCGAGCAGGCCGTGCACGAAACCGGACACCGGGTGGAGGGCAGCGTTGGCCAGCACGGCGTTCAGGTTGAGGTGCTCCAGGAACGCCGCGGTGAACGCGACCGGCGGCAGCAGCCACAGCCACGCGCCGTAGCGGCGGCCGACGACGGCGAGCCCGAGGGCCGCCCCGACCAGGCCGGTGGTGACGGCGTGGCCGGAGAAGACCGCGAGGACGGCGCCGGAGGCGTCGGTGACGGTGCTCCCGCCCGGCAGGAGGAACCCCCCGCCGCCGGGCCGGTCGCCGCCCCCGGTGGAGACACCGGTGAGCAGGTGCTCGGCGAGCTGGAAGCCGGCGCCGGACGCCGCGGCCAGCAGCAGGAAGTCGACGGCGGCCAGGCGGCGCATCCGCCGCCGGGCCACCAGGCCGAGGAGGAGGAGCGGCGCGAGCTTGCCGGCCTCCTCCACGGCCACCGCGACATAGGTGTAGCCGACGACCCCGTACGGGTCGACGCCCAGGAGCCCGACGACGGCCGCCTCGGCGAGGGCGAGCGGCCACAGCAGGAGCGCGCCGAGGGCGGCCACCCGCAGCAGGGTCGCGAAGGAGACGGTGCGCGACCGCGCGGGCCAGGCCAGCTGGAACAGCAGCACGAAGGCCGCGGCCAGTGCGGGGAGGGCCGTGTCGAGGCCGGGGACGAACAGGGGCGCGACCAGCAGCGCGACGACCGCCAGCCACCCCCAGGCCCCGCGCAGGGCGCGCAGCGCGCCGACGGCGCGCGGCGAGCGCTCCCGGAGGCGGTCGCCCCGGCGGGCGAGGCGTTCGGGCAGGTCGGGTCCGGGACCGCGCGGGCTCCTGGCGTGCCTGGCGCCGGTGTCGGCGCAGTTGTAGAGCAGGGCGGCGCGGGTGAGGACGGGCCCGCCCTCGACGCGGGCCCTGTTGCCGAAGTGGACGCGCGCCTGGGGGATGTCGGCGCCGACGAGTTCGCGGACGAAGTCGGCGGGCCCGGCCGCGACCGTGAGCTCGTCGGCGGTGACCAGGACGGCGGCGGAGAAGTCCTCGACGCAGACGAGGAAGTCGGTGGGGGTGGGCCCCCAGCCCCGGATGAGGTCGATGAGGGTGTCGGTGTCGAGGGGGACCTCGGTGACGGGGTCGTACGAGAACTCGGGCCGGGTCCGGCACACCAGGAGCCGGTCGACGCCCATGGCGCGCCCCGCCGAGACGATCGCGCGGATGAGGTTGCGGTCCCGGGGCACGAGGAAGGGCGTGGTGACCTTGCCGTCGACCCTGATCCACTGGGGGTCGAGCTCGGTCGCTCCGGCACAGACACGAAGGACGAGGTCCCGCGCGAGCATGGCCTGTTCTTCCATCGACGTCCTCGTGCCGTGCGGGGGGCGGATACGGGGGCCGGTCCCGCCCCTTGGCGGACGGAACGGCCCGACCGAGCATAACGGCGCGGGGCGGCGGCGGAAGAGGCGCTCTGCGGCATTGTGGCCGTGATGTCATGCGGCGGGCCCGCGCCGCGCCTCCCCCGGCGCCCGGGGCCGCCGCCCGGCCGGGAGGGCGCGGTGGCGCCGCCGGGCCCGGGGGCCTCCGGGCGCCTGCCGTCACCGTCCGCCGCCGGAGGGGAGGCCCTCCCCCGTCCGTGCGCCCGGTGCGCCGAGGACGTCGCGGGACGCACGGGGCCCGGCGCCGAAGGCGTCGGCGCACAGCTGCCCGACGTGGCGGAGGAGGGGCAGGTCGAGGGCCCAGCCGGCGAACGCCCACCCCAGGTGGAGGTGGTCCAGGGCACGCGCCAGCGCCGCCACCCCGCTCCGGCGGAGCCCGTCGGGCGTCTCGTAGGTGAGGCGGTACAGGACCTCGGGGTGCTCCGCCGCCGGGCGCAGCTCCAGGGCCACGGGCGCCCGGGCCGCGATCCAGCCGCCGAGGCCGGTGCACATGGAGCAGTCGGCCGCCACGTAGAGGGTCCCCGGGGTCCGGCCGGGCCACGGCCGCCACCGGGGCAGCCAGGGTCGCACGCCCTCGCGGTAGTCCTCCCAGTCGCTCCCGAAGGCCCGGCGCAGCTGCCCGCCCTCGTGCCAGGACGCGAACCCCGCTCCGTAGGCGAACGCGACCAGGGCGCCGACCAGCAGCCGCAGGTCCCCCGTCACCGGCACGAGCACCAGGTAGACGGCGGCGACGGTGGCCTGCATGGGGTTGCGCACGTAGGCGTAGGGGCCGCTGGCGACCAGGCGCGACGGCGGGTCGTAGGGCAGCGGGGTGCCGCGGCCCACCTGCGCGAACTCGCGGGCCGCGGCCAGGCCCGGCAGGCACGCCGCCGCGAGGACCTGGGCGCCGAGCAGCGCCTCCCCCGGGCCGGGGACGGCGTCCAGCGCGTACAGCGGCAGGCCCACCATGAGCCCGAAGGCCAGGACGGCCTGCGCCCACGTCCGGGCCCGGACCAGCTGCCCGCGCCGGGTCCAGTGGGCCAGCATCAGCGCGGGGATCAGGCACAGCGCCGACCCCGCGAACTCGCCGAGGAGCCAGAGGGGCCCGAGGACCACCACGGGTTCGGCGAGCGGCATGACGATCACGTCGACCCACACGAGCAGGCCGGTGAGCAGGGGGACCGGGAGGAGGCGGAGCATCAGCGCGGGCAGGGCGCCCCACAGGACCGCCCAGGCGATCAGCAGGTCGACGGGCATCCCGCGCCACACGGCGCCCTCGGCGTGGAAGGTCCACCAGCCCGCGTGCACCGCGTACAGGTTGAGCGGGACGAGGGTGAGCAGGGCCCACGCCCCCGCGACGATCATCGACGCGACCTCGCGCGGCCGGGGCGCGCGCCACGCGCACAAAGCGGCCAGGAGCAGCAGCGGGACGAACAGTCCGACGCCCCGGACCAGGGCCGCGGGAACCTCCGCGGCCGTCACTCCCCGGCCCCCGCGACCGCGTCCCGGAAGGTCGTCGCGAGGTACTCGGCGGCCAGGTCGGTCGTGTACGACTGGATCGGCCCGAAGTACCAGGAGGGCTCGTAGGTGCGCTCGTACTCGACGGTCCAGGTGAGGCGGGTGCCGCCGCCCTCCCTCTCCCAGACGGCCTCCGCCCGGCGCATGTCCATCCAGTTCGCGAACGCCGTGTCCCGGACCACGTCGAAGACCACGCGGCCGCCGTCGCCGTCCCACTCGCTCTCCGCGACCTCCAGCTCCATGTCGCGGGGGGTGGGTTCGGAGCCGATCCGGAGGGTGCGCCTCGGGGTGAAGTCGACGACGCGGGCGTCCCCGGGCTCCAGACCCTCCCCGGCCGCCCGGACCGGGTGGGGGAAGGGCACGGCGCGCAGGAAGAGGGCGTCGGGGACCGCGTAGCCGGGCGGGGCGGCCAGCGCGGCGGCGACCCGCTCCGGTTCCGCGTCGATCAGCACCGACCCCTCGCCCTGGTCCGCCCGGGGGAGGAGGCTCGTCCCGGCGACGCCCTCCAGGGCGAGGACGAAGAGGACCGGTACGCCCAGCAGGGCGTGGCGTCCGCCCCTGCCGCCGGCCCGGAAGGCCTCCGCCGTCCAGGCCACGAGTGCGGCGATGCCGTAGAGCAGGGGCGCGGCGATGACCAGGCACACCGTGCCCTCGCCGAGCAGGGCCGCCGCCAGCGCGAGGCCGACGGTGGTGACGGCCATCGCGATGCCCGTGGCGCTCCGCGCCCGCACGGTGAACACGACGATCAGGGCGATCACCGCGGGGAGGCCCACGTAGAACAGCGCCGTCTGGTCGAGGCCTCCCCAGTGGTTGGCCCGCAGGGCCAGCAGGCCGGCGAAGGCCGCGAGCAGGAGCGCGGCGAGCGTCCAGCGGGCGCGGGTGGGGACGTGGGCCGGAAAGGGTTCGGGCTCGTCGCTTCGGGACATGGGGGCACCCTTCATCAAGCGGTTAAAGCACTTGGTTTAATCACTTGATTAAACCGTATGATGAACACACCCCGACCGGCAAGGGGGCTACGCGAGGAGGACCATGGCCAGGAGCGGCGGCGGACGGCGGACCAGCGAGGAGACCAAGGAGAGGCTGCTCGACGCGGCCTGCGCGGTGCTGCGGGAGGAGGGGTACTCCGGGGCGTCCGCCCGCGCCATCGCCACGCGCGCCGAGGCCAACTCGGCGCTGGTCTTCTACCACTTCGGCGGGGTCGACCAGCTGCTGCTCGCGGCGCTGGACCGGTCGAGCGCCGAGCGCATGGCCATGTACCGGGAGATCGCCGGGCGCGCGAAGAGCCTGGAGGAGCTCGTGGAGGCGGCCCTGCTCATCTACCGCACCGACCTCGAACGCGGCTACATCACCGAGTTCTCCGAACTCGTGGCCGCCGCCGTCACCAAGCCCGAGCTCCGCACGGAGATCCGCGACCGCGCGGAGCCGTGGATCGCGTTCATCGAGCACGAGTGGAACCGCGTCCTGGGCGGATCGGCCCTCGGAAGGCTGCTGCCCGCGCGCGAGGTCGCCTACGGGGCGATCACGTTCTACCTGGGGGTCAACCTGTTCTCCGTCCTGGACGAGGACCGCACCCGCACCGAGGCGGTCTTCGAGCTCGCCGGGGAACTGGCGCCGCGGGCCAGGCTCCTCACCCTGCGCCTGCCGCGCCGCAACCGCGACGTAGGCTTGTCGCCGGCGGACCAGGAGGAGGACGCATGAGCGGTGGCGGCGGCGCGGGCGCCGACGGACGGGGCACGGGCACCGGCGGGTCGGGGCCGACGGCCGGGCAGGGCGTGGCGGTGGCCCCGGGGATCGAGTTCCCCGACACCGCCGACGGGAGGACCCACGTGGCGGGCGCGGTCATCGCCGACGGCCGGGGACGCGTCTTCGCGCAGCGCCGGTCCGCGACCCGCAAGGTGTTCCCGCACTGCTGGGACATCGTCGGCGGACACGTCGAGCAGGGCGAGACCATGCTCGAGGGCCTGGCCCGCGAGGTCGAGGAGGAGACCGGCTGGCGGCTCGTCGGCGTGCTCGCGGAGCTGTACCGGCTCGACTGGGACCCCGGCGACGGCGTCACCCGGCACGAGGTCGACTACCTGGTGCGGGTCGAGGGCGACCTGTCGGCGCCGCGGCTGGAGCCCGACAAGCACACCGAGCACCTGTGGGTGGACGACTCCCTCGTGCACCGGCTGCGCGACGAACGCGACCCCGGCGACTACTTCATCACCGACATCGTGCAGCGCGGCCTCGACGCCGCCCGCGCGGCGGACGGCTGACCCGCCGGGGCGGCCGGGCCGCCCCGGCGGGCCCCGTCACACGGCGCGGCCCCGGGTGACCTCGGCCACCGCGAGCGGCAGCGCGTCCAGCAGGTCGGACGCGCTGATCGGCGCACCGCCGCGGGCCAGCGAGGCGGCGCGTCCGTGCAGGTAGGCGCCGCACGTCGCGGCCTCGCGCGCGGGCAGTCCGGACGCCATGAGCGCGCCGACCGCCCCCGACAGCACGTCACCGGTCCCCGCGGTGGCCAGCAGCGGCGTCCCCGTCGGGTTGGCGACCGCGGGGGCGCCCGGGTGCGCGATCACGGTGGTGGAGCCCTTGAGAAGGACCGTGCAACCGAACCGGTCGGCGGCGCGCGCCGCGTGCTCCAGGCGGCGGGCCTCCACGTCGGCCCGGGCCACGTCGAGCAGCCGTGAGAGCTCGCCCGCGTGCGGGGTCAGGAGCGTCTGCGGCGCCCGTTCGCGGAGCAGCGCGGAGAGCGGACCGCCCCCGCCCCCGGTGAGCAGGGTCAGCCCGTCCGCGTCGACCAGCACCGGGACCTCGCTGTCCAGGACCGCCCTGAGCTCGTCGGCGTTGGCCGGGTGGGTGCCGCGCCCGGGGCCGATGACCACGGCGGCCACCCTGCCCGGGGACAGGTCGGTGCTGCTCTGCGGGTCGCGGAGGTCGGCGACGGCCTCCGGCCAGCGGCCGATCACCTGGTCGGCCACGCCCCTCCCCCCGCCGAAGCGGACCATCCCGACGCCGGTGCGCAGCGCGCCGCCCACGCACAGGACCGCCGCGCCCCGGTAGGGGTCGGAGCCGGCGCGGACGCCGAGGACGCCCCGCCGGTACTTGTCCTGCTCCGCGCCGGGGGCCGGGAGGAGCGCGGCGATGTCCACAGCCTGTGGACGGACCAGCGCGGGGCCGGGCAGCTCCGGCCCCAGCCCGATGTCCACCAGCCGGACGCGGCCCGCCCGCTCCGCCCCGGGGTCGACGAACAGGCCCGGCTTGTGGGTGCCGAACGTGACGGTGGTGTCCGCCCGGACCGCGGGCCCGGCCACCTCCCCCGTGTCCGCGTCCACCCCGCTGGGCACATCGACGGCGACCACCCGGGCGGGGGCGTTCGAGGCGAGCACCGCCAGGGCGGCGTGCGGCTCGCGCAGTCCGCCGCGCCCGCCGATGCCGACGAGCCCGTCGACGACCAGGTCGGCGTCGAACAGGGCGGCCTCCTCGGCCGCGCCGCCCGCGAACGGCAGGATCCGCCCGCCCGCGGCGCGCAGGGCGTCGGCTCCGCCCTCGTGGACGGTCCGCCCGGCCGCCAGCGCGCGCACCGACGCGCCCCGCGAGGCGAGGAGCGCGCCCGCGTACAGGGCGTCGCCCCCGTTGTCGCCGCCGCCGACCAGGAGCACCACCCCCGCCCCGTAGACCCGGGGCAGGAGCCCGGCGCACTCGGCCGCGAGCCCGGCCGCGGCCCGGCGCATCAGGGCCCCCTCGGGAACGCGCGCCATGAGCGCGCGCTCGGCTTCGCGGACGACGCTGACGGTGTGTGCTGAGTGCACCGGCTACCTCCAGAGGGGTCGATCGGCCACCATCGTGTCGCAGGTGGGGCCCGTGGGGCGGACAGCGCCACACCTGGCGTTCCAGGTAGGCCGATTTCAACCCGATGTCATCGTTTCACTACCCTTCGGAGTGTCGGCTTGCAACAATGGGGTGCATGCCTCGACCGAGCAAGTACGTGTCCCGGTCCGACCTCGGCTGGGGATCCTCCCCCGCCGAGAGGGCCAACCCCCGATCCGGACTGGTCATCCACTACGACAGCGCCGACCAGGGCCTCGCCGACAAGAAGCACGAGGCGTGTGTCACATACTGGCGCAACACCCGCAAGTTCCACACCGGCCCCTCCCGCGGTTGGGCCGACATCGGATACTGCGTCGACGAAAAGACGGAGATCTTCACAGAAGAGGGCTGGAAGACATTCCAGGAGATCGCCGAAGGCGATGTGGTCCTCACCCTCGACCACGAGACGGGCACGTCCCAGTGGCAGCCGCTGCTGGCGGTGAACGTCTTCCCCGCGGTACCGCGCGAGCTGATCAGGATGGAGGGGCACAGCCACTCCTCCCTGACCACGGCCCAGCACCGGTGGCCCGTCGAGCGGTTCTACCGCCGCGCAGGGACGCAACGCCACAAGTCGGCCGATGGTCGATGGGCGGCGACAGGGCGCGCGGAGCGCACGCAGCAGGGACGCGAACGCGTCTGGGCGACCACCGGGACCCTGAAGTACGCGGACCGCATCCCCTTGTCCGCTCCCTGCGTCACTCTCCCGACCGAGCCCAAGTGGTCGGACGCCCTGGTGGAACTGGTGGCGTGGTTCTGGACCGAAGGGCACATCAAGCCGCAGAGCCGGAGCCGCGTCCCCAGTACGGGCGTGGTCATCTACCAGTCCGAGCAGAAGAACCCGGAGAACGTGGCCAGGATCAGAGGAGCGCTGCACGCTCTCTTCGGCCCCGCGTGTGACGGCTTCCCCCGCTCCGGGACTGCTGCGGACGGGGTCCCCCGGTGGGGGGAGGCAGTCGACCGGCACCTCGTGGAGTTCCATCTCTCGGAGGACGCGGGTCGGGTGCTTCTCGACCACGCGCCCGGACGTGTTCCCGGATACGGGTTTCTCCGGTCCCTCACACGGGCTCAGCTCGGCCTGTTCATCGAGGCCTCCCTGCTGGCCGACGGCCACGACAACCGAACCGTCGACGCACAGGCCCTCAGCCAGAAGAGCCGGGAGGCAGCGGAGGCCTTCCAGTTCGCCGTGATCCTGGCGGGATATGCGACGTCGTTGCGAAGGCGCCCGCCGACGCCGTCGACGAAGTACGACATGTGGAAGGTCGAACTGCGGCGCAAGACCCACTTCGCGCCCAAGGCCGCGCAAACGCGGAAGTCGGCCTTCTCCATCACGAAGGAGCCCTACGAGGGTCGTATCTGGTGCCCGACCACGCCGAACGGAACCTGGCTCGCACGGCGGGCGGGCACGGTGTACTTCACCGGGAACTCGTTCATGGCGTGTGCCCACGGATATGTCCTGGAAGGCCGCGGTCTGTACCGCACCCAGGCCGCGCAGCCCGGGGGCAACACCTCCCACTACTCGGTGACCCTGGCCACGGGCCCGAAGGACGCCATCACGCCCGAGCAGATCAACGCCGTCCGCCAGCTGCGCCAGTGGCTGATGGAACCGGACACCTCCATCTCCGGCAAGGTGCTCGGCCACCGCGACTTCATCTCCACCTCGTGTCCCGGGGACAGGGCCTACAAGCTCGTCAAGGACGGAACCTTCGCCAAGAAGCCCGACGAAACCGAGGGAGATGACGTGCCCAGACATCGCAGGTTCGAGAAGGACGACGCACAGGAGCTGACACCCGGCACGTGGGCCAGCCTCAAGTTCGACCGCCGCCACGACGGCCACAGGGGCGACCTGTACGCCCTCGTGGGCCCGGACGAGCCGGACGGGGCGCTCTACGACCTCTCCGTGGGCGTCACCCTCCAGGGCCTGGCCTCGGGGACCGAGGTGCAGCTGCGCGCCACGGAGTACGAGTCCGACGGCAGCGGCGGCTGGAAGGTGGCCCGCAACCGTCCCATCGAGAGTCCGGTGCAGGCTGCGGGGAACGGGCACTTCACCTACGCCTGGAAGGGCAATCTCGCCAAGGGCAGGCGTGTGCGGGTGCGGGTCGCGCAGTTCGGGGACGCGAGCGCACAGGTCACGTCGGCCACCGCCGAGGTCTTCTACTGGCCCAAGTAGCCCGTGGACTCCCCCGGGGCCGGGCGCGGCCCGGAGGCCTGCGGCTCCGGGCCGCGCCGGTCCGTGGGGAGAGGCGTCCGTGACCGCCGTCGGCGCCGGATCGGCCCCGGCCCGGTCTTTCCGGTCCCGTCCGGTTCCCGGCGGGCGAGGGACCGTCCCCGACGCCCCCTCGGCGCCCGTCCCGGAGCACCGGGACACGGGAACGCCCCGGCCGCGCTCGGGCGCGTCCGGGGCGTTCCGCCGTTCGTCCGGCCGGGTCAGCCGACCGGGATGACGATCGGCTCCTCCATCCCGAAGCTCGGGTCGAACCGGAGCTCGGTGACGGTCACCTCGCCCACCGTGGCGAGCTGCCCGGAGATGCTGTCCCCGGGAGCGACGGACACGGCTTCCATCTGGGTGATGTCGGCGAAGATCGTCTCGGCCCAGTCGGAGCGCTCCGTGCCGTCGTCCAGCACGAAGGTGAAGTAGATCGGGTTGACGTCCAGGGCCTCGGACGAGTCGTTGGTGATCTCGACATCCACCACGGTGTAGGTGGTGTCGTCGATGACGTCGCCGGCGGTGCCGCTCTGCGTGGCGCTGGCGGTGATGCCGCCCTGCTCGACGGGGGCCTCCTCCTCGGTCGGCTGGGACTCGGTCTCGCCCGTCGACTCCTCCGGGGAGGAGGACGTGGTGGGCTGCGTGACCGGTTCGTCACCCCCCGACAGGGAGGCGACGATGACGATGAGCACGATGGCGATGATCACCACGCCGAGGCAGCCGCCGACCCCGATGCCGACCTTGGCGCCGGTGGACATGCCCTTCTTGGGCGGCTCGCCGTAGGGGGGCTGGCCGCCGGGGGGCATGTCATAGGGCGGCTGGCCGCCGTAGGGCGGCTGACCGCCGGGGGGCCCGCCGTAGGGGGGCTGACCCCCGGAGAGGTCTCCGTAGGGGGGCTGACCCCCGGTGGGGCCTCCGTAGGGAGGCTGGCCGCCGTAGGGCGGCTGCTGAGGGCCCGAGGGGTACTGGGGATAGGACACGGGGGTACTCCGGCTCTCGTGCACGATGCGGTGGAAGGGGATGCGCCGCCTACACCGTGCACCGTCGGGTGAACACGTGCGGCTGCGAGGACAATATCCGACATGACCGCATCGCGTTCGCGCTGCTCCCCTGCCCGGACCGTCCGGTTCCGGACACGGACGCGGGCGGGAGCCCCGGAACCCCGGACGTATCCGGCCGGACCCCGGTGGCGGACACGGTGCGGCACGGTGTTCGATGCCGCCCGTCCCTGTGAGGTTCTCCACTGCCGCGCCCCGCTCCTGGGGCCCGCCGGTCCGGCCCCGGGTCCGCTCCGCGGTCCGCCGTGCCCGGCGGCCGGTCGCGCCGCGGGCCGGTCGCGCCGCGGGCGTCGTGGGCTGCGGGGAAGGCGCCCCGCCCTCCGCCCGTGCGCCCCGCCGCCCCGCCGCGGGGGCGCGCGTCGTAGGTTGTTCGCGGCCCCCACCCCCTGAGGAGACGCCCGTGCTGATCGACCACCTGTCCTGGCCGCTGACCGTCGCCCACCGCGGCGCCCGGTCGACCGCCCCCGAGAACACCCTGGAGGCCGTGGCGGCGGCGATCGACGCCGGGTCGGACCTGATCGAGGTCGACGTCCACCTCGCCGCCGACGGGTCGCTGGTCCTGTGCCACGACACGACCCTGAGCCGGACGCACGGCGTCGCCCTGCCCGTGGCCGGGCTGACCGCCACGGCGGTGAAGAGGTGGCCCGTCCGATCGGCCTCCCGGCTCGGGCTGACCGGGTGGCCGGACGTGCCCACCGTCACCCTCAACGAGGTGTTCGCCCGCTTCGCCCGTGCCCCGGTCGCCTGGCTGATCGAGGCCAAGTACCCGCCCGCCCCGACCGGGGCCCGGCTCGACGCCGTCGGCGACGCCATCGTGGACCACGTCTTCCGCTGGGACCTGGCCGGCTCGGTGATCGTCCAGTCGTTCCAGCGGCGTCCCGGGCTGCGCGCCGTCGCCGCCGGGCTCCCGGCCGGGTACATCGAGACCGCCGGCGGCAGCGATCCCCGCGAGCTCGCCGACCAGGGCTTCGACTACTACGGGATGCGCAAGGACGCCCCGCCCGAACGCATCGCGGCGGCCGCCGACGCCGGGATGCGCCCCCTCCTCTACACGATCAACCGGCGCAGCGAGCGGGACGCCGCGCTCGCGGCCGGTGCGGCCGGGATCGTCACCGACGACCCCCTCTACCTGGCCGGACGCGCGCCGGGCCCGGACCTGTACGCCCTGGGCACCTGGCCGCACGGCCACCTGCCCTCACCGGTGAACCCGGTCACGGGCGTGCTCACCGGCTCGGCCCTGGAGCTGGCGCCCGCGCGGATGGAGGCGGGGGTGCCGGGGAACTACACCGCTGCCGTGCTCGGCTCGCTCAGCCACGAGGCGCCGCCGGAGTCGTGGACGTGGGACGTGCGGGTCGCCCTCCTGGAGGCGACGAGCGCCACCCGATCCGCGCAGGTCCAGTTCTGCATGGGGTCGGACGTGGGCTACCACGACGACGACCACGGCCGCGTCGACTGCTACAACGTCCTGCTGCGGCCGAACGGGACGCTCGACCTCTACGCGGCGGCCGACGGCGCCGGGGTCCGCATCGCGACAGCGACGGGTCCGGCCGTGCCCGTGTCCGCGACGGACCCGGTGTACGTGCCGCTGCGCATCGAGGTCTCCCCCACGCACGTGGGCGTCAGCCGCCTGGACGCCTCCGGGGTCGTGGCCTCGGCCGCCGACCCCCGGTTCCGGGGCGGGTACGTGGGCGTCGGGGTCCGCTCCGTCAGGGCGCGCTTCGTGCCGGGGGCCCGGGCCTGACCGTGCCGGCGCTGGAGCGCCCGGGCTGCGGACCTGGCGTCCCCGCCCGTCCGGGCGGGGGCGGTCGCCCCGGTCGGAGGCGTACGGGCCCCGGTCGCGTGCGCGGCAGGGGCCCGTACGGGTCCTACCCGACCTCGGCGACGACCGGGTCGCCCAGGCCGAGGATGTCCCCCATCTCGACGGTGGCCACGTCGACCTCGCCGACGAGGGCGATCTGCCCGGAGGCCCGCTGGCCGGGCTGGAGGGTGACGGCGTCGATGGGGTCGATGTCGGCGAAGATCGTGTCGGCCCAGTCGCTCACGACGGTGCCGTCGGAGAGGACGGCCGTGAAGTTGATCGGGTTCACGTCGACGGGCTCGTCCGAGTCGTTGACGACCTCGACGTCGATCGCGGTGTAGGTCGTGCTGTCGATGGTGTCGCCGACGGTGCCGGCGTGGGTGGCCGTCATCGTCACGCCGGTCTCCTCGGCGGGCTCCTCCTCGGCGGGTTCCGCCTCCGAGGCCTCGTCGGCCTCCTCGGTGGTGGCGCTCACGGCGGGCGGCGGGGCGTCTGCCTCGGTGTCCGAGGTGACGGCGGCGACGCAGCCGGCCATGAGGAGGAGGATCAGCAGGACGCCGGCGCAGCCGCCGCAGCCGAGGCCGATCTTCGCTCCGGTGGACATCCCCTGCTTCGGGGGCTGGGGCGGGGGGACGGACTGTCCATAGGGTCCGTAGGACATGGGGGAGCTCCGAGTCTGTGGGGGCAGAGCGGCGAGCGGGGGCCGCGGGGGTACCGAGCCCTGAGCGGGGGTGCGCGGCTGTTGGGAGAACCGTAGCCCCCGGACTGGCCATGGGGCGCCTGTTGCGCGGGAGACGGCCGGATGTGGTCAGCGATCGGCGCCCGGCACGGCGTCCCCGCCCGTTCGGGCTCCCCGGTTGGCACGGGGACCGGCCGGAGTACTACGCTGTGTCGTAGACAAGTGTGGTGTGCGGACCGCTGACATGGGCGGACGCGGCGGAGTGCGAGCGGAGGCGGCGTGGTCGACTGGCTGACCATGACGATTCAGATGGTGTCGCTGGCGATGGCCGGCTGGTGCCTCGTCTCGACCTTCCGCGACCGGCCGATGGTGGTCCCCCACCTGGTCGGCATGGGCGTCCTGTGGCTGCTCGTGCTCGGACAGGTGGGCGCCTCCGTGGCCGCCATGGTCGGCGGCGACCGCCCCGCCGAGACGGCGATGTACGTGTCCTACCTGGCGACGGTGGCGCTGCTGCCGCCCGCGTGCGCCGTGTGGGGCTTCATGGAGCGGAGCAAGTGGGGCCCCGCGGTAATCGCCTTCGCGTGCCTGATCCTGCCCGTCCTGTTCGTCCGCCTGGAACAGCTCTGGAGCCCCGTTGCCTGAGACGTCCGCGCCCACCGCGGCCAAGACCCTGCGCACCGGCCCCGGCCGGCTCCTCGTCGCCGTGTACGGGGTGTTCGCGCTGGCCGCGACCGCCCGCGGGAGCTACCAGCTGGCCACGCGGTTCGACGAGGCGCCGGCTGCCTACGCGCTGTCGCTGTTCGCCGGGATCGTCTACCTGGTGGCGGCGGTGGGCCTGGCCCGTGCGGGGCGGACCTCGCGCCGGGTCGCCCTGGTCTCGTGCGCCGTCGAGATGGCGGGCGTCCTCGTGGTGGGGACGGCGAGCGTGTTCTGGCCGTCCGTCTTCCCCGAGGACACCGTGTGGTCCGGCTTCGGCAGCGGCTACCTGTTCATCCCGCTCGTGCTGCCGGCCCTGGGGCTGTGGTGGATCCTGCGGGTGCACCGCATGGACCGGGACTGACCAGGCCGGTCCCGCCCCCGGGACGGGGACCCGGTTCCGTGTGCGGCGGGCGGCGGCCGGTTAGGCTGTCGCCCATGTCAGAACCCTCGTCCCTCCCGGTGGCCGTGTCGGCCGACTGGCTCCGCGAGCACCGCGACCAGGTGGTCCTCGTCGACTCCCGCTGGTACCTCGACGGCCGTTCCGGCCGCGACGCCTACCGCGCCGGGCACCTGCCCGGCGCCGTCTTCGCCGACGTGGACACCGACCTCGCCGCCCCGGCGGGCCCCGGGGTCGGCCGCCACCCGCTGCCCTCGCCCGAGGACTTCGCCGAGGCTCTGGGCCGCCTCGGCGTCGGGGACTCCGCCCGGGTGGTCGCCTACGACGACGCCGGGGGCTCCGTGGCCGCCCGCCTGGTGTGGATGCTCCGCGCCCTGGGAACCCCTGCCGCGTTCCTCGACGGAGGCATGCGGACGTGGACCGGCGGCCTGGAGGAGGGGGAGACCCTACCTTTGCCCGTGCACCGGACGGCGCGACCCTGGCCCCCCGAACTGGTGGTGGACACCGACACCGTCCTGGCGGAGACCGGTGAACCCGGCGACCTGCTCGTCGACGCCCGCGCCTACGCCCGCTTCACCGGCGAGCGGCCCGCGCCGGTGGACGCCCGCCCCGGGCACGTACCGGGCGCCCGCAGCGCCGAGTGGACGGCGAACCTGGACGGCGACGGCCTCCTCGCCGCACCGGAGGTCCTGCGCGAGCGCTTCGCCTCCCTGGGCGCCGACTCCGCCAGGACCATCACCGCGTACTGCGGTTCGGGGGTCACCGCATGCCACGACCTGCTGGCCCTCGAACACGCGGGGTACGCCGGCGCCCGCCTGTACCCGGGATCCTGGAGCCGGTGGGGCGGGGACGACTCGCTCCCCGCGGAGACCGGCGACCCCCGCGCCTGACGGGCCGTCCGGTCCCGGCGGCCCGCCCCGCGGGCGGCCGGCACCGTCCCGGACCGACCACGCACCGTCGTGACCTGTCGCGATCCGGTCTCGGAAGGAACCGGCGCCCCCTGTGCGGCGTCCGACCCGTCAGTAGGATTGCCCCGCCCGGGGAACGACGCGGCCGGGGCACAACCGACAACCCGCCCCCGCACCCCGCTCCACCGCGAAACGAGGAACCTTGTCCGTCGAACTCGTTCTGCTGTTCATCCTCCTCATCGTCGCCGCCGTGGCCGGCGTCCTGATCTACCTCCAGCGCTCCAAACAGCGGCAGGCGGCGCCCCCGCCGCCCGCGGCGCCCCGGGACCCCTTCGCCGACCAGGGCGACAGCGCCGCCGGGGACCCCCGCTCCATCAAGGCCGGCGACATGATCGACTGGGGCGCCGAGCGGACGTGGATCCGCGGCACCCTGCGCCTGTCCGAGGGCGGCTACGTCTGGTCCGAGCACTTCCTGGAGGTCGAGGGCGGCAAGCGCTGGCTCTCGGTCGAGGAGGATCCGGACGTGGAGCTCGCCCTGTGGTCCGGACGCCCGGACCTGGATCTGACCCCGCACAGCAAGACCATCGAACTGGAGGGCGTCACCTACCGCCTCCAGGAGAAGGGCAGCGGCTCCTACCGCTCCGAGGGCACCACAGGCCTCAAGGCGCAGGGCGGCCTCGACTACGCCGACTACGAGTCCTCGGACGGCAGGCTCCTGTCGTTCGAGCGGTTCGACCACGGCGGCTGGGAGGCCAGCACCGGCACCAAGGTCGCCCCCGGCACGTTCACCATCTACCCCGGGAGCTGATCCGCACGTGCGCGCGAGCATCAGCGCCCCCTTCGTCGACACCGGCGCGGACGACCTGGTCTGGACCCTGGGGCATCCGCCGACCGAGCCGCTGGCCTCTCGCTCCCTCCGGGTGGCGGGCGCCCGGGTCGAACTGCGCGTGCTGGGGGCCTCGCACCAGGTCGTCGTCGCGCCGGATTCCGGCGGAGGAGCCCTGGTGGAGACGGTCGCCTGCCTGCCCGGCCTGCCGGGCGGGCTCCCCGGACGCGCGGAACGCCCGGACCGGGGCGGCTACCGTTTCGACTCCCTCGTGGAGTCCCTCGCGCGCGACGAACTGGCCGACCGCGTGGAACGGCTCCACCGCGAGGTGGCCGATTCCCCCGGCGGACTCCTCGTCGCCTTCCCCGGCGACCCCCTGGCGATCACCGCCCTGCACCTGACCCCTCTCGGCGGTTCTCCCCTCGGCTGGCGCACCTGGCACGCCTATCCGCAGACAGGCGAACTGGTGACGACCACCTCGACGATGACCACTCCCCCCAGTCCGGAGAGATCCGCACCATGAACGCACACGAGGAAACCCACGAGAACAGGAACAAGATCATCACGGTGGTCGTCGTCGTCGGCGTCATCCTCCTGATCCTCATCCTGCTGAGCGCCTGCAACAACAACAGCAACAACTACTGCCCCGACGACGACGTCGTCGCCGTGGAGGGCTATGACGACGACGACTGCGAGGGGTCCTCGTCGGGCTCCGGCGGTGGCGGCGGTTTCTTCTTCTTCGGCGGAACCGGCGGCGGCTACCGGAACGACAACAGCAGCAGCTACAACAGCGGCAGCAACAACTACCGGAACGACAACGGCAGCGGCAGCAGCTACCGCGGCGGCGGCAGCAGCTTCGGCAAGTAGTCCCCGCGCCCCCGGGAGCCCCGCGACCGACAAACCGACGACGTCACCCCCTACACGGACAGGACCATGAACGAGATCCTCTTCAACTCCCTCGCAGCCCTCGCCTACGGCGGTGTGGGCATCGCCATCCTCGTGGCGGGCTACCTGATCACCGACCTGCTCACCCCCGGCAAGCTGCACCAGCTGATCTGGGAGAACCGCAACCGCAACGCCGTGCTGCTCGTGTCCGCGAACACGCTGGGCTCGGCCGTCATCGTCACGTCGGCGATCCTGTCCAGCGACTCGGAGATGGGCCTGGGCGCCGGCCTGCTCTCGGCCGCGGTCTACGGTGTGATCGGCCTGGGCGTCATGGCCCTGTCGTTCCTGCTGATCGACCTCATCATCCCGGCCAAGATCGCCCAGATCATCAGCAACGACGAGCCGCACCCGGCCACCTGGGTGAGCGCCACCGCGCACGTGTCGATCGCGCTCGTCGTGGCCGCCGCCCTCACCTGACGCCCCCGGGAGCGCAGGGCCCCTGACCCCGGCCACCGCCCCGCCCGCACCACCACACGAAGGCATCCGCGTTGACTGAGAACACGACCCGCGCCCGGCCAGGACTCCCGGTCCCCGCCAGGGCCGCCAGGTTCCTGGTACTGCTGGCGGTGTTCATCTGCGCGGCCTGCGGCCTGGTGTACGAGCTGGCGCTCGTCGCCATCGGCAGCTACCTGCTGGGAAACACCATCACCCAGGCCTCCGTGGTGCTGTCCGTGATGGTGTTCGCCATGGGCGTGGGGTCGCTGCTGTCCAAGCGCTTCCAGGCCAGTCCCGCGGTGTCGTTCGCGGTGATCGAGGGCCTGCTCTCCCTGGTCGGCGGCCTGTCGGTGCTCCTGCTGTACGGGGCCTTCGCCTGGTTCTCCGCCTACCAGCCCGCCCTGGTGGTGCTGTCGTTCGTCATCGGCCTGCTCATCGGCATGGAGATCCCCCTGCTGATGACGCTGATCCAGAGGATCCGCAGGCAGGAGGCCTCGGAGGCGGTCGCGGACCTGTTCGCGGCCGACTACGTGGGCGGGCTGATCGGCGGGCTGGCCTTCCCGTTCCTGCTGCTGCCCCTGCTGGGCCTGCCCCGGGGCGCGCTGGTGGTGGGGGCGCTGAACGCGGTGGTGGGCGTCGCGGTGGTGCTCTGGCTGTTCCGCTCGGAGCTGACCCGGCGCGCCTACGCGGGGCTGGGCCTCGGCCTGGCCGCCATCATCGCGGTGCTCGGCCTGGCCTACGTGTACGCCGACCGGTTCGAGGTGGACGCCCGCCAGGCGCTGTACCGGGACCCGATCGTGCACGCGGAGCGCTCCGAGTACCAGGAGATCGTGCTCACGCGCTCCCTGGACGGCGAGGACGTGCGCATGTTCCTCAACGGGAGCCTCCAGTTCTCGACCCTGGACGAGTACCGCTACCACGAGTCGCTGATCCACCCCGCGATGGACGGCCCGCACGGGAACGTGCTGGTCCTGGGGGGCGGGGACGGCCTCGCCCTGCGGGAGGTCCTGGCCTACGACGACGTGTCCTCGGTGACGCTGGTGGACCTGGACCCGGCGGTGATCGAGCTGGCGTCCACGGACCCGGTGATCACGGAGCTGAACGGGGACTCGTTCGAGGACCCGAGGGTGGAGGTGGTCAACACCGACGCCTTCCAGTGGCTGCGGGAGAACGGGGAGGGCTTCGACGTGGTCGTCGCCGACCTGCCGGACGGCGACGACACCTCCACGTCCAAGCTGTACTCGGTGGAGTTCTACTCGCTCCTGCGGCACGCCCTCGCCGACGACGGCCGCCTGGTGGTGCAGGCGGGTTCGCCGTTCTTCGCGCCCGACGCCTTCTGGAGCGTGGACCGCTCGCTGGAGGAGGCGGGGTTCTCGACCACCCCGTACAACGTGGACGTGCCGAGTTTCGGGAACTGGGGGTTCTACCTGGCGGCCGTGGGGCCGGCGCCCGAGCTGGACGTGCCGGACGACGCGCCCCCGCTGCGGTTCCTGGACGAGCCGCTGCTGGACGCGGCGCAGGTCTTCCCGAGGGACCGGCGCGGGAGCGACGCCGAGGAGTCGACCCTGATGCACCCCCGGGTGATGGCCTACCACCAGGGCGCCTGGCGCGGTTACTGACGCCGCGCCCCCCGGGGGGCGCGGGGCCGGGGCGGCCCCGGCGCGCCCTCCCGTGGAGTGGACACCGCGCGGCCTGGAACTGTGGGCCAGTGGGCGGCCACGCGGTGGGTCTGTGCGGGGGCGGACGCCGAACCGGACGTTCGCACGTCGGCCCGCGACCGGGTCCATCCTGTCCCGGGGGTGGGCTTCCACGGGGTCGCCACGCCGCCCCGGTCCCCGCGCAGGCCAACCCCTTACCCAGACTTACCGCCCCTTTTCCGACAGGAGCCGGGACGGGCGTCCGGCGTTCCGGTCGGGCCGCCAGCCGTCGCATGTCCGGTCCGGGCGTGGGACGGCCCGGCCCCGCGTGCGGAAGGACGCGGCCGATCCCCGGGTCAGCCCCTCTCCTGGGCGGCGAGGGCGGTGACGGCGCCCAGCTCCCAGCACGCCTCGCGGGCGGCGGCGTCGGGTCTGCCGTGGACGGTGACCGGGGGCCGGTGGCGATCCCATCCGATGCCCTTCGCGATGGACTCCACCGCGCGGACGGCTCCGGCGGTGTCGTTGTCCCCGTGCACGTAGAGGGAGTAGGGCAGCCCCTCGGTCTCCCCCTGGGCCGGGTAGAACACCGTGTCGAAGAAGTGCTTGAGCGCGCCGGACATGTAGCCGATGTTGGCCGGGGTCCCCAGGACCAGCGCGTCGGCCCCGAGCAGGTCGCTGACGGTCGCGGACAGTGCCGCCTTCGACCGCACCTCCACCCCTTCGATATCGTCGTCGCGGGCACCGTCGAGCACGGCCCCCAACATCTCCCGGGTGGCGGGTGAGACCGTGTGGTGAACGATGAGAAGTCGTGCCATGCCCCCACAGTAGGCAGTCGAACGCGTCTGGAACTGTCGGCCTCCGGCCGGCGTCACACTCAGCACGGGCAAGACGGCCCGGCCGCCTCCCGACCCGCCCGCAGCAGAAAGCCAGGACCTCCATGAGTCAGCCTCCTCCCCCGAACGGCCCGTACCAGGGACCTCCGACCGGTGGCCAGCCGCCCATGGGCCCTCCCCCGCCGGGTGGGCCCTACGGCCCCGGCGGCCCGTCCGACGGCTACCCCTCCGGGCCCTACGGCCCTCCCGGGGGTGACCCCTACGGTCCCCCCGGCGGTGACCCGTCCGGACCCTACGGCCCTCCCGGCGGCGACCCGTACGGTCCCCCCGGCGGCGACCCCTACGGCCCTCCCGGCGGAGGCCCGTACGGCCACCCCGGCGGACCGGGCGGGCCCTACGGCCCCGGCGGCCCCCAGCCCCCCTACGGCCCCGGCCCGCAGGGGCCGAAGAAGAGCTCCCCGTGGCTGTGGGTCGGCCTGGGCTGCGGCGGCCTGTTCGTCATCGGCGTCATCCTCGTGGTGCTCATCGCCTTCGTCTTCAACGACAGGGACGAGTCGGGCGGCACCTCCACGACGGTCACGACCGAGAGTCCCAGCGAGGGCTCGGGCGAGTCCGGCGGCGGTGGCGAGTCCGGCGGCGGTACCGGCGAGACCGTCGAGCACAACGGCATCCTCTACACGATCACCGGCACCGAGGTCACCGACGAGGTCGGCGGTTACACCGCCGACGGCGAGTACGTCATCGTGCACCTCGACGTGGCCTACGCCGGCACCGACACGTTCTGGCGCGACGAGCAGCACCTGTACACGTCCTCCGGCGAGCAGTTCGAGGAGGACTACGACGCCACCGGCACGCTCGGCGACTCCATGTGGAGCGACCTGCCCAGCGACGGCACCCCGGTGAGCCTGAGCATCGTCTTCGACGTGCCCGCGGCCGCCGACATCACCCACATCGGGCTGAGCTCGGAGACGTACGGCGGGGACGAGATCGAGGTCGAGCTCAGTCCCTGACCCGCACCCTCCCCCGGGCACGGGGCCGAGCGTGAACGGGGCCGTCGGAATCCCTTCCGGCGGCCCCTCGCCGTGTCCGCCGGAGGCATGTGCGGTTCCCTGAAATTTCTCGGGAAAACGGCGCGAAACCTGTGTTTTCCTCCGAATTGTTTTCACCCGGAAATGCCATTAAGCCCCTGTTGTGCACGATGAGAAAAACGGAAACACCGACTTATCACATGAACGGGGATGTCGAACGTTGACCCCCCGTTCCCCTCTTCTCTAAGGTGCGACTCTCACGCGCACCGCCCGCCGCGCCCACCGCACGACCACCGGCGCGAGCAGGGAGTACGCGGGCCCACCAGCCGAGGAGCGAGGGAACCATGCCGCACAACGTCCGCGCCGCGCTCGTCCAGACGGAATGGACGGGCGACACCGAGTCCGTGCTCGCGGCCCACGAGGAGTACGCGCGCGACGCGGCGGCGCAGGGCGCCCGGATCATCGGTTTCCAGGAGGTGTTCAACGCGCCCTACTTCTGCCAGGTGCAGGAGGCGGAGCACCACCGCTGGGCGGAGCCCGTCCCCGACGGCCCCACCGTCACCCGGTTCGCGGCCCTGGCCCGGGAGCTGGGCACCGTGATGGTGCTGCCGGTCTTCGAGGTCGAGAAGCCCGGCTTCTACTACAACACCGCCGCCGTCGTCGACGCGGACGGCTCCTACCTCGGCAAGTACCGCAAGCACCACATCCCGCAGGTCGAGGGCTTCTGGGAGAAGTACTACTTCCGCCCCGGCAACCTCGGCTGGCCCGTGTTCGACACCGCCGTCGGCCGCGTCGGGGTCTACATCTGCTACGACCGCCACTTCCCGGAGGGATGGCGGGCGCTCGGCCTGGCCGGGGCGCAGCTGGTGTACAACCCGTCCGCGACCAGCCGCGGCCTCTCCGGCCACCTGTGGAAGCTCGAACAGCCGGCCGCCGCGGTGGCCAACGCGTACTTCGTCGCCGCCATCAACCGCGTGGGCGTGGAGGAGTACGGCGACAACGACTTCTACGGAACCAGCTACTTCGTCGACCCGCGCGGGCAGTTCGTCGGCGATGTCGCCTCGGACACCTCGCCGGAGCTGGTCGTCCGCGACCTCGACCTCGACCTGGTCGACCGGGTCCGGCAGCAGTGGGCGTTCTACCGGGACCGCCGCCCGGACGCCTACGGTCCGCTGGTCGAGGGCTGAGAGGGGGAGGAGAGCCGTGGAACGCACCGTCATCAGCGGCGGCCTGGTCGTCACCGCCTCCGAGGAGGTGGAGGCCGACGTCCTCGTCGAGGGGGAGCGGATCGCCGCCCTCGCCCTGCGCGGCAGCGACACCGCACGCTCCTGGGCCGAGAGCGGAGCCCGCACCGTCGACGCCGCCGGCCACTACGTGGTCCCGGGCGGGGTCGACGGCCACACCCACATGGAGATGCCCTTCGGCGGCACCTACTCGGCCGACACCTTCGAGACGGGCACCCGCGCCGCCGCCTGGGGCGGAACCACCACCATCGTCGACTTCGCCGTCCAGGGCCGGGGGCGGTCCGTACGCGCCGGGGTGGACGAGTGGATGGCCAAGGCCGAGGGGAGGTGCGCGATCGACTACGCCTTCCACGCGATCCTGTCCGACGTCGACGAGTCCTCCCTGAGGGAGACGGACGCCCTGGTGGACGAGGGCGTGACCTCGTTCAAGCTGTTCATGGCCTATCCCGGCGTGTTCTACAGCGACGACGGCCAGATCCTCCGCGCCATGCAGCGCGGCGCGTCCAACGGCGCGCTGACCATGGTGCACGCCGAGAACGGCATCGCCATCGACGTGCTGGTCGAGCAGGCCCTCGCCGAGGGCAGGACCGACCCCCGCCACCACGGGGAGGTGCGCAAGGCCCTGCTGGAGTCGGAGGCCACCCACCGCGCCGTCCAGCTCGCCCGCGTCGCCGGATCGCCCCTGTACGTGGTGCACGTGTCCGCCCGGGAGGCCGTGGAGGAACTGGTCCGGGCCCGCGACATGGGCCTCAACGTGTTCGGGGAGACCTGCCCGCAGTACCTGTTCCTGTCCGCCGACAACCTGGCCGAGCCGGGCTTCGAGGGCGCCAAGTACGTGTGCTCCACGCCGCTGCGCCCGCGGGAGCACCAGGAGCACCTGTGGCGGGCCCTGCGCACGAACGACCTGTCCGTCGTCTCCACCGACCACTGCCCGTTCTGTTTCAGCGGGCAGAAGGACCTGGGCGTCGGCGACTTCTCCAAGATCCCCAACGGCATGCCCGGGGTGGAGCACAGGATGGACCTGCTGCACCAGGCGGTGGTGGAGGGCCGCATCGACCGGCGCAGGTGGATCGAGATCGCCTGCGCCACCCCGGCCCGCATGTTCGGCCTCTACCCGTCCAAGGGCACGATCTCGCCCGGCGCGGACGCCGACATCGTCGTCTACGACCCGCGCGCGGAGCATGTCCTGTCGGCCGCGACCCACCACATGAACGTGGACTACTCGGCGTACGAGGGCAGACGGGTCACCGGGAGGGCGCGCACGGTCCTCTCGCGCGGCCGCGTCGTCGTGGACGGCGGCGCCTACCTGGGCGAGGCCGGCCACGGCCGGTACGTGCCCCGCTCCACCTGCCAGTACCTGATCTGACCGCCCGAGGGGACACGACATGGACTTCGGACTCGTCCTCCAGACCGACCCGCCCGCCGACCTGCTGGTCGAGCGGATGGTGCGCGCCGAGGCCTACGGCTTCACCCACGGGTGGACCTTCGACTCGGTCGTGCTCTGGCAGGAGCCGTTCGTCATCTACAGCCGCATCCTGGAGCGCACCGAGCACCTGGTCGTGGGACCGATGGTGACCAACCCGGGCACACGCGCGTGGGAGGTGACCGCGTCCCTGTTCGCCACCCTGAACGACATGTTCGGGAACCGGACGGTGTGCGGGATCGGCCGGGGCGACTCGGCGATGAGGGTGGCGGGGCGCAGGCCCGCGACGCTCGACCGCCTCTCCCTCGCGATGGGGGCGATCAAGGACCTGGCCGAGGGCCGGGAGGCGGAGGTTGACGGCACGCCCATGCGCCTGCCGTGGGTCCGCGGCGGCTCCCTGCCCGTGTGGATGGGCGCCTACGGTCCCAAGGCGCTGGACCTGGCGGGGCGCCGGGCCGACGGGTTCGTCCTCCAGCTGGCCGACCCGTACCTGACCGAGTGGATGGTCTCGGCGGTGCGGGCGGCCGCGGCCAGCGCCGGGCGCGACCCCGCGTCGGTGAAGGTGTGCGTGGCGGCCCCCGCCTACGTGACCGACGGCTCCCCGGAGGCGCTGGCGCACGCGCGCGAGCAGTGCCGGTGGTTCGGCGGGATGGTCGGCAACCACGTCGCCGACCTGGTCGCGCGGTACGGCGAGTCCGGCGCCGTGCCGCAGGAGCTGACCGACTACATCCGGGCCCGCGAGGGGTACGACTACAGCCACCACGGCCGGGTGGACAACCCCGACACCCGGTTCGTCCCGGACGCGATCGTGGACCGGTTCTGCCTGGTGGGCCCGGTCGAGGAGCACGTCGCCAAGCTCGAACGGCTGCGGAGCGCCGGTGTGGACCAGTTCGCGGTCTACGCGATGCACGACGACGTGGACGGGGTCGTCGAGGCCTACGGCCGCGACGTGGTCCCCGCCCTCTCCTGAGGCCCGGGAGCACCTGGCCGGGCGGGCCGCGGGGAGGCGGACGGCGTCCCCGGGGCGCGGCCCGGCCACCCCGTCCGGGCCGCGCGCAGGCGCCCGCATGCCGTTCCGGCGCCTTGCGGGGCCCGGTCCCCGAGGCACGCGGGGAGACGTCGTCGCACCCCGGGTGACGTGCGAGGATATTCGGTGGCCTATGCACAATCCGGACTTTCCGTGCATACTGCCGGGCTCCGCCCCCGTGGACCCGGCGCCGCTCCCCCACCCCGCTCCCCACCCAGCACCACCGAAACCAGGTGTCCCGTGACCCAAGCCCCGCCGTCCCCGGAATCCGCCGTCGTCACCCATCCCGACGGACGCGTGTCCCTGGCGGAGGGCTCCGCCCTCCCCGAGAGCCCCTTCGTCAACGCCGACCTCCAGCCGGTCCCGATCTCCCGGCGCGACTGGGGCACCGGCAGCTTCACCGCCCTGTGGGTGAGCATGTCGGTCAGCATCCCGGCGTGGACCCTGGCCAGCGGCCTGATCGCGGCCGGCATGGACTGGCGGCAGGCGATGCTCGCCGTCGTCCTCGGCAACCTCGTCGTGCTGCTGCCGATGGTGCTGACCGGCCACGCCGGAGCCAAGTACGGCATCCCGTTCCCGGTGTTCGCCCGCGCCTCCTTCGGCCTGCGCGGCGCCAACCTGCCCGCGCTGCTGCGCGGCGCGGTGGCGTGCGGCTGGTACGGCATCCAGACCTGGGTCGGCGGCCAGGGCGTGTACGTCCTCGTCGGTCGCCTGCTCGGCGACGGGTGGACCGGCGCCGCGCAGGTCGGCGGCAACCCGTGGACCCTGTGGCTGTCCTTCGGCCTGTTCTGGGCGGCCCAGCTCGCGATCATCCTGTGGGGCATGGAGGGCGTGCGCCGCGTCCAGGTGTGGGCCGCGCCGCTGATGGTCGTCGGAGGCCTGGCCCTGCTGGCGTGGATGGCCGTCGAGGCGGGCGGCGTCGCCCCGATGCTCTCCCTGGACTCCGGTGAGGCCCTGGACTGGGGCCCGTCCTTCTGGGCGCTGTTCTTCCCGTCCCTCATGGGCGTCATCGGCTACTGGGCGACCCTGACCCTGAACATCAGCGACTTCACCCGGTTCTCCGCGTCGCAGCGGGCCCAGGTCGTGGGCCAGACGCTCGGCCTGCCCACCACGATGACGCTGTTCTCCCTGCTGGCCGTGATGGTCACGGCGGGCACCGCCTCCGTGTACGGCGAGCCGCTGTGGAACCCGATCGACATCGTCGCGCAGATGGGCAGCGGGCTCGGCCTGCTCTTCGCGGTCTTCGTCGTGCTGCTCGCGACGGTGTCCACCAACATCGCCGCGAACCTGGTCGGCCCCGCCTACGACCTGGCCAACCTGAGGCCGAGGCTGATCAGCTTCCGCACCGGAGCGGTCATCACGTGCTTCCTCAGCGTCCTCATCTTCCCGTGGAGGCTGCTGGAGAACGAGAACGTGTACATCTTCACCTGGCTCGGCACCGTGGGCGGCGTCCTCGGCACGGTGGCGGGCATCCTGCTCGCCGACTACTGGCTGCTGCGCCGCACCAGGATGAACCTGGCCGCGCTGTACGAGCGCGGCTCGGAGTACTGGTACGCGCACGGGTGGAACTGGCGCGCCCTCGCGGCGTTCGGGATCGGCACGGTGCTCGCCGTGGGCGGATCGCACTCCCCCGAGGGCTCGGGCCCCTTCCCCGCCGACGGCCTGATCCCGGTCCTGGCCCCGCTGGCCGACTACGGCTGGCTGGTCGGGCTCGTCAGCGCGCTGCTGGTCCACTGGGCGCTGGGCGTGTTCCTGCCCGACCGGCGCGCCGGCGGCCGGCGGGCCGCGGAAGACCCCGCCGACTGACCGGACCGCCCCACAGGTCCCGGGGCCGCGCCGGTGTCCGGCGCGGCCCCGCCGCGTGCCGGGCCGGACCGTGCGGGCCGCGGCCCGCACGGCGGCGGCCCGGGGGCGTCCGCCGGCCCGGGCGCACTCCCGTTCCGGTGGGATTGGACACCCTCCCGGCCGCGGGGCGCACCCCGGGGTCCGGCGCCCCGGCCGGACGGCGGGCGGTCCAGGTCGGGCACCCGCCGGGGCCGGACGCGCGGACCGGGTTCGGCGCGTCCGCGGACGACCTGCGCGCACGGGCCGTCAGGGACTCTCCCCTGGCCACGGTGGTCCCACCGGCGCCGGCGGACCCCTTCGCCGCGGGCGCGGGGCGAATGACTGCTATCACACGAGAAGAAGGTGCTTCGGCGGGTTAGGTAGTGTTCACCTGTGTGTTCCCACTACGTGGATATATCCGGCTGTCCGGGCGAACCGTTCCCCTGGGGAGGGGCGTTAGCCCAGGAGTCGGCCCACGAGTCCCGCTCCGGGTGCCCGACACGCGTCCCGCACTCCGTTCACACAGGGGCCACCGGCCGTCCTACCGCACCGTGGCGGATGGGCGGGCGATGTCACCCGAACAGGGGTCACAGGACACGCATCACAGACCAAGACGACCAGAACGAACTACAACTCGCACCGGGCCCCGGGTAAACCCCGGGGCGGCCACGGCCGTCAACGTGACGCCGAAGCATCCACTTTCATCCAGACAACGCACACATGTCATGAAGTGACGCGCATCCCCCGCGCGGGTCCTGATCCCTCCCGCGTTCCCTCTCCCCCACACGTCCACCCCGACGGGGTCCGCGTAGCCGGGGGCGTCGTTCGACATCTCGCGTTTCGACGGGAGACATCACCTTGCCTCACACCTCCGCGCGCCCGACGCCTGCGTCGGCGCACCGCACCGTGGCCGTCGTCCTGGCGGGCGGCAGCGGCCAGCGCATCGGACTGGCCACCCCGAAGCAGCTGCTCAAGATCGCCGGGAAGTCGATCCTCGAGCACACGCTCACGATCTTCGAGCAGGCTCCGAGGGTCGACGAGGTCATCGTGATGATGAACCCCGGGTTCGTCTCCGACGCGGAGGCGATCGTCCGCGGCGCCGGCCTGTCCAAGGTCACGCGCGTCCTGCCCGGCGGCACATCGCGCAACGCCACCACCCAGCTCGCCCTCGACGCCCTGGCGCACCTTCCGGCGGAGACCACGAACGTGCTCTTCCACGACGCCGTGCGCCCGATGCTGTCCCAGCGCGTCATCGACGACTGCGTCACCGCGCTCGGGTCCTTCGAGGCCGTGGACGTGGCGATCCCCTCCTCGGACACGATCATCGAGGTGGACGACGACGTCATCACCGACGTCCCCGTCCGCTCGCGGCTGCGCCGCGGCCAGACCCCGCAGGGGTTCCGCCTGGCCACCATCCGCGACGCCTACGTCAAGGCGTGGGACGACCCGGGCTTCGAGGCGACCGACGACTGCTCGGTGGTGCTGCGCTACTCGCCCGGCGTCCCCATCCACGTGGTGGCCGGCGAGGAGCAGAACATGAAGGTCACCCAGCCGGTGGACATCTTCATCGCCGACAAGCTGTTCCAGCTGGCCTCCTCCGCCACCCCCGAGTTCTCCGACGAGGACTACGCGAAGCGGCTCGCCGGGGCCACCGTCGTCGTGTTCGGCGGCAGCTACGGCATCGGCGCGGGCGTGGCCGACCTGGCGGAGAAGCACGGCGCGCGCGTGTTCCGCTACTCGCGCGGCGCCACCCGCACCAACGTCGCCAACCCCGACGACGTCGCCGCGGCCCTGGAGCAGGCCCACTCCGCCACCGGCCGGGTCGACTTCGTCGTCAACACCGCCGGGGTGCTCCGGATCGGGCGCCTGGACAAGACCGATCCGGAGACCATCGAGGAGGCCCTGCGGGTCAACTACCTCGCCCCGGTCCACATCGCCCGCGCCGCCTTCCCGTACCTGGCCCAGACCGGCGGGCAGCTGCTGCTGTACACCTCCAGCTCCTACACGCGCGGGAGGGGCGAGTACAGCCTGTACTCCTCCACCAAGGCGGCCACCGTCAACCTCACACAGGCGCTGGCCGACGAGTGGTCGCAGGACGGGGTCCGGATCAACTGCATCAACCCCGAGCGCACGCAGACCCCGATGCGCACCAACGCCTTCGGCGACGAGCCGGCCGGGAGCCTCCTCAGCGCGGAGAAGGTCGCCCGCACGTCCGTGGACGTCCTGTTGTCCGACCTGACCGGCCACGTCGTCGACGTGCGCCGCGAGGACCCTCCCGGCGCCGTGACCGGCGCCCCCCGCGGGGAGACGGAGGGAGCCAAGTGAACAAGTTCAGAGAACTGGGCAGGGAGACCATCGGCTGGTCCGCCCTGCTCGGGCTGTCCTACCTGGTCATGCTCGCCGGCGTGATCACCGGCCTGTGGTGGGTCTTCCTGGTGGGGGCCGTCGGCAGCTACGCCATGGACGCCCTCCTGCTGCACCGCCTGCCCGCGCTCGCCAAGCTCGTCCAGCAGATCCGCCTGGGCATCACGCCGCGGGCCCTGCTGCGCCAGCTCCTCGCCCTGGGCCTGCTCATCACCACGCCCACGGCCACCTCCACGGGCATCGGCATGGTCCTGCTGACCTGCCTGGTGCTGTTCGGGCTCCAGCTGGTGTGCGGTGTGGCAGCCCGGCTGCTGCGGATGCGCCGCCGCCTGCCGATCGTCACCCGCAACATCGACCTGGGCCCCCTGCGCATCCCCGACAGCCCGCCCATGGTGCTCGTCCGCGAGCCCATGAGCCGCCTGCTGCCCCTGGACGCGTTCCTGGTCGCCGGAGCGGTCGCCTACGTCGCCGAGGGCGCGGTCTGGGCCGTCGTGGTCGGGGCGATCGCCTCCGTGTCCCTGACCGTGCTGGCTCTGGCGCTGTTCGGGTGGCACCTGGCCCGGGCCCGGACCATCCCCGAGTCCGAGCGGGTCATGGAGTTCGCCCAGAACTGGCTGGACTCCTACCGGCCCGAGGTCGTCCTGTACTTCTCGGGTTCGGCCGACTCCGCCTACCAGGTCAACATGTGGCTGGAGGCCGTGGCCGCGCTGCCGCGCCGGTCGGTGGTCGTCCTGCGCGAGCGGGTCATCGCCGCGCAGCTCGCCCCGACGCCGGTGCCGGTCCTGTGCGTTCCCACCTCGACCGACCTGATGGCGCTGGACTTCGGCCCGGCGCGCGTGGCCCTCTACCCGGCCAACACCGGCAAGAACATCCACATGCTGCGCAACCCGCTGCTGGGCCACGTGTTCATCGGCCACGGGGACAGCGACAAGGTCGCCAGCATCAACCCGTTCAGCAAGGTCTACGACGAGGTGTGGACCGCCGGACGGGCCGGGCGCGACCGCTACGACCGCGCCCGGGTGGGCGTGCGCGACGACGAGATCGTGGAGGTCGGCCGCCCCCAGCTCGACGCGATCCGCACCGACACCGCCCCCAACGCCGTGCACAGCGTGCTGTACGCCCCGACCTGGGAGGGGTGGACGGACGAGCCCGGCAACACGTCGCTGACCGACGCCGGCCCGGCGCTGATCCGGACGCTGCTGGCCGCCGAGCCGCGGGTGCGCGTCCTGTACAAGCCGCACCCCTTCACCGGGGTCCGGTCCGCGGCCGCCCGCGGCGCGCACCGCCGCATCGTCGCGATGCTGGAGGAGGCCAACCGGGCCGCGTCCGCGAACGGCGACCGCGCCCCGGCGGGACGCGAGCGCCCGGACCTCGCCTCCCTCGAACGGCGCCTGGCCGCCTTCGACACCGACAACGGCGCCACCGACGAGGCCCACAACTCCCGTGAGGAGGGCACCGCCGACCCCGGCGCCGCCGCCGAGCTCCAGCAGCTGTCCGAGGAGTGGCACCGGGTGTACTGGGAGGGCCGCGCCGACACCGAGCACCTGGTCATCCAGGGGCCCCGCCCGACCCTCTACTCGTGCTTCAACCAGGCCGACCTGCTCATCAGCGACATCTCCAGCGTCGTCGCCGACTTCATCGCCACCGAGAAGCCCTACGCCATCACCAACTGCGAGGGCATCACGGACGAGGAGTTCCAGGACAAGCACCCCACCTCCGGCGCCGCGTACATGCTCGCGCCGGACGGGGGCGGCCTGGAGGCCGCGCTCGCGGCGGTCCGGTCGGCCGCGACCGACCCCCTGGCGGAGGACCGCACCAGGCTCAAGGCCTACCTGCTCGGCTCCGGCGACTCCAGCTCCCAGTCGCGCTTCGAGGCCGCCGTCGACGACCTCTACCGGCGCAGGAGCGACCAGCACCCGGTCGGCTCCGGGGCGGCGTCCGCGGACGCGCCCGACCCGGACGACTCACCCGGCTCCTCCGCCGGCTCCCCGCCCTCCGGGGCGGACCCCGCTCCCGCGCGTGTGTGACGCCCCGTCCACCGCGCTCCTGAAAGGAACCTGACAACCCATGGCCGGAGCAAAGCGCACGGTCCCCGAGGAACTCCAGCGCCTCATGCGCTACCTGCCCGAGTCCGAGCAGGACGAGCGGGCGCGCTTCCTCGCCGCCGCCGACGAGTTCGTCGGCGGCTCGGCCCCCGGTGACCTGAGGGCCTTCTCCCCGCTGACCAGGGTCAAGCTGTGGCTGGCCAAGGAGCACCGCCTGGACGACCTGGAGACGGTCATCCGGTACGAGCGGGACAACCCGCAGGCCCACCTGGTGCGGGGACGCCTGTCGCCCTCGGTCGAGGTGCCCGGCATCGCGCCGTCGTCCCTGCCCAGGGAGGTCACCCGGCTCAAGAACTCCGAGATGCCGCTGGTCACCAAGCTGACCGACATGGCCTGGGTGGAGGGACGCCTGCGCCTGCGCGGGTACGCGTACGTGCGCAACGTGCCCGTGGAGTCGGCGCCGCGCGTCCCCGCGATGGCGTGGCTCACCGACACCGCCTCGCGCCGGCGCGTCGTGGTCCGCATGGCCCCGCGGCACGAGCCGCGCGCCACGGCCGACTCCA
The DNA here is from genome assembly GCF_040613895.1 of Nocardiopsis sp. NPDC006198. Classification (NCBI taxonomy): domain Bacteria; kingdom Bacillati; phylum Actinomycetota; class Actinomycetes; order Streptosporangiales; family Nocardiopsidaceae; genus Nocardiopsis; species Nocardiopsis sp. NPDC006198. The sequence continues at coordinate 115,774 of NZ_JBEXSY010000009.1, read as the reverse complement.
AGCAGGCGCTGCACTGCTACGACTGGGCCGGGTTCGAGCTGTTCGTCGACCCCGCCAAGCTGCGCGGGAGCCAGGGCTGGAAGCCCTCGACGTGGTCGCTGACCCTCGGCGTGTGGGCCTCCGGCAGGCCGCACAGGGCGGGGCTGGTCCCCGGCGACATCGGCCCCGCCGGACACCAGCACGCCCACCGCCTGGACGCGTCCACCCGCTGGGTGAGCGCGTTCCGCAAGAAGCGGCTGGAGTTCGAGATCCAGTCCGTCGAGGCCGAACTCGTCGGCCACTCCCTCGACGCCGACCTGCTCAGCCTCGGGCTGCGCGGCCCGGCCGAGCGTCCCGTGGAGGGCCTCGTGCTCTCCCACGGCCCGGCCAAGGAGCCGGTCGAACGCGAGTACAGGGCCGAGGCGGACGGCCCCGACGGGCGCCGCCGCGTCACCGTGCCCCTCGCCGACCTCTCCGTGGCGGACACGGAGGAGACCCGTGAGCTGCGCGCCCACGCGGTCGTCGGCGGGCGCCGGGTGCCGGTCGTCGTCGCCGAGGGCGTGCTCTCACAGGCGCACCCGACCGACGGCGGCCGCGAGATCTCGGTGGGCGTCACCGCCGTGGACACCCTCGTCCTGCACGACCGCCTCCGCCAGCCCGTCGTGGACGCGATGGAGTGGGTGGAGGGCGACCTGGTGCTGTCCGGCTCCTACACCGGCCCGGACCGGGACCGCGTGATGGTGCTGCGCCACGGGGAGCGGTTCGAGGAGGTCCCCGTCCCGGTGGAGGTCGCCGACGGGCGCTTCCGTGCGGTGATCGACCCCGAGCACCACGACTCCCACGGCGACACCCTGCCGCTGCGCAAGGGCCGGTGGTACATGTCGTTCCGCTCCGTCCGGGACCGGGACGACTCCAACGACGTACCGGTGAAGATCCGGCACGACCTGGTGCCGCGGCTGCCCCTGGTCCACCAGGGGGCCAAGCGCTCCTACTCCGTGGACCACCGGTTCCACGACCGCCTGTTCCTGTCCCCCGCCAGTCCGCTCGACGACTCCGAGAAGGGCGCCTACCGGCAGAGGGTCCTGCGCGAGGCGTTCACCGCGGAGCAGAAGGCGCTGCCCCTGCGCGAGGCGGTGTTCTACAACAGCTTCGGCGGCAAGCAGTTCTCGGACTCGCCGCGGGCCGTGTACGAGGAGCTGGTGCGCCGCGGCGTGGAGGTCGACCACCTGTGGTCGGTCGACGACCAGCAGGTGTCCCTGCCGCCGGGCGTCGTGCCCGTGGAGTGGCACAGCCGCGAGTGGTACGAGGCGCTGGCCCGGAGCCGGTACGTCGTCACGAACGTCGGCATCGGCGACTGGTTCGTCCGGCGCGAGGGGCAGACCGTGGTGCAGACCTGGCACGGCACCCCGCTCAAGAAGATCGGCGCCGACCTGCTCGGCACGCCGAAGGCCAACCGGGCCTACATCGCGAGCCTGCCGCACCGGTCCCGCCAGTGGGACTTCCTGGTCTCGCCGAACTCGTTCACCACGCCCATCATGCGCGGCGCGTTCCGCTGCGAGACGGAGATCCTGGAGGCGGGCTACCCGCGCAACGACGTCTTCCACGCCCCCGACCGCGAGGAGCGCGCCGAGCGGACCCGCAAACTCCTCGGCATCCCCGAGGGCAAGAAGGTGGTCCTCTACGCCCCGACCTGGCGCGACGACCAGCGCTACGGCGGGACCCGCTTCAAGCTCGACCTCCGGATCGACCTGGAGGCGGCGCAGCGCGAGCTCGCCGAGGACCACGTGCTGCTGTTCCGCAAGCACCCTAAGGTGCTGGACAGCATCCCGGGCGCGGGGCAGGGGTTCGTGTGGGACGTGTCCAAGTACCCGGACATCGCCGACCTGTACCTGATCACGGACGTGCTGATCACCGACTACTCGTCGGTGTTCTTCGACTTCGCCCACTCCGGCAAACCGATGCTGTTCTTCACCTACGACCTGGAGCACTACCGGGACACCCTGCGCGGGTTCTACTTCGACCTGACCGCGCGGGCCCCGGGGCCGCTGATCAAGACCTCGGACGAGCTCATCGGCTCCATCCGGGACATCGGGTCCGTCACCGAGGAGTACGCGCAGCAGTACGAGGCGTTCGTCCGCGACTTCTGCCACCCCTCCGACGGCCGTGCCACACAGCGGGTGGTCGACCGCATGCTGGGCGGCGGCGAGGGCTAGGACGTGTTCTCCGCCCCCGGGCGCCGGGTCCTCCCGGAGCCCGGGGGCGGAGCCGTGCGCCCCGCCCCGGCGGAGGGGCGGAAAGGCGGATCGGGGCCGGGCACGCCCGGCGCACCGTCCGCCGCCGTGTGATCCGGGGCACCCGCCCCCCGGCGCGAGGCTACGCGTCAACACTGATTCCGTCTCGACTCGACAACAGGGCCCGCCCGGGAGGCGGGCCGCCCGCGGCGCCCGCCGATACTGGACCCGCAGGGTTTCCCGGGCGCCGTCGGCGCCCCGGCGCCGCGTCCGGCTCCCGCCCCCGGCGGCGCCGGGCCCGGTCCTCCCGCGACCGCGCTCCCGGAGCACGGCCCGGCCGCTGCCCCTGGCCCACCCCTGTCGAGTCCCGAGGCTGATCCGCACCCGTGCCCCTTCCCGCCCCCTTCCGCCCCGAGCCCTCCCCCGCCCGCGTCGAACCGGGGCGGCGGCGCTCCGACATCGAGGGGCTGCGCGCCGTCGCGGCGCTGCTGATCGCCGTCTACCACATCTGGTTCGGCACGGTCTCCGGAGGCGTCGACGTCTTCCTCCTGCTCACCGGGTTCCTCGTCACCGGCTCGCTGGTCCGGTCGGTGGAGCGCGACGGGCGGATCGCCTTCGGGGCGTTCTGGGCCAGGCTGGTCGAGCGGCTCTTCCCGGCGGGGGCGGTGGTGCTCGCGGCCGTGCTGGCGGGCGCGTACCTGCTCCTGCCGCGTTCGCGGTGGACGGGGGTCATCGCGGAGGTACAGGCCTCGGCGCTGTACTTCGGCAACTGGCGCCTGGCCCTGGACTCGGTCGACTACATGGCGGAGAACTCGTCCGCGAGCCCCGTGCAGCACTTCTGGTCGCTGGCGGTGCAGGGGCAGTTCTACCTGCTGTGGCCGCTCCTGATCGCGGCGGCCGGCCTGCTCGCGGCGCGGCTGGGCCGGAACGTGCGCGCGGTCGCGCTGCCCGCGGTGGGCGCGGTGCTGGCGGTGTCGTTCGCGTACTCGCTGTGGATCACCGCCGCCAAGCCCGTGTGGGCCTACTTCGACACCGGGGCGCGGTTGTGGGAACCGGCCCTGGGGGGCGTGCTCGCGCTGGTCGTCCACCGGGTGCGCCTGCCCCGGAGGCTGCGGACCGCCGCGGGATGGCTGGGGCTGGCCGCGCTGGCCGCCTGCGGGGTGGTGGTCGGCGACGCGCTCCCCTACCCCGGTTTCGCGTCCCTGTGGCCGGTGTGCGCCGCGGTCCTGGTCGTCCTGGCGGGCACGGGCGGGGACGGCGCCCCGCTGTCGGCGACCCGCCTGCTGGGACTGCGCCCGCTCACCTGGTTGGGCGGCCACGCCTACACGCTGTTCCTGTGGCACTGGCCCGTGCTGGTGTTCCACCTGGAGGTCACCGGCCAGGACCGCCCGACACCGGCGGGCGGCCTGCTCGTGCTGGGCGTCTCGTTCGCGGCCGCCGTGGCCACGAGCCGGGTGGTGGACGGGGGCGTGGGCCGGCTCACCCGTACGCGGAGCGCTCCGTCGTGGTCGCTGGCCGCGGGCGTCCTGTTCGTCGTCCCCGTGCTGGCCGCGGGCCTGCTGTGGGGCGGGTCCATCGAGCACGACCGCAGGCTGCGCCTGGAGCTGAGCTCCGACCCGCTGGCCTACCCGGGCGCCGCGGTGCACCTGGACCCCGAGCTGGGGGCGAACCTGCCCGCGCTGCCGGTGTACCCGGACACGACCACGGTCGTACGGGACACCATCGACCAGACCTCCGAGTGCAACTCCCTGCTCCCGGACACGGAGATGCGCAGGTGCGTGTTCGGCGACCCCGGGGCGGACTACACGCTGGTGCTGACCGGCAGTTCGCACGCCCGGCACTGGTTCCAGGCCCTGCGCCCCATCGCCGAGCGGCACGGGTGGCGGCTGGTGGTGATGACCAAGAACGCCTGCCAGTTCAGCGCGGAGCCGCAGACCTACCGGGGCGAGCCCTTCGCGGAGTGCACCGTCTGGAACGACCGGGTGATGGACGAGATCGCGACGCTGCGGCCCGATGCCGTGTTCGCCCTGGGATCGCTGACCCGGGCGGGAGAGGGCGCCTCCGAGCACGTGCCGGACGGTTTCGTGGAGCGGTGGCGGCAGCTGGAAGACCTGGGCGCGGACGTGGTCGCGGTCCGCGACACCCCCCGTTTCGGGTTCGACGTGGCCGAGTGCGTCGACCGCCACGGCGCCGGGCGCTGCACGGAGGACCAGTCCCGCTCGATGGCGCTCTCCTCCCCCTTCGAGGACCTGGAGGAGGTGCCCGGCAACACGCGGTTCCTGGACATGACCGACTACCTGTGCGAGGAGGGCCGGTGCCGCGGGGTCATCGGCAACCAGCTGGTGTACTACGACTCCGACCACTTCTCCTACGCGTTCTCGACGTCGCTCGCGGTGGTCCTGGAACCGCACCTGCTCGACGCCCTCGTGGACGCCCCTGCGGACGGGGGCTCCCTCGCCGAGGCGGCGGGCCACCCGCTCGTGCCCGTCGGCTCCTCCGGGGAGGAGGCGGACGGGCCACCGCGTACCGGTCCCGCGGGAAGCGGCGGGGAGGGGCCCTGACGGTCGCGCCCCGGTGGCGTGGACCGGGCCCTCCCCCGCGCGGCGGCCCCCGCGACCTCCAGGCGGCCGCACCGCGCCCGCCGGGCGCGGTGCGGCGTCCGGGACAGGGGCACCGGGGCCGGGCGGGGGCCTGGCGGCGATCGGGTCCGGCCCCCGGGCGCGGACGACGGCGGCGGCCGCCCCCGGGAGGGGACGGCCGCCGCACGCGGAGCCGGAGGCGCCGGGCGGCGCTACTCGCCCTTCCACACGGGGGCGCGCTTCTCGGCGAACGCCGCCGCCCCCTCCATCGCGTCCCGGCTGACGAACACGGGGCCCGCCAGCTCGTTCTGCCTCTCCCACATCTCGGCGGAGGACCAGTCGTCCGAGGAGGCGATGATCTCCTTGGACACCCTCACCGCCAGCGGGCCGTTGGGGGTGATCCGCGCCGCCAGGGCGCGGGCCCCCTCCAGTGCCCCGCCGCTCACGGTGACCTGGTTGACCAGGCCCAGCTCGGCCAGCCGGGGGGCGCCGACGAAGTCGCCGGTGAGGGCGAACTCCATGGCGATGTTGCGCGGGATCCGGTGGTGCAGGCGCAGCAGCCCGCCCGCACCGGCGACCAGGCCGCGCTTGGCCTCGGGGATCCCGAACTGGGCGTCCTCGGCGGCCACGACCAGGTCGCAGGCGAGGACCGCCTCGAACCCGCCCGCGAGGGCGTAGCCCTCGACGGCGGCGATCAGCGGCTTGCTCGGACCGCGCTCGGCGAACCCGCCGAATCCGCGCCCCTCCACCAGGGGGACCTCGCCCTTCATGAAGGCCTTGAGGTCCATCCCCGCGCAGAAGGTGCCGCCCGCGCCGGTGATGATGCCGACGCTCAGGTCCTTGCGTGCGTCCAGGTCGTCGAGGGCTTCGGCGATCTGGGCGGCGACCGCGGCGTTGACCGCGTTCCTGGCCCCGGGCCGGTTGATGGTGATGACGGCGACGCCGTCCTCGGCCGTGTAGAGAACCTCGTCGGACACGGTGTCCCCCTACTTCGGCGGCATGCGGAGCGCGCCGTCGATGCGGACGACCTCTCCGTTGACGTAGCTGATCTCCAGCAGGGCGCGCGCCAGCTTCCCGAACTCCGCGGCGGTGCCGAGGCGCTTGGGGAAGGGGACCGGCGCGGCCAGACGGGCCTTGAACTCCTCCGAGGCGGGGCCCTCCCCGTAGATGGGGGTCTCCAGGATGCCGGGGGCGATCGTGTTGACCGTGATGCCGACCGCGGCGAGGTCGCGGGCCGCGGGGAGGGTCATGCCGATGACGCCGCCCTTGGAGGAGGAGTAGGCGATCTGGCCGATCTGGCCCTCGATGCCCGCGAGGGAGGCGGTGTTCACGATCGAGCCGCGCTCGCCGTCCTCGTTGAGCGGCTCGGTCTTGGCGATCTCGGCCGCGGACAGGCGCAGCACGTTGAAGGTGCCGATGAGGTTGACCTGGATGACCTTCTGGTAGCTGTCCAGGTCGTGGGGGGTTCCGTGGCGGTCGACGGTGCGGGTCGCCCAGCCGATCCCGGCGCAGGAGACCGCGACGCGGAAGGGCCTGCCGGTGTCGACGGCGGCCTGGACCGCGGCCTTGACCTGGTCCTCCCGGGAGACGTCGGTGGAGACGAAGACCCCGCCGATCTCCTTGGCGACGGCCTCGCCGCGTTCGGCGTTGAGGTCGGCGACGACGACGGTGGCGCCCGCTGCCGCGAGCTCCTTGGCGGTGGCCTCGCCCAGGCCACTCGCGCCGCCCGAGACGAGGGCGGAGATTCCGTTCAGATCCATGGCCCGAACTCTACCGAGGATGTGACCCACGCACTAGAACCGGGTTCGGTTAATTGCGGACGACCTCTCCGGACCGGAGCCCGCACCGTCCCACCGGCCCCTTTCCCGCTCCGACGCACCTTGTCGTCACGGAGCGCTACCTTCCTGTCATGAGCAGAGCAACAGGATTACAGTGGGCTCAGGAATCGACCCCGGAGGAATCGATGACCGCCGAGCCGCTCCCCGCCTGGTTCATGCCGCCGCCCGGTGGATGGACCGCCGATCACATGGACAACCTTCCCCCGGGGGTACCCCGGATGGAACTCATCGACGGAGCGCTCGTCTTGCTTTCCCCTCAGACCCGGTTCCACAGTCAGGTCATGCGTCGGCTCGCCAATGCCTTGGAGGACTCGGCTCCCCCGAACGTCGAGGTCCTGCAAGAGATGACGATGAAACTCGGTAAGTACCAGAGGCCGGAACCCGACGTACTCCTCTACCGGTTCGAGAAAGGCGACGAGGAGCACCTCGACTGGTACCGGGCCACCCACGTACCGCCCGAGAACGTTCTCGTCGCCATCGAGATCGTGTCCGACGAGTCCCGGGACCGGGACCGCACCACCAAACCCCTCAAGTACGCACAGGCGGGCATTCCCCACTTCTGGAGGGTCGAGCACGAGGAGAACGGCCCGGCGATCCACGTCTACGAGCTCGACGGGACGAAGGACCCCCGCTACGTGCCGGTCACCATCGCACGGGAACGGCTCAAGCTGGACGTGCCCTTCCCGATCGACATCGACGTGAAGGCGCTGGCCCCCCGCTGACGGCTCAGCCCCGGTACGGCCCCCTCAAGCGCCGCTGGCGGCGCCTCTGGTGCCACCGGGGCAGTCCCTCCCGGGCGAGGTCGGCGGCGCCGATCAGCCCCGCCTCGTTCCCGAGGGCCGCCGCCGCGACCCGTGCGGTCGGCCGGTAGCCCCGCCCTGTGAGGTTGCGCTCGAACGCCGCACGCGCCGGTGCCAGCAGCAGCTCCCCCGCCTCGGACACGCCGCCGCCGATGATGAACAGCTCCGGGTCGAACGCCGCGGCCAGGTTGGCCAGGCCGGTCCCCAGCCACTCCCCCGCGTCCTCCATGAGCTCCACGCACGCCCGGTCGCCCTTGCGCGCCAGCTCGCTCACCAGCGGACCGGTGATGAGCCGGGCGTCGCCCCCGACCGCCTGGTGCAGGGCCCTGGCCACCGGGGACTCCGCCGCCACCAGCTCCCGGGCCTCCCGGGTCACCGCGTTGCCGCTGGCGTACTGCTCCCAGCACCCGCGGTTGCCGCACTCGCACCGGTGGCCGCCCGGCACCACGGTCATGTGTCCGAACTCACCGGCCAGCCCGTACCGGCCGCGGTGCAGCCGACCGTCCAGCACCACCGCCCCGCCGATTCCCGTGCCGAGGTTGACCACCACGACGTGGTCCACGCCCTGGCCGGAACCGGCGCACACCTCCGCCCACGCGGAGGCGTTCGCGTCGTTCTCCACCACCACCGGCAGGCCCAGCCGCAGCGACAGGGCGTCGCGCAGCGGCTCCTTGCGCCACGACAGGTGCGGGGCGAACAGCACGTTCGCGCGCCGCTCGTCCACGAAGCCGGCCGCGCCCACCCCCACCGCGCGCACGGGGAACTCCCGGCGCAGCTCCTCCACCGCGGACACGATCGTGTCCTCCACCACCGCGGGGCTCTTGCTCCGCTCGGGCGTCTCCGTGCGCAGGCGGGCGAGGATGCGCCCGCCCGGCGTCACCACGCCCGCCGCGACCTTCGTGCCGCCGATGTCCACCCCGATCGTCAGGGCGTGCCCGTACCGCGTGTCCGCCATCGTGACCACTTCACCGGTTCCAGGGACCCGCGCCGGAGTGGCGGGTCCGCCACACAGGGGAACGCGCACCCGGGCGGCGTCGTGCCCGGGTGCGCGTTCGAGGGGTCGGGGCCGCGCCCCGGCGGGCCGTTCCGGGCCCGCGGCGCGGGCGCCGGGCCCACCGGGAGCACCCGCGGACCACGTCCTAGCCCAGTGCGGAGCGGACCACCGCGGCCAGCCGCTCGGCCACCGCCGTCGCCTGCTCCTGCCCGGGAGCCTCCACCATCACCCTGACCTTGGGCTCGGTCCCGCTCGGACGGATCAGCACCCGACCGGTCTCACCCAGCTCCGCCTCCGCGGCGCGTACGGCCGACCACAGCTCCTCGGAGTCCTTCACCCGGGACCTGTCCACGTCGGGGACGTTGATGAGCACCTGCGGCAGGCGGGTCATGACCTTGGCCAGCTCGGCCAGCCCCTGCCGGCGGTGGGCCATCGCCGCGAGGAGGTGCAGCCCGGTCAGCACGCCGTCGCCGGTCGTGGCGTGGTCCAGCAGGATCACGTGCCCGGACTGCTCGCCGCCCAGGCCGAAGCCGCCGCGCTTCATCTCCTCCAGCACGTAGCGGTCGCCCACCGCGGTCTCCACCACGGCGATGCCCTCCCGCTCCATCGCGAGCTTCAGCCCCAGGTTGGACATGACCGTCACCACGAGGGTGTCCTCGGCGAGCCTGCCCGCGTCCTTGGCCTCGGCGGCCAGGATGGCGAGGATCTGGTCGCCGTCGACCACGCGGCCGTCCGCGTCCACCGCCAGGCAGCGGTCGGCGTCGCCGTCGTTGGCGATGCCCGCGTCCGCGCCGTGCAGGAGCACGGCCTCCTGGAGCACCTCGAGGTGCGTGGAGCCGCAGCCCTCGTTGATGTTGTAGCCGTCCGGCCGGTCCCCGATGGTGACGACCTCGGCGCCCGCCCGGCGCAGGGCCTCGGGGGCGACCGCGGTGGAGGCGCCGTTGGCGCAGTCCACCACGACCTTGAGGCCCTTGAGGCTGTGCGGGACCGACGCGAGCACGTGGGCGACGTAGCGCTCGGCCCCGTCGTCCGCCTCGCCGACCCGGCCGACCTGGTCGCCCACGGCGGGGGTCGAGGGCACGCCGAGCATGCCCTCGATCTCCTCCTCCAGGGCGTCCTCCAGCTTCTGGCCGCCCCGGGCGAAGAACTTGATGCCGTTGTCGGGGGCCGGGTTGTGGCTGGCGGAGAGCATCACGCCGAAGTCGGCGTCCAGCTCGCCGGTGAGGAAGGCCACGGCCGGCGTGGGGAGCACACCCACGCGGACCACGTCCACGCCGGTGCTCGCCAGGCCGGCGACCACGGCCGCCTCCAGGAACTCGCCGGAGGCGCGCGGGTCCCGGCCGACCACGGCCCTGGGTCTGCGCCCCGACCCGCTGTCCCGGGTCAGCACCCTCGCCGCGGCGATGGAGAGGTCCAGCGCGAGGGACGCGGTCAGGTCCCGACCGGCGACACCCCGTACACCATCTGTTCCGAACAGCCGAGCCACAGGCGACCAGCCCCTTTCGCAAACGGCGCCGCGTCCGGCGCCGGTGAAGTTCAGCGTGGCGCAAGCCACCGGAAAAACCAAAGACCCGCACGCCGCCCCCTGGAAACGGGAACGGCGTACGGGCCGAAGCTCAGCCGAGCAGGTGCCGGCGCATGAGCACTAACGCTTGGAGAACTGGGGAGCCTTGCGCGCCTTCTTGAGACCGGCCTTCTTCCGCTCCACCTCACGGGAGTCGCGGGTCAGGAAGCCGGCCTTCTTCAGGGTCGGGCGGTTGTTCTCCGGGTCCAGGGTCGCGAGCGCACGGGCGATGCCGTGGCGCAGCGCGCCGGCCTGGCCGCTGGTGCCGCCGCCGTCGAGACGGGCGAAGACGTCGTAGGCGCCGTCGAACCCGAGGGAGACGAACGGGTCCTTGATGGTCTGCTGGTGGACCTTGTCCGGGAAGTAGACCTCAAGGGGCTTGCCGTTGACCTTCCACTCGCCCGAACCGGGGGCGATGCGGACGCGGGCGACAGCCGACTTGCGGCGACCGGTACCGGCGCTGGGGCCGGAGGCGGTGGGGACGTAGGCGGCGACGGTCTCGTCGGACTCGCTGGTGTACTCGGAGGGGAACTCCTCCGGGTTGTCAGCGATCTCCTGCTCGACCTCTTCGATGCCGGTGGGCTCGACCACGGTTTTCCTCGTGCTCTCTGTAAAAGTCTGCGAACGCCTAGGCGGGCTGCTCGATCTTGGTGATGGCGAACGGAACCGGCTGCTGGGCCTGGTGCGGGTGCTCCGCGCCCGCGTACACCTTGAGCTTCTTGGCCATCTGGCGGCCGAGGGAGCCCTTGGGCAGCATGCCCTTGACGGCCTTCTCGATGGCGCGCTCGGGGTTGTTCTCCAGCAGGTCGACGTACGCCACGGAGCGCAGACCACCGGGGTAGCCGGAGTGCCGGTAGGCCTTCTTCTGCTCCAGCTTCTTACCGGTCAGGGCGACCTTGTCGGCGTTCACGACGATCACGAAGTCGCCGGTGTCGATGTGGGGCGCGTAGTACGGCTTGTGCTTGCCCCGAAGGAGCGTGGCAACCTGGCTCGCCATACGCCCGAGCACGAGATCGGTAGCGTCGACAACGTGCCACTGACGCTGGACATCGCTTGGTTTGGGGCTGTATGTGCGCACGATCGTTTGCCTTCGCTTCTTCAGTCGGCTGCCCCATCCCGAAGGTGGGAAGGGGGACTCGTATACACACCCGCGGTTGCGGGGTGTTTGGCCGGGTGTCCCATGCCAATCACAGGACTCTCCGATGGTGAGTGCGCAGACGATGGTGCGTGGATCGGCACCCGAATACGGGAGTTCGGGGCCCACGGCAACTCAACGCACAACGACGGGATATCCTACCTGGCCACCATAGCGCAGGTCAAAGCCAGCGACAGTGCGGACCGGCAGGACCACGCTCGGCGGGAAGCGCCGGCACGGGGTCACATCCGTGACCTCTCCGCCTTTTATTATGCCTTGTGCCGAGAGTGCTTCGTCCTGCGGCCGTCCGCGCGTTGGCTACGCTTGCACCGAAAGGCCGGTCTCCGCCCGGAACGACGGGCGCCGACACGCACCCCAGGAGACGCCCGTCACGGACGCCGACCCCCCGGGAGCCGGTGCTGACGCCAGAGGGCGCACCAGGCCGTGAGCCCGGTCGACCGCGGCCCGGTTCCCATCCCCAGAGCCTTCGGAGACTCCCATCAGTACCCATCCGAACCAGCCACAGTACGGACCCGACGGGCGACCCCTCGGACCGGAGGCAGGTGACGGCCAGGACCTGCTCGGATCAGCGGCCCCCCATGCCGAGGGCCAGCATCCCACATCGGGGCCGCAGCAGCCGCACTCCGCGCCCGCGGGCGGCCGGCCGCCCCTCCCCCCGCAGCCCTCCCCCCCGCACGCGCGGCCCGGCGGCCCGCAGTCCCCTCCCCCGTACCCGCAGAGCGGGCCCCAGCAGGGGTTCCACGGCGGCCAGGGCGACCCCGCGGGCCGCGGCGGCCCGAGCGGCCCCCAGGAGCCGCCCTACCCCGGCGGCCCCGTCGCCGCGTCCACGGGCGGCCGGCCCCCGATGCACCCCGGACAGCCGCCGTACGGCGCTCCCACCGGCGGACACGTGCCTCCGCACGGGGGCCCCACCGGTGGGCAGGTCCCCCCGCACGGGGGCCCCACGGGCGGCGGTCCCGGCATGGGACATCTCACCCCGGGCGGTCCCCACCAGCCCCCCGGCCGGACGCTCCCCCCGGGCGCCCTCCCCCACGGCCAGGGCGCTCCGCCCCTCCCCCCGCACGTGCAGGGACGGCCCGGCCCGCCCCCCGGCGCCCCGGCGCCCGGGCTGCCGCAGGCGCCCGGGCTGCCGCAGGCGCCCGGCACGCCCCAGGGGCCGCAGGATCCCCGAAGACAGCAGGGGCCCCAGCCGGACTTCCAGGTGACCGGGCAGCCGACGTACGGCGCCCCCACCGGCGGGCAGGTCCCCCCGCACGGGGGCCCCACTGGCGGCAGTCCGCGCCCGCTCCCCGGCGTGCCGTCCGGCGGCCAGATCGGCGGAGCCCCCGCGCTGCCGCCGGGCGCGCTTCCGCCCGGCGCGGCCCCGAGCCCCCAGCAGGCCTTCCAGGCGCCGCCTCGCGGCCCGGGGGCCGGGGAGCCGGGTAGGGGTGACCCCGTGTTCCCCCCGGAGGCCATGGGGGCCACACAGAACATCCACGCCGTCCCCGCGGCGCCGGGCAGGCGCGACAACCGCCCCCTGTACCGGGACGAGGTCCCCGACGACGCCGGCGTCGACACCGCGCAGTTCGACGTCCGGGGGATCGACGACTACGAGGACTACGACGACTACGCGTCCGGTGACGACGGCTATGCGGACGCGCGCGCCGGGAAGCGCCGCCTCCTGATGATCGCCGGGTTCGCCGCGCTGCTGGTCGTCGCGGGCGGCGTGACGTTCCTCCTCGCCAGCGGCGGGGGGACGGAGTCCGGCGGGGCGAGCGCCTCCGCCGTCGCGGACGAGTCCGACGACCCGGGCGCGCTCGCGCCGGACGACCTCTTCCCCGAGACCCTGGACGTGGAGGGCGGCACGTTCACCCGTGTGGCCGTCGACGACATCGAGGACTGCGCCGCGGGCGCGCACGGCGACTACGGCCAGGTCCTCTCCGACAACGAGTGCCGCCAGATGGTCCGCGCGTCCTACCTCAGCGAGGACGAGGCCCACGCGGTGACCATCGGGGTCGCGGCGATGCCCTCGGACGAGGACGCCGCCGCCGCCATGGAGGCGCAGGACCTCGTGGGGGCGCAGTGGTTCGCCGGCCTCGCCGGCGAGGAGGGCACCCCAGCGGAGCGGCTCGGCCACGCGGGCGGGCACGGCAGCAGCGGCCAGTGGGGCCGCTATGTGCTCTTCGCCCTGGCCACCAACAGCGACGGCTCCGAGGAGGGCTCGGAGGAGAGCGAGTCCGCCACCGAGCTGCGCACCATCGGCGACGGCTTCCTCGACGAGGCGTTCGGCGCCCTCAGCGAGGACCGCGCCTGATCCGGCCGGGAACACGGGGAGGGGGCGCCCGGTCCGGGCGCCCCCTCCGTCGTCCTCGGCCTCTCCGCCCCCGTCCACAGCCCGCGGAGCGGGCTTCCCCCGCCCTCCGCCCGGCCCTACCGTGGAAAGCGGGGGGATCCCGGGGTCACACCGGCCCCGCTGCACCGCACAGGACGCGCAGGACGCACGGGCCCCACTGCCCCGCACAGGACGCGCAGGACGCCTGACGCGGCGCCCGGCCGCACCGGACGCCGCACGCCGCACGCCCTGACCGTCCCGGCCGCGCCGCCGGTCCCCGGCCGCCGCACCCCGTGCCAGGCGCCACGCGCCCCGCGTCAGGCCGAGTGCCCCCGGCAGGGCAGCTCGCGCACCCGCCGGGTCGCCGAGGCCCGCGCCGCCAGCTCCTCGTCCCCGGGGTAGCGCACCTCCTCCAGGCTGAGCCCCTGCGGTCCCACCACGTGCACGGAGGAGTCGCGCACGGCCGCGCCGAGCACCGTCCCCGGCCAGTCCGCGTCCCGGCGCCCGTCGCCCACGGCCAGGAGCGCCCCCACGAGGGCGCGCACCATGTTGTGGCAGAAGGCGTCCGCCTGGATCGTCCCGCGCAGCAGGTGGGTGTCCACACGCGCCCACTCCAGGCGCAGCAGCTCCCGGACGGTCGTGGCGCCCTCCCGCTTCTTGCAGAAGGCCGCGAAGTCGTGCTCGCCGACCAGCCGCGCCGCTGCCTCGTTCATCCGCCCCTCGTCCAGCGGGCTCCTGTGCCACAGCACCGACCGGCGCAGCAGCGGGTCCACCCCGTGGGGGGCGTCGCTCACGTGGTACTCGTAGCGCCGGAACAGCGGGGAGAACCGCGCGTCGAACCCCGGTGGGGCCTTCCGGGCCCCGGTCACGCGCACGTCCTTGGGCAGGACCCCGGCGAGGCGGCGGAGCACCCTCTCCCCCTCGGCCACCCAGGTGGCCGCCGGGATGTCGGCCTGCGCCACCTGCCCCCTCGCGTGCACCCCGGCGTCCGTGCGACCCGCGCAGGTCAGTGCCACGCGCGGCAGCCGCAGGACCCTCTCCAGGGCCGACTCCAGCTCGCCCTGCACCGTGCGGCGCCCGGGCTGCGCGGCCCACCCCGAGAAGTCCGTGCCGTCGTAGGCGATGTCCAACCGGATCCTGACCGCCGGCTCGGCCCCGGACGCGTCGCCCGCGCCCCCGCCGGCCTCCGGGGGGCCGGCGGCGCCACCGGCTCCGGCGCCCCCTGGAACACCGGCGCGTCCCGGCTCCTCCGCCGCGGCGCCGCGCGGGGGCTCCCCCGCGGGCCCGGCCCCGGCCGTCGTCCCGTTCTCGTCCATCACACCCATCCGTTCAGGCCCACCGTCGGAGGGCGGCGCCCCAGGCGTCCGCCCTCCTGGAAAACACGAGTGCCCGACCCCCGGAGGGGTCGGGCACTCGGCGAGCGGTCGCACACACAGGTCCTGCCCGCGCGCGCCATCCGCCCTACTTGCTCTCGGCGCTCTTCTCGGCGGCCTCGTCGGTCTCGGCGACCTCTTCGGTCTCCGTGGCCGCGGTCTCCTCGGCGGGGGCCTCGACGGGCTCCTCGACCGGGGCGGCGGCCGGAGCGGCGGGGGCGTTCAGCGCCTCGACCAGCTCGATGACCGCCATGGGGGCGTTGTCGCCCTTGCGCGGACCGATCTTGGTGATCCGGGTGTAGCCACCGGGACGGTTCTCGAAGCGCGGGCCGATCTCGGTGAACAGCTCGTGCACCACGGACTTGTCCGTGATCTTGGTGAGAACCTGGCGACGGGCGTGCAGGTCACCGCGCTTGCCGAGGGTGATCAGCTTCTCGGCGTACGGGCGCAGACGCTTGGCCTTGGCCTCGGTGGTGCGAATGCGGCCGTGCTGGAACAGCGAGGTCGCGAGGTTCGCCAGGATGTGCCGCTCGTGAGCGGGCCCGGAACCCAGACGGGCGCCCTTGGTAGGCGTGGGCATGGTGTCGTTCTCCTAGTGATGCGATCCGCGGCCGCACTCGGCCGTGGACCATGTGGGCGACGAAGGTCGGTTAGTACTGCTCCGTCTCGACGAAGGACTCGCCCTCGTCGTCGTCGGAGCTGTAGGAGTCGGCCGCCGTGCTGGGGTCGAATCCGGGCGGGGAGTCCTTCAGGGACAGGCCCATGTCGATGAGCTTCTGCTTGACCTCGTCGATGGACTTCGCACCGAAGTTGCGGATGTCCAGCAGGTCCTGCTCGGAGCGGGCGACCAGCTCACCAACGCTGTGGATGCCCTCCCGCTTGAGGCAGTTGTACGAGCGCACCGTCAGGTTGAGGTCCTCGATGGGCAGCGCCAGGTCCGCCGCGAGGGCGGCGTCCGTCGGCGACGGGCCCATGTCGATGCCCTCGGCGTCGACGTTGAGCTCGCGCGCCAGACCGAACAGCTCGACCAGGGTCTTGCCCGCGCTGGCGACCGCGTCACGGGGACGGATGGCCGGCTTGGTCTCGATGTCGACGATCAGGCGGTCGAAGTCGGTGCGCTGCTCGACACGGGTGGCCTCGACCTTGTAGGTCACACGCAGGACCGGCGAGTAGATGGAGTCGATCGGGATGCGACCGATCTCCTGGCCGGCCTGCTTGTTCTGCGTGGCCGAGACGTAGCCGCGGCCGCGCTCGACCGTCAGCTCCATCTCCAGCTTGCCCTTGCCGTTGAGCGTGGCGATGTGCAGCTCGGGGTTGTGCACCTCGACGCCGGCGGGCGGAGCGATGTCCGCCGCGGTGACGACGCCGGGGCCCTGCTTGCGCAGGTACATCAGCACGGGCTCGTCGTGCTCGGAGCTGACGACCAGGCCCTTGAGGTTGAGGATCATCTCCGTGACGTCCTCCTTGACACCGGGCACGGTGGTGAACTCGTGCTCGACGCCCTCGATGCGGATGCTGGTGACAGCCGCGCCGGGGATGGAGGACAGCAGGGTGCGCCGGAGCGAGTTGCCGATGGTGTAGCCGAAACCGGGCTCCAGCGGCTCGATGACAAACCTCGAGCGCAGGTCCGAGATGACTTCCTCGGCGAGCGTGGGACGCTGTGCGATCAACATGGTCCGTGTTTTCCCTTCCACATGGCCGACCGCTATATGACGGCCACCGGATGGACGTTCCGCCGGAACGGCGGTGTCCACTACTCGGATTACTACCCAGCCCGCGCGGGCCCCAGCGGGGACCGCGCGGGATCAAGCACGGCACGGTGCCCTGCCGGCCGGGGCCGCGGGCACGCGCTGCCGATCAGACGCGGCGGCGCTTCGGCGGACGGCAGCCGTTGTGCGGAACCGGGGTGACGTCCTGGATGGAGCCCACCTCGAGGCCGGTCGCCTGGAGCGAGCGGATGGCGGTCTCCCGGCCGGAGCCCGGGCCCTTCACGAAGACGTCCACCTTGCGGACGCCGTGCTCCTGCGCGCGACGGGCAGCGGCCTCGGCGGCCATCTGCGCGGCGTACGGCGTCGACTTGCGCGAGCCCTTGAAGCCCACCTGTCCGGAGCTTGCCCACGCGATCACGGCACCGGTCGGGTCGGTGATGCTCACGATCGTGTTGTTGAACGTGCTCTTGATGTGAGCGTGTCCGTGGACAATGTTCTTCTTTTCCTTGCGGCGCACCTTGCGCGCGGCACCCTGACGGCCCTTAGGCGGCATTAGCGAAACTCCCAGAGATCATCGGTCCGTTGCTGTTCTCGGACGCGGTCGACAGTCCGAGCGGACTACTTCTTACCGGCCTTCTTCTTACCGGCCACGGTCTTCTTCTTGCCCTTGCGGGTACGCGCGTTGGTCTGCGTGCGCTGACCGCGGACCGGGAGCCCGCGACGGTGGCGGACGCCCTGGTAGCTACCGATCTCCATCTTGCGACGGATGTCGCCCTGCACCTCGCGGCGCAGGTCGCCCTCGACCTGGTAGTTCGCGCCGATCCACTCGCGCAGCTTGACCAGGTCCTCTTCGGACAGCTGGTGGACGCGCGTGTTGCCGTCGACGCCGGTCTGCTTCAGGGTCTCGAGCGCGCGGGTGCGGCCGATCCCGAAGATGTACGTGAGAGCGATCTCCACCCGCTTGTCGCGAGGGAGGTCAACGCCTTCAATACGTGCCATGTGGGCGAGACTCCATATCCATGCCCCGGAGGTCTGCCCCGTTCCACCCTCTCGTCGCCCAATCGACGAGGCCCCGGCCTCCGACCGGGGGTTGTCCCCGGGCCTCGTCGGCGCCGGGAATCGGAACAGGTTTTCGTTTGTACTGCGCCCGGGAGGGAAGTCCTTCCCTTGCCGGGTTGTCGCGGTTCAGAAGCCGCGGCGAGCTGCGGGGGCTGTTAGCCCTGACGCTGCTTGTGCCGCGGGTCCGAGCAAATGACCATGATCCGACGGTTGCGACGGATCACGCGGCACTTCGCGCAGATCTTCTTCACGCTCGGCTTGACCTTCATGGTGACTCCGAACTCATCACATCACTCATCCTGGGCCGTGCGGCCCACGACGGGCTACTTGTAGCGGTAAACGATGCGCCCGCGCGTGAGGTCGTACGGGCTCAGCTCCACGACGACACGGTCGTCGGGGAGAATACGGATGTAGTTCATCCGCATCTTGCCGCTGATGTGGGCAAGAACCTGGTGCCCGTTGTCGAGCTCTACCTTGAACATAGCGTTGGGTAGGGACTCGACAACGGAACCCTCGATCTCGATGGCGCCGTCTTTCTTTGCCATGTCCTCCACGCCTCGCTCATCGATTGGTTGATCAGGACAGTCCCGACGCGACCCCAGTGGCCTCGCACAACGCGACGGCCCCGGCGACACCGTACGGGCCGGATGTCGTCGACGCCAGGACACACTGGTAGTTCAGGTCAACTGCAAGGGCGTACGTCGATGGGAAGACGTGGCACAAAGAAGGCAGACTGACCCAACAGCCCGCGTATGGGCAGTGACAGTCTATCGCCTTCGGGCAAGTGCTTCTGACCGGCGGGCAGAGAACCCTATACCGTCGCCCCCGCAGGGGGAACCGGCGCCGCTCCGCGCCCCGGGCCGCGTTCGGGGGTGCCCCCGACAACGCCTCCGGTGGCCGCTTTCTTCCCCGTGCGGCGTCCCCGGCCGGGCGGACGGGGCCGGCGCCGGGGAGGGCCGGACCGCGACCGCCCGGAGGCCGGCCTACGGCGAGTGGTCGCCGCCGGGGTGGCTGCGCTGCGAGGCCAGGACCCCGAAGGTCACCACGCTCATCACGATGCCCCACGGCCCCAGCACCCACAGGAACCACGGGTAGTTGTAGTCGGTGGTGAGGAAGAGGATCAGCCAGATCACGAAGCACAGGACGTTGACCCCGGCGTACAGGATCCACGGCACCATCAGCGCCGGGTCCCGCATGCTGATCGGCGGCGCGATCAGGGGCTCCTCCTGGAGAGGGGACGCCCCGCGCAGGTCCGCCAGATCGCGCTCGGGCAGGTCGCGGGTGACCGTGGCCAGCTCGTCCGCCGTCCGGGACTTGTAGACGCGGCCGAGCCGGTCGGTGAACTCCTCGTGGTCGAGCCGGCCCTGCGCGAAGTGCGTCTGGAGGAGCTGCGCGACACGGTCGCGCTCGGAGTCGGACGTTCGTATCGACGGCACCGGGTCGGACACTGCGCGCACCTCGATCTTCACCCGTGAGTGGTCGCGTCCCGCGCGCGGTGCGCGTGGGGCGGGGCCGCTACCAGGTTGGCTGGACGAACCCCATATGAGTGATTTTATCGCGGTTGGACTCACGAGCGGTCAGGACCACGGGGCCCTCTGCGGTCACCGCGACCGTGTGCTCGAAGTGCGCCGCCCTCTTGCCGTCCTTCGTGACCACCGTCCAGCCGTCGTCCAGCTGGAGCACGTCCTGGCGGCCCAGGGTGGTCATCGGCTCGATCGCCAGGCACATGCCCTCGACGAGCTTCAGCCCGCGGCCCCGCTTGCCGTAGTTGAGGACGTGCGGGTCCATGTGCATCTCGGTGCCGATGCCGTGGCCGCCGTACTCGCGGACGTTGCCGTAGCCGCCGTTCGCGGAGATGTGGCCGCCGATCGCGAAGCCGATGTCGCCCAGGCGGTTGCCCGGCCGCATCTGCGCGATCCCCTGCCACATGGACTCCTCGCAGACCTCCATCATGCGGAGATCCTCGGGCCGGCCCTCGCCCACGGCGACGGTGATCGCCGAGTCCCCGTGCCAGCCGTCCAGGATGGCGCCGCAGTCGATGGAGACGATGTCGCCCTCGGCCAGCACCCGCTCGGCGCTGGGGATGCCGTGGACGACCTCCTCGTTGACCGAGGCGCAGATGGACCCGGGGAAGCCGTGGTAGCCCTTGAAGGACGGCACGGCGCCCGCGTCGCGGATGACCTTCTCCGCCACGGAGTCGAGATCCAGTGTGGACACTCCGGGCCGCACAGCGGCCCGGAGGGTGTCCAGGGCGCGGGCCACGACCTGGCCCGCCGCCCTCATCTTGGCGATCTGTTCCGGCGTCTTGATCTGCACGTCCGGCTCCGCCTTCCGAAACATCAGGAACTGGCCTTTCGGGCCTGCTCCTCGATCGCGGCCTTGGCCCGGGCCGTCACCGCGTCCACGGAGCCCGTGGCGGCGATGGTCGCCAGCAGCCCCTCGCGCTCGTAGAACTCCACCAGCGGCGCGGTCTGCTCGCGGTAGACCTTCAGGCGGTGCCTGATGGTCTCCTCGCGGTCGTCCTCGCGCTGGTACAGCGCGGCGCCCTCGTGGTCGCACACGCCCTCGGACTTCGGGGCGTCGTACTCCACGTGGTACACGCGTCCGCACTCGGGGCACGAGCGGCGCCCCGAGAGGCGCTTGACGACCTCGTCCTCGTCCACCCTCAGCTCCAGGACCACGTCCAGGTGCGTCTTCAGGTCGGCCAGGATGCCCTTGAGCGTCTCGGCCTGCGGGACGTTGCGGGGGAAGCCGTCGAGCAGGAAGCCCACAGCGGCGTCGTCCTGCGCCAGTCGGTCCTTGACCATGGCGTTCGTGACCTCGTCGGGGACGAGGTCGCCACGGTCCATGTACTCCCTGGCCTTCTTGCCAAGCTCCGTGCCACCGCTGACGTTGGCCCGGAAGATGTCACCGGTGGACACCTTCGGGATCGACAGCTCCGACGCGAGGATCTGGGCCTGGGTGCCCTTGCCGGCCCCAGGCGGCCCCACCAATACTGCTCGCATTTATCGCAGAAAACCTTCGTAGTTCCTCTGCTGGAGGTGACTCTCGATCTGCTTCACCGTGTCCAGCCCGACACCGACCATGATCAGGATGCTCGTCCCGCCGAAGGGGAAGTTCGCGTTGGCGCCGGTGGCGCCGAGAGCGACCATCGGGAGAAGAGCGATCACACCCAGGTACAGGGATCCGGGGGTCGTCAGCCTCGTCAGGACGTAGTCGAGGTACTCGGCGGTCGGACGCCCCGGTCGGATACCCGGGATGAACCCACCGTACTTCTTCATGTTGTCGGCGACTTCAGTGGGGTTGAACGTAATCGCCACGTAGAAGAACGCGAACCCGATGATCATGACGAAGAAGGTCGCCAGGTACACGGGGTGCGTGCCGGACAGGAAGTAGGTCTGGATGAAGGTCACCACGGGGTTCGTGGAGTCCTGGCCGACCAGTCCGACGACCAGCTGCGGGAGGTACAGCAGCGAGGAGGCGAAGATCACGGGGATGATGCCCGCCTGGTTGACCTTCAGCGGGATGTAGGTCGAGCTTCCGCCGTACATGCGGCGTCCCACCATGCGCTTGGCGTACTGCACCGGGATGCGGCGCTGCGCCTGCTCCATGAAGACCACCGCGGCCACGAGCACGAGGCCCGCGATGCAGATGAGGGTGAAGACCCAGATGGAGCGCTCCTCGAAGAGCCCCATGATGGAGGACGGGAACATCGCGATGACCTGGGTGAAGATCAGGAGCGACATGCCGTTGCCCACGCCGCGCTCGGTGATCAGCTCGCCGAACCACATGACGATGGCGGTGCCGGCGGTCATCACGAAGACGATCGTCACCAGGGTCAGGATGTCCTGGTTGGGCATGTAGGTGCTGACCGGGATGGCCCCCTGGAACAGGGCGCCCGTCCTGGCCATGGCGACGATGCTGGTGGCCTGGAGGACCGCGAGCATCAGCGTGAGGTAGCGGGTGTATTGGGTGATCTTGCTCTGCCCCGACTGGCCCTCCTTCTTGAGGGCCTCCAGGCGGGGGATCACCACCGTGAGCAGGTTGATGATGATGCTCGCGGTGATGTACGGCATGACCCCGAGCGCCAACACCGCCAGTTGCAACAGCGCGCCGCCGCTGAACAGGTTCACGAGCGCGTACACACCGCTCTGGTCTGCGGCGGTGACCGCCTCCATCTGCTCCCGGATCGCCGCGGAGTCGATCCCCGGAGCGGGAATCACCGACCCCAGACGGAAGATCGTCAGGATGAACAGTGTGAACAGCAGCTTGTTACGCAGGTCGGGCGTGCGGAATGCACGGACGAACGCACCTAGCACGTCTCCTCCTGCGCGGCTTCGGCGGCGGAACGGGTTCCAGACATCGCGGCCGATCCTGAATCGTCGTAGAACGTCAGCAGCGGGCAGTCGCCCGTTGCTCGGAAGTATTCACAGTACGTCAAGCGGGGAGCTCAAACAGATGGAACTGTAACAGCCATCACGCGGCAGTTGCGGTCGTGAGTCATAACGATCACTTCTCACAACACACGGGGGCGCCCGCCGGCCGGTCTTTCACTGACCTGCCGGGCGGACGCCCCCAGTTGCGCATTTCGGGGTAGACCCCTACAGCTCGGTGACGGAGCCACCGGCAGCGGCGATCTTCTCCTTCGCCGAGGCGGAGAACGCGTTCGCGCTCACCTGCACGGCGACGGTGATCTCACCGGTGCCCAGAACCTTGACGAGCTGGTTCTTGCGAACCGCGCCCTTGGCGACCAGGGCCTCGACGGTGACCTCGCCACCCTCGGGGAACAGCTCGCTCAGCTTGTCCAGGTTGACGACCTGGTAGGTCGTCTTGAACCGCGCGTTGCTGAAGCCCTTGAGCTTCGGCACCCGGCGGATGAGGGGCATCTGCCCGCCCTCGAAGCCGGGACGGACGGTGTTACGAGCCTTGGTGCCCTTGGTGCCCCGGCCCGCGGTCTTGCCCTTGGACGCCTCGCCGCGGCCCTTGCGGGTCTTGGCCTTGTTGGCGCCCGGGGCGGGCCGCAGGTGGTGCAGCTTGAGCAGCTCGTCGGGGTTGTAGTCGCTCATTCGGCAACCTCCTCGACAGAGACGAGGTGCGCGACGATCGTGATCTGCCCGCGAACCTCAGGGCGGTCCTCACGGACGGTGGACTTGCCGATCCGGCCCAGGCCGAGCGACTGGAGAGCAGCGTGCTGCTTCACCTTGCCGCCGATCTTGGAGCGGGTCTGCGTGATCTTGAGCTTGGCCATGGTCAGGCTCCTGCCTTCGCCTCAGCACGAGCACGCAGCATGGCGGCCGGGGCGACGTCCTCGATCGGCAGGCCACGGCGGGCGGCGATCTCCTCGGGCTGGTTGAGCCCCTTGAGAGCCGCCACGGTGGCGTGCACGATGTTCAGCGGGTTGGACGACCCGAGCGACTTGCTCAGGATGTCGTGGATGCCGGCGCACTCCAGCACGGCGCGCACGGGGCCGCCGGCGATGACGCCGGTACCCGGAGCGGCCGGACGGAGCAGGACGACGCCAGCGGCGTCCTCGCCCTGGACCCGGTGCACGATGGTGCCCTGGATGCGGGGGACGCGGAAGAAGTTCTTCTTCGCCTCCTCGACACCCTTGGCGATCGCGGCCGGAACTTCCTTGGCCTTGCCGTAACCGACACCGACCATCCCGTTGCCGTCACCGACGACGACGAGAGCGGTGAAGGAGAAGCGACGGCCGCCCTTGACGACCTTCGCGACCCGGTTGATGGTCACGACCTTCTCGATGTAGGAGACACCCTTGTCTGCGGCGCCGCCGCGGCGATCGTCACGGCGATCACGCCGCTCGCCACCGGCGCCGCGCCGCGGTGCTGCAGCCATCAGTGGTTCCTCTTCTCGTGGTTGATCTTGCCCAGTACAGAGGTCATCGCTAGAACTCCAGCCCGCCCTCGCGCGCCGCGTCGGCGAGCTTGGCGATACGGCCGGCGTACTGGTTGCCGCCGCGGTCGAACACCACGGCGGAGACCCCAGCGGCCTTGGCGCGCTCAGCGATGAGCTGACCGACCTTGGCGGACTTGTCGGACTTGGTGCCCTCGGCACCGCGCAGGTCGGCCTCGACGCTGGAGGCGGCGACCAGGGTGTGACCCCTGGTGTCGTCGATGACCTGCGCGACGATGTGCTTGGAGGACCGGAACACGGCCAGACGCGGACGCTCGGCGGTGCCCACGACCTTCTTGCGGACGCGGAACTGGCGGCGCGCACGGGAGGTCGCGCTCTTGGAGGTCCGCTTGCGCACGGTGATACCCATGGCTACTTACCAGCCTTTCCGGCCTTGCGGCGGATGTGCTCGCCCTGGTACCGCACGCCCTTGGCCTTGTACGGGTCCGGCTTGCGCAGGCTGCGGATGTTCGCGGCGACCTGGCCCACCAGCTGCTTGTCGATGCCCTCCACGTGGAGGATCGTCGGCTTCTCCACGCGGAAGGTGATGCCCTGCGGGGGCTCGACCACGACGGGGTGGCTGTAGCCCAGCGAGAACTCCAGGTTGGAGCCGCGGGCCTGGACGCGGTAACCCACGCCGTGGATCTCCAGCGTCTTCGTGTAGCCCTTGGAGACACCCTCGGTGAGGTTCGCGACCAGTGCACGGGTCAGACCGTGCAGCGACCGGTTCTCCGGCTTGTCGTCGGGACGCGCAACCGTGACGACCCCGTCCTCGAAGGAGACGGTGATCGGCTCGGCGACGGTGTGCTTCAGTTCGCCCTTCGGCCCCTTGACAGTGACGTCTTGCCCGTTAATCGTGACTTCGACGCCCTTGGGGACCGAGAGCGGCAGTCGACCGATTCGCGACATGCTTCAGTCTCTCCCTCTACCAGACGTAGGCGAGGACTTCGCCGCCCACGCCGCGCTTCTTGGCCTGCTTGTCAGTCATCAGGCCACCGGACGTCGAAATGATCGCCACACCGAGGCCACCCAGCACGCGCGGGAGGTTCTCCTTCTTGGCGTACACCCGCAGACCGGGCTTGGAGACCCGGCGGATGCCCGCGATCGAACGCTCTCGGGTGGGGCCGTACTTCAGGTCCAGGACGAGGCTCTTGCCCACAGGGGCCTCCTCGGTCCGGTGGCCCTGAATGAAGCCCTCCTGCTGGAGGATCTCGGCGATGTGCGCCTTGATCTTGGAATACGGCATCGCCACGGTGTCGTGGTAAGCCGAATTCGCGTTACGCAGACGCGTGAGCATGTCTGCGATCGGGTCGGTCATCGTCATGGCCGACTGGCCCTTCCTCACCGCGGTTTCCGAGTGCGGGCTTTCCCAGAGCCTGCCCTCCCACGGGTCTCCCCGTGGAGGTGCACAAACGGACCTACGGCGTGGTCGTGGGCACCGCTGTCCCTCGCGGGACTGCCGTGCCCTGATGGTTGGATGTTGCTGGACCGCTGACCGCGTCGGGCGGTCACGGACACTTGTCGAGCCACCAAGGGGGTGGCGGTTCGGGGGGCCGAACCCAGTGCGCCCTCCTCAGGGAGTGAGCGCCTGGTCGGCCCCGCCGGAAACTACCAGCTCGACTTGGTGATACCGGGCAGCTCGCCGCGGTGCGCCATCTCGCGGAAGCAGATGCGGCAGAGGCCGAACTTCCGGTAGACGGCGCGCGGACGGCCGCACCGAGAGCATCGAGTATACGCGCGGACGCTGAACTTCGGCTTCCGCTGCGCCTTGGCGATCAGGGACTTCTTAGCCATGTGTGCTTACCCCTCAGGCTTCCTTGAACGGGAAACCGAGCCGCTTGAGCAGGCTGCGGCCCTGTTCGTCGGTCGTGGCCGTGGTGACAACCGTGATGTCCATCCCACGCTGCCGGTCGACCTTGTCCGGGTCCACCTCGTGGAACATGACCTGCTCGGTCAGACCGAAGGTGTAGTTGCCGTTCCCGTCGAACTGCTTCGGGGAAAGGCCGCGGAAGTCCCGGATACGGGGCAGAGCCAGCGAGAGCAGCCGGTCGAGGAACTCCCACATCCGGTCGCCGCGCAGCGTGACGCTGGCGCCGATCGGCTGGCCCTCGCGCAGCTTGAACTGCGCGATGGAGTTCTTGGCCCGGTTGATCCGAGGCTTCTGGCCGGTGATCGCCGAGATGTCGGCGATCGCGCCCTGGATCAGCTTCGCGTCACGAGCCGCCTCGCCGACACCCATGTTGACCACGATCTTCGTGAGACCGGGGACCTGCATGATGTTGGCGATGTCGTGCTCCTCCTTGAGGGCAGCGACGATCTCGTTACGGTACTTCTCCTTGAGCCGCGGCATCGGAGGGGCCGTGATGTCGTTGGTAACCGTCATCAGATGTCCTTACCGGTGCGACGGGAGACGCGAACCTTGGTTCCGTCGTCCTCGAAGCGGTAGCCGACCCGGGAGGGCTTGCCGTCCTCGGCGAGCGCGATGTTGCTCACGTGGATCGGGGCCTCCTTCGTGACGACCTCGCCCTGCTGGCCGCCCGCCGGGTTCGCCTTCCTGTGCTTCTTGACCAGGTTGACGCCCTCGACGACGACACGGTCTTCCTTCGGCAGGGCCTTGACGACCTTGCCGGTGGCACCCTTGTCCTTGCCGGCGAGGACGATGACCTCGTCGCCAGTTTTGATCTTCATCGCTCAGAGCACCTCCGGCGCCAGCGAAATGATGCGCATGTACTTCTTGTCACGCAGCTCGCGGCCCACCGGGCCGAAGATGCGGGTGCCTCGCGGGTCCCCACCGTCCTTGATGAGCACGGCAGCGTTCTCATCGAAGCGGATGTAGGAGCCGTCGGGCCGGCGGCGCTCCTTGACGGTGCGCACGACAACGGCCTTGACGACGTCGCCCTTCTTGACTCCAGCGCCAGGCAGGGCGTCCTTCACCGTGGCGACGATCGTGTCGCCGATCCCGGCGTAGCGCCGACCCGAGCCACCGAGAACACGGATGGTGAGGATCTCCTTGGCACCCGTGTTGTCGGCGACCTTGAGTCGCGACTCCTGCTGAATCACGTCTGCTCCTGATGTGATGCGTGCGGTCCACTGCCGCACGGCTAGGTGGTCTCACCCCTCGCGCTGGCGGCCGACAACGCGTGTCGGCCGCCAAACGCAGGCTGGGGTTACTTAGCCTTCTCCAGGATCTCCACGACGCGCCAACGCTTCGTCGCGGAGAGCGGCCGGGTCTCCATCACTCGGACCCGGTCGCCGACGCCACAGGAGTTCGCCTCGTCGTGCGCCTTGTACTTGGTCGTCCTACGGATGACCTTGCCGTACATGGCGTGCTTGATGCGGTCCTCGACCTCGACAACGACGGTCTTGTCCATCTTGTCGCTGACGACGTAGCCCTCGCGCACCTTGCGGTAGTTGCGGGTCGCGGTCTGGTTCTCACTCATTCGGCTGCTTCCTTCGTCTCCTCAGCCGACTCACCAGACAGCGGGGCGATGCCCAGCTCGTGCTCACGCATGACCGTGTAGATCCGCGCGATCTCGCGCTTGACGGTACGCAGCCGGCTGTGGTTGTCGAGCTGGCCGGTGGCGGCCTGGAAGCGGAGGTTGAAGAGCTCTTCCTTGGCTTCCTTGAGCTTGGCGACCAGGTCCTCGACGGACTGGTCCCGGAGCTCATGGGCAGTCACGGACTTCGCCATCACTCCCCCTCCCGCTTAACAAACTTGCACTTCATCGGGAGCTTGTGCATGGCACGGCGCATCGCCTCCTTGGCGATGTCCTCGGGCACGCCCGACAGCTCGAACATCACGCGACCGGGCTTGACCGGCGCGACCCACCACTCGGGTGAACCCTTACCGGAGCCCATGCGGACCTCGGCGGGCTTCTTCGTCAGCGGACGGTCCGGGAAGATGTTGATCCACACCTTGCCGCCACGCTTGATGTGACGCGTCATAGCGATACGAGCGGACTCGATCTGACGGTTGGTGACGTAGGCCGACTCCAGAGCCTGGATGCCGTACTCGCCGAAAGTGACCGTCGTTCCACCCTTGGCCTTACCGCGCAGATCCGGGTGGTGCTGCTTGCGGTACTTGACCTTACGAGGAATAAGCACTGGTCAGCTCCCCTCGGGCTTCGCGGACTCGGCCGGAGCCTTGGCCTCGGTGTTCTGCGGCTGACCGCCGCCGGCACCGCCACGACGACGACGCTGCGGGCGCTCGCGGCGCTGACCGCCGCCACCGCCGCCACCGCCACCGGCGGAACGCTGGGCGGCCTGGGCCGCCTCGCGCTCGGCGCGGGTCGCGGGTGCGTCACCCTTGTAGATCCACACCTTGACGCCGATGCGGCCGAACGTCGTACGGGCCTCGAAGAAGCCGTAGTCGATGTCGGCGCGGAGCGTGTGCAGCGGGACCCGGCCCTCGCGGTAGAACTCCGAGCGGGACATCTCAGCCCCGCCCAGGCGTCCGCCGCACTGGATACGGATGCCCTTGGCACCGCTCTTCATCGCGCTCTGCATCGCCTTGCGCATCGCGCGGCGGAAGGCCACACGGCTGCTCAGCTGCTCGGCGACGCCCTGGGCGACGAGCTGCGCGTCGACCTCGGGGTTCTTGACCTCGAAGACGTTGAGCTGAACCTGCTTGGCGGTCAGCTTCTCCAGGTCGGTCCGGATTCGATCGGCCTCGACGCCGCGGCGGCCGATGACGATGCCCGGCCGGGCGGTGTAGACGTCCACGCGGACACGGTCACGGGTGCGCTCGATCTCGACCTTGGAGATGCCCGCGCGCTCCATGCCGCGGGTCAGCATCCGACGGATCGCAACGTCTTCCTTGACGTAGTCCTTGTAGGACTTGTCGGCGTACCAGCGGCTCTTGAAGTCGGTGGTGATGCCGAGGCGGAACCCGTGCGGGTTTACCTTCTGCCCCACTATCGGGTCCTTTCCTTCGTCTTGGACGAGGCGCCCGAGCGCTCAGCGACGACCACGGTGATGTGGCTCGTACGCTTGGTCACCCGGAAGGCGCGGCCGAAGCCTCGCGGTCGAATGCGCTTCAGGGTCGGACCCTCGTCCACCCATGCGCCCTCGACCACCAGCGTCTCGCGGTCCAGCTTGTCGTTGTGCTCAGCGTTGGCGATGGCACTAGCCAGCACCTTGCCAACAGGCTCGCTCGCCGACTGGGGCGCGAACCGGAGCACCGCCTGTGCCTCGTCAGCGGGCAACCCGCGAATAAGGTCCACCACCCGGCGGGCCTTCCGGGGCGTAACACGGACGAACCGTGCCTGTGCCCTCGTTCCCATCGCTTTTCCCTCGCTCACGGAAATTCATCTCCACTCACCGTGGAGAAATGGTTCTTTCTCCTGCTGCAACCGCTAACGGCGGCTACGGCGGTCTTCCTTGACGTGGCTACGGAAAGTACGCGTGGGAGCGAACTCACCGAGCTTGTGGCCGACCATCGACTCGGACACGAACACGGGGACGTGCTTGCGGCCATCGTGGACGGCGATCGTGTGACCGATCATCTCCGGGACGATCATGGACCGCCGGGACCACGTCTTGATGACGTTCTTGGTCCCCTTCTCGTTCTGAACTTCCACCTTCTTGATGAGGTGGTCGTCGACGAAGGGACCCTTCTTAAGGCTACGTGGCATCAGACGTGCTCCTTACCGCTTCTTCTTACCGCTACGCCGACGCCGCACGATCAGCTTGTCGCTGGCCTTGTTCTTGGCCCGGGTCCGGCCTTCCTTCTTGCCCCAGGGGCTGACCGGGTGTCGTCCACCGGAGGTCTTGCCCTCACCACCACCGTGCGGGTGGTCGACCGGGTTCATCACGACACCGCGGACGGTCGGGCGCTTGCCCTTCCAGCGGTTACGACCGGCCTTGCCCCAGTTGATGTTGGACTGCTCGGCGTTGCCGACCTGACCAACGGTGGCACGGCAGGTGACCTCCACCATGCGCATCTCGCCGGAGGGCATACGCAGCGTGGCGTAACGGCCCTCCTTGGCGAGGAGCTGGATCTGGGAACCGGCGGAGCGGCCCAGCTTGGCGCCACCACCCGGCTTCAGCTCGACCGCGTGCACGAACGTACCCGTGGGGATGTTGCGCAGCGGGAGGCAGTTGCCGGGCTTGATGTCGGACTGGGGGCCGTTCTCGACCCTGTCGCCCTGCTTGAGACCGGCGGGTGCCAGGATGTAGCGCTTCTCACCGTCCACGTAGTGGAGCAGTGCGATGCGAGCGGTGCGGTTCGGGTCGTACTCGATGTGAGCGACCTTGGCCGGCACGCCGTCCTTGTCGTGACGACGGAAGTCGATCACGCGGTAGGCGCGCTTGTGGCCGCCGCCCTGGTGGCGGGTCGTGATCCGGCCGTGGCCGTTGCGCCCGCCCTTGGAGTGCAGAGGACGCACCAGGGACTTCTCCGGCTCCGAGCGCGTGATCTCGACGAAGTCGCTCACGCTGGAACCGCGACGACCCGGTGTCGTCGGCTTGTACTTACGAATGCCCATCTTCTTCGCGCATTCCTTTACGTGTTGCTTGGTGTGTAGCGGTCAGACCCGGAAAGGTCACCGACCGAAGATGTCGATCCGGTCGCCCTCGGCGAGGCCGACGATCGCGCGCTTCGTGTCAGGACGCTTCCCGAAACCGAAACGGGTCCGCTTGCGCTTGCCCTTCCGGTTGATCGTGTTCACGCTCGTGACCTTCACCTCGAAGATCTTCTCGATCGCGATCTTGATCTGGGTCTTGTTGGCGTCGGGCTTGACGATGAACGTGTACTTGTTCTCGTCCATGAGCCCGTAGCTCTTCTCGGAGATCACCGGCTCGATGATGATGTCCCGGTGGTCGGCGATCCTCACTGGTCGTCCTCCTCGGACTGAGCGGCCTTGGAGGCGCCGGCCGCGTGGGCCAGGAACTCGGCGTAGCCCGCCTCGGTGAAGACCACGTCGTCCGAGTAGAGGACGTCGTAGGTGTTCACCTGGTCCGCGTCGAGGATGTGCACCTCTTCGAGGTTGCGCAGGGCGCGCCGGTTGTGCTCGTCGTCGCGGGCCAGGACGACCAGGACCTTGTCGGACCCGGTGACCTGGCGGAGCGCCTTCAGAGCGTTCTGCGTGAGCTTGCTGTCCGCGTCCTCGGCCACGAAGTGGCTGATGACGTGGATACGGCCGTGCGTGGCCCGGTCGGAGAGGGCAGCGCGCAGGGCGGCGGCCTTCATCTTCTTCGGGGTCCGCTGGCTGTAGTCGCGCGGCTGCGGTCCGTGGACCGTGCCACCGCCGGTGTACTGCGGGGCGCGGATGGAGCCCTGTCGGGCCCGGCCGGTGCCCTTCTGGCGGTAGGGCTTCTTGCCACCGCCGCGAACCTCGCCGCGGGTCTTGGTGGAGTGCGTGCCCTGGCGGCCCGCGGCCAGCTGGGCGTTCACGACCTGGTGCAGGAGCGGAATGCTGACCTGCTGGGCGAAGACGCTCTCCGGCAGCTCGACACTGCCCTGAGCGGCGCCCTCGGGGTTCTTGACCTCGATCTGGGCCATGGCTTACTTGTCCCCCTTCACAGCGGTGCGGACGAGCACCAGACCGCCGTTGGGACCGGGCACAGCACCCTTGACCAGGATGAGGCCCTTCTCCGCGTCCACGGAGTGAACGGTCAGGTTCTGGACGGTCTTGCGCACGTTGCCCATGCGCCCTGCCATCCGCATGCCCTTGAAAACGCGGCCGGGCGTGGCGCAGCCGCCGATGGAACCGGGCGAGCGGTGCTTGCGCTGGGTACCGTGCGAGGCGGAGAGGCCACGGAAGCCGTGACGCTTCATCACACCCGCGAAGCCCTTGCCCTTGCTCTTGCCCGTGACGTCGACCGTCTGGCCGCTCTCGAAGCTGTCCGCGGCGACCTCCTGGCCGAGCGTGTACTCGGAGGCGTCGGTGGTGCGGACCTCGACGTAGTGCCGGCGCGGGGTCAGGTCGTTCTTGCGCAGGTAGTCGCCGAGGGGCTTGTTCACCTTGCGCGGGTTGATCTGCCCGTAGCCCAGCTGGACGGCCGAGTAGCCGTCGGTGTCCGGAGTCCGGATGCGGCTCACGACGCACGGACCGGCCTTCAGAACCGTCACGGGCACCATTTTGCCCGTGTCGTCGAAGACCTGGGTCATGCCGAGCTTTTCGCCCAGAACTCCCTTGATCTGCTTGGTGGCCATGTCTGTGCGTCCTTAAAGCTTGATCTCGATGTCAACACCAGCCGGCAGGTCGAGTCGCATGAGCGAGTCGACCGTCTTCGGCGTGGGGTCGATGATGTCGATCAGCCGCTTGTGGGTGCGCATCTCGAAGTGCTCGCGCGAGTCCTTGTACTTGTGCGGCGATCGGATAACGCAGTAAACGTTCTTTTCCGTCGGCAGCGGCACCGGGCCCGCGACCTGTGCGCCAGTTCGCGTCACAGTCTCGACGATCTTGCGCGCCGAGCTGTCGATGACCTCGTGGTCATAGGCCTTTAGCCGAATGCGGATCTTCTGTCCCGCCATGTGGCCTGTTCGTCCTTCGCTTCAGTGTCCGTAACGGTGAGCTGTCCCGGTCACAGAAGCCCAGGCCTGACGGAATCCGCCGTGTGGCCGTGAGCCCCTATTCCCTTGAGAAACCGCAACAGGGCTTGCCCCTGCGGTGCGTCACCGTCACAGTGCCCGATGACGTCTTGTGTGTGGGTGGGTGGGCCGTGCGGACACGGCCCGCCCACCACGCCGGGGGCGGCTCCTCAGGGGGCCGCCCCCGGCATGCGTACTACTTGAGGATCTTCGTGACGCGACCGGCGCCCACGGTACGGCCACCCTCGCGGATGGCGAACCGCAGACCGTCTTCCATGGCGACCGGCTGGATCAGGTTGACGGTCATCTCGGTGTTGTCACCGGGCATGACCATCTCCGTGCCCTCCGGCAGCGTCACGACGCCCGTGACGTCCGTGGTGCGGAAGTAGAACTGCGGACGGTAGTTGTTGAAGAACGGCGTGTGGCGCCCGCCCTCGTCCTTGGACAGGATGACGACGTTGGCCTCGAACTCCGTGTGCGGGGTGGTCGTGCCCGGCTTGATCACGACCTGGCCGCGCTCGACGTCCTCGCGCTTGATGCCGCGCAGGAGCAGCCCGACGTTGTCGCCGGCCTGGCCCTGGTCGAGCAGCTTGCGGAACATCTCGACACCGGTGACGGTGGTCGTCTGCTTCTCGTCCTTGATACCGACGATGTCGACGGTCTCGTTGACGTTGACGATGCCGCGCTCGATACGACCGGTGACGACGGTGCCGCGACCGGTGATCGAGAAGACGTCCTCGATGGGCATGAGGAACGGCTTGTCGGTGTCACGCTCGGGCTCGGGGATGTAGGTGTCCACGGTGCTCATGAGCTCCAGGACGGTCTTGCCCCACTCCTCGTCGCCCTCCAGCGCCTTGAGCGCGGAGACCTTGGTGACGGGGACGTCGTCGCCGGGGAACTCGTACTCGCTGAGGAGCTCACGGACCTCGAGCTCGACGAGCTCGAAGATCTCCTCGTCGTCCACCATGTCGGACTTGTTCAGGGCCACGACGATGTAGGGCACGCCGACCTGGCGGGCCAGGAGCACGTGCTCCTTGGTCTGCGGCATCGGGCCGTCGGTGGCGGCCACGACCAGGATCGCGCCGTCCATCTGCGCCGCACCCGTGATCATGTTCTTCACGTAGTCGGCGTGGCCGGGGCAGTCGACGTGGGCGTAGTGACGCGCCTCGGTCTGGTACTCGACGTGGGCGACGGAGATCGTGATACCGCGCTCGCGCTCCTCGGGAGCGTTGTCGATGTCCTCGAACGGCGTGAACGGGTTCAGGTCCGGGTACGCGTCGTGCAGCACCTTGGTGATGGCCGCGGTCAGCGTGGTCTTGCCGTGGTCGATGTGACCGATGGTGCCGATGTTGACGTGCGGCTTAGTCCGCTCGAACTTTGCTTTCGCCACTGGATGTCTCCTAGACGTACAGAGCTATCTGGTGCTCGCCCCCCGCGTGGACGGGGAGCGGGCTGGTTACGTGTTCGCGGCTACTCGCCGCGAACCTTCGCCACAATTTCTTGGGCGACAGCGGACGGAACCTCCGCGTAGGAGTCGAACACCATCGAGTAGTTGGCGCGACCCTGGGTACGGCTGCGCAGGTCACCCACGTAGCCGAACATTTCGGAGAGGGGCACCTGGGCCTTGACGATCCGGACGCCGGAACGCTCGTCCATGGACTGGATCTGTCCACGACGGGAGTTCAGGTCGCCGATCACGTCACCCATGTACTCCTCAGGGGTGGTGACCTCCACTGCCATGACCGGCTCGAGAAGAGTCGGCTTGGCGAGCTTGACGGCCTCCTTGAAGGCCATCGAACCCGCGGTCTTGAAGGCCATCTCCGAGGAGTCGACCTCGTGGTACTGACCGTCCTGGAGCGTCACCTTGACGCCGACGAGCGGGTAGTGCGCGAGCACACCCAGTTCGGCGGCCTCCTGGGCACCGGCGTCGACCGACGGGATGTACTCCCGTGGGATACGGCCACCGGTGACCGCGTTGACGAACTCGTAGCCGGAGGCGTCGCCGCTCTCGACGACGAGGGGCTCGACGTCGATCTTGACCTTGGCGAACTGGCCCGACCCACCGGTCTGCTTCTTGTGGGTGTAGACGTGGCCTTCGACCTTCTTGCGAATGGTCTCTCGGTAGGCCACCTGGGGCTTGCCGATGTTCGCGTCGACCTTGAACTCGTCGCGCATGCGGTTGACGAGGACCTCGAGGTGCAGCTCGCCCATACCGGAGATGATGGTCTGGCCGGTCTGGTCGTCCGTGGCGACCTGGAACGAGGGGTCCTCGTCCGCGAGGCGCTGGATCGCGATGCCCAGCTTCTCCTGGTCGCTCTTGGTCTTGGGCTCGATGGCCACCTCGATGACCGGAGCCGGGAACGTCATGGACTCCAGGACGATCGGAGCCGACTGGTCGCACAGCGTCTCGCCGGTCGTGGTGTCCTTCAGACCCATGACCGCGACGATGTCGCCCGCGCCGGCCTCGCCGATCTCCTCACGCTTGTTGGAGTGCATGCGGTAGATCTTGCCGATCCGCTCCTTGCGGCCCTTGAGACTGTTCAGCACCTGGGTGCCGGTCTCGAGGACGCCGGAGTAGATGCGCACGTAGGTCAGCTTGCCCAGGTGCGGGTCGCTCATGATCTTGAAGACCAGGGCGGACATCGGCTCGTCGACGCTCGGCTTGCGGGCGAGCTTGGTCTCCTCGGTCTCGTCCTTGGGGTCGTGGCCCTCGATGGCGTCCACGTCCAGGGGCGAGGGGAGGTAGGCGGTGACCGCGTCGAGCAGGGGCTGGACGCCCTTGTTCTTGAACGCGGTGCCGCACACGATCGGGATCGCGGT
Organism: Nocardiopsis sp. NPDC006198; assembly: GCF_040613895.1. NCBI lineage: Bacteria > Bacillati > Actinomycetota > Actinomycetes > Streptosporangiales > Nocardiopsidaceae > Nocardiopsis > Nocardiopsis sp. NPDC006198. Next base: position 80,918 of record NZ_JBEXSY010000009.1, on the reverse strand, counting down.
ACCGGCGATGGTCGCGCGGCGGATCGCCGGAACCACCTGCTCCAGGGTGGGCTCCTGCCCCTCCAGGTACAGCTCCATGATCTCGTCGTCGGCCTCGGCGAGCACCTCGATGAACTTCTCGCGGGCCTCGCGGGCGGCGTCGGCGTGGGTCTCGGGGATGTCGATCGTGTCGTACATCTCGCCGAGCGCGGCCTCGTCGTTCCAGACGTAGGCCTTCATGCGGACCAGGTCGACGACGCCCTTGAAGTCGCTCTCGGCGCCGATGGGCAGCTGGATCGGCATGGCGTTCGCGCCGAGGCGCTCACGGAACATGTCGACGCAGCGCTGGAACTCGGCGCCGATCTTGTCCATCTTGTTGACGAAGCAGATACGCGGAACGCCATAGCGGTCAGCCTGACGCCAGACCTGCTCGGACTGGGGCTCGACGCCTTCCTTGGCGTCGAACACCGCGACGGCACCGTCGAGGACACGCAGCGACCGCTCGACCTCGACCGTGAAGTCGACGTGGCCGGGCGTGTCGATGATGTTGATGGTGTGGTCGTCCCAGTGGGTGGTGGTAGCAGCCGAGGTAATGGTGATACCCCGCTCCTGCTCCTCCTTCATCCAGTCCATCGTGGCGGCGCCATCGTGGACCTCACCCACCTTGTGGGTCACACCGGTGTAGTAGAGGATCCGCTCAGTCGTGGTGGTCTTGCCCGCGTCGATGTGGGCCATAATCCCGATGTTGCGGACCTTGGCCAGGTCAAGCGCAGTCTTAGCAGCCATGAGGCTCGTCTTCCCTCGGTCTCAAGGAATCGAATCGCCGCGGGGTTACCAGCGGTAGTGGGCGAAGGCCTTGTTCGACTCGGCCATCTTGTGCGTGTCCTCACGCTTCTTGACGGCCGCGCCGAGACCGTTGCTGGCGTCGACCAGCTCGTTCATCAGACGCTCGGTCATGGTCTTCTCACGGCGCTGACGCGCGTAGGAGACCAGCCAGCGCAGGGCCAGCGTGGTGGACCGGGAGGCGCGAACCTCGACCGGCACCTGGTAGGTCGCGCCACCGACACGGCGGCTGCGGACCTCGAGCGCGGGCTTGACGTTGTCCAGGGCGCGCTTCAGAACGACGAGCGGGTCCTGGCTGGTCTTCTCGCGAGCGCCTTCGAGGGCGTCGTAGACGACGCTCTGGGCGATGGAGCGCTTGCCGTCGAGCAGCACCTTGTTGATCAGTGCGGTGACGAGCGGCGAGCCGTAGACCGGGTCGGTGATGAGCTGGCGCTTCGGCGCCGGGCCCTTGCGCGGCATCTTTACTTCTCCTTCTTGGCGCCGTAGTGGCTACGCGCCTGCTTGCGGCCCCGGACACCCTGGGTGTCGAGCGAGCCGCGGACAATTCGGTAGCGGACGCCCGGCAGGTCCTTCACACGACCACCGCGAACGAGCACGATGCTGTGCTCCTGGAGGTTGTGACCAATGCCGGGGATGTAGGCCGTGACCTCGATGCCGCTGCTCAGCTTGACGCGAGCGACCTTACGCAGAGCGGAGTTCGGCTTCTTCGGCGTAGTGGTGTAGACACGCGTGCACACACCACGACGCTGCGGACTCCCCTTCAGCGCCGGGGTCTTGTTCTTTGCGACCTTGTCCTGTCGGCCCTTGCGGACCAGCTGCTGGATGGTGGGCACCGCGTCTCCGTCTTCCTCGTGACCTACGCCGGTTCTCGTAGCCGATATCGCTATTGACCTGCTGAATTTCCCGAACCTCCCCGACCCCCGTGGTCGGGCGTGTCGCGCTGGTTGTCGCGCACGGCAAAAAACCGATCACACCCGGCCGGAGGCCGATCATGGGAGGGGGTTCACCTGCGCGGCGCGCCTTACGTCCTCAACTGGTGGGACCGAGGCGCCGCACACGCACGTGTGACCCGTCGACTCACGGGCACAATCACACAGGCTACCGTTTACCGTCTGGGCGGTCAAAACGGTGTGCGACATGGCGAGAATCATGGAACCGGTTCTCGCGTAGCCGTGGGTCACCGCCAGTCTACGCGCTCCCGGAGTCGTTTCGCCCCGGGTTCCCCCGGAGACCGTCGACGGGCGGCCCGGGCATGCGGCCGCTCCCCCGGAACATTGTCCTGGAGGAGCGGCCGCGGCGCTACAGGACCAGCCAGATGGCGACGGAGATCACCGTCACCAGGATGCCGACCACCGCGAACACCGTGCCGACGGTGATCAGTCCGAGGCCGTCGAGCTCCCCGCGCGAGGCGCGGATCGCCTTCTTGGCCTTGGGCCCCGTGATCAGGAGCGCCAGCAGAGCTGTGACCAGACCGATGCCGGGGAGCAGCGAGGCGATGCCCAGCCACAGGGTGACGGTCGCCCCCTTCTCCGTGTCCGGCAGGAAGTCGATGCTGTCGTAGCCGGGGTACGGGTCGCCGGGCTCCCCGCCCAGGGGACGGTCCACGAAGCCGGGGAACTCCTCGGCGATGGGGTCCTTGCGGCGCCTGCGGGAGGCCGGGGCCTCCGGCATGCCGTAGTCCGCCGGGGTGAAGCCGTCGTCGTACTCGCTCTCCCCCGCCGGCTCCGGCTCGTCGTGGTCCCAGGTGTCCTCGGGGATGCTCGGCGCCTCGAAGACCTGGGTGGCGCCGTCGGGGACGCCGTCCTCCCCGGGACCGCCCCGGCGCACCGGGCCGTCGTCGTACCCCTCGTCGTCGTACTCCTCGTCCGCGAACGCCTCGTCCGCGTATCCCTCGGCCTCCCGGGAGCGGGCGCGCGACTGCATGTCCGCGATGGCCGCCAGGGGGTCGTCCACGGACGGCGCGCCACCGGTCCGCTCCCCGCCCGGGGCCCCGTCGTGCAGCCGGTCGTTGTCCGCCCAGGCCGAGGGGGCGTCCCCGTCCGTGCCGTCGTCTCCCCAGGCCCCGGTGTCGGAGGACCTGGCGGACTCGCGCCGGCGCTCCTCCGCCTCCCGGACGATGTCGGGGAGGCGGGGGTCGTTGCGGTCGAACGCCCAGGTGTTGCCGCTCCCCGACCCGAACCCGCCCGGGTCGGGTGCCGGGGCGGGGGCGGGGGCGGGCGGTGACAGCTCGTCGTCGTAGCCGTCGGTCCACGACTCGTCGGTCCCCGCGCCGGACCACGCGTCGGCGGTCTCCCTGGCGGGCGCCCAGGAGTCCAGGCCGCCGGTGTCGGCCGCGGACCCGCGACCTCCGTTCCGCGGCCCTGCGGCGGCGTCACGGTCCTCTCCTGCGGCGGCGCCGCGGTCGGCGGCCGGCCCCCAGGAGTCCGAGCCGAGTTCGTCGTCGTCCCACGAGCGGCCGTCGGCGGCACGGTCGCCGGAGGGCGCCCCGTGGGCCTCGTGGCGGGGAGCCGCGTCCCAGGAGCCGTGCTCCGGTCCCGCCGTGCCGTCCGAGGGGGCGTCGGCGCCCCACGCGGACGGTCGGCGGTCGTCGGACAGCTCGTCGTCCCAGAGCGGGGCCGCGGGGGCCGTGTCGCCGACGGGGGACCGGCCACCCGGCCCCTCGGGGCCCTGCCGGTCCTCGGGGCCTGCGCCCCAGGCGGTGGCGTCCCGGTCCTCGTCCCAGGCGCGGTCCGCGCCGCCGACGGGGCCGTACCCGGAGGGCGCGTCGTCCCAGGGGCGGTCCCCGTTCGCGGGGGCTCCGGTGTCCCAGGGGCGGTCCCCGGCGTCGGCCGGGGGCGTCCAGGGGGCGTCCGCGCCGCCGGACGGCCCGTCGTCCCACGGGCGCGCGTCGCCCGTCCCGGGGCCGGTCACGGGCGCGTCGGTACCGGAGGGGGCGGAACCGCCCACCGGGACGTCCGGGGACCAGCGGTCCTGCTCCCGGTCCTCCGAGCGGCCCACCGGGCCGTCCGCGCCCCACGGGTCCCGGAGGGGCTCACCGATCCCGCCGAGGGCGGGGTCCGGCTCCCACGACCGCGTGTCGGCCGGGGACTGCGGGGTCCAGGCGTCGGCTCCCCGGGAGGGGGACCACGCCTCGCGGCCGTCCTCCACCTCGGGGGCCTCGTCCCACGGGCGCGCGTCGGTCGCCGCGGGACCGGTCACGGGCGCGTCAGTACCGGAGGGGGCGGAACCGCCCACCGGGACGTCCGGGGACCAGCGGTCCTGCTCCCGGTCCTCCGAGCGGCCCACCGGGCCGTCCGCGCCCCACGGGTCCCCTGCGGGGGCCGCGGGGGCGTCCGGGGTCCACGCGTCCCGCGCGTACACGTCGGATCCGCCCGCCGGGGCGCCGGCGTCCCACGCAGCGGGACCGCGCGCGCCCTCGGGGTCCCACGCCGTGGAACCCTCCGTACGGTTCCCCGGGGCCTCGCGGCCGTGCCCGCCCGCGGGTGCTTCGTCCCACGGGCGCGCGTCGTCCGACGGCTCCGGGGTCCGTGCGTCGGCGTCGCGGGCCGGGGCCCACGCCTCGGGACCGCCGTCGCCGAGACCGTCCCCGGGGACGTCGGTACGCCACGCGTCCTGCCCGCGGGTGTCGGAGCGGTCTGCCGGTGCATCGCTCCAGGCGTCCCGCGCGTACACGTCGGATCCGCCCGCCGGGGCGCCGGCGTCCCACGCGGCGGGACCGCGCGCGCCCTCGGGGTCCCACGCCGGGGAACCCTCGGGCCGGGCCGCGGGGGCGTCCCAGGCGGACGGGTCGCGCGACCCGTCGAGGGGCGCCTCGCTCCTCCAGGCGTCGGAGGCGCGGTCGGGCGACGCGTACCCGGTGTCCGGGAAGCCCTCCCCTCCCCGTGGGCCCGGTGCGGGCGCCTCCGGCTCGTCCCGGCCCGCGGTCCAGGCGTCACCGGGACCGGCCGGCGCCTCGGCGCCGCCCGCCGCCGGGTCGGTCCGGGGCGCGGCCCAGGAGTCCATGCGGCCGGCCGGTTCCTCGCCCGGGTCCTCGGAGGGCAGGGGAACCTCGGCGCTGGCCGCGACGCTGGGCAGGCTCGGTTCCTCCGGTTCCCCCGGCACCCGGGTCAGCGGCTGGTACGCCGACTGCCCCGCCCCCGGGTAGGAGATCGGGTGCGAGGCGCCGGACGGCGGACCGCCGAGCGCCTCCGGGTACGGCTCGACCAGGGCCGGGCGCGACGCGCTCAGCCCCGTGTAGCCGCCGCTGTCGGGGAACACCGTCTCGGCGCCCTCGTCGGCTTCCTCACCCTCGAGCGGGTCCTGGTACTCCGACTGCGTGCGGTAGCGGTTCTCGCTCGGCTTGAACCAGTCCCCCGCACCGGAGTCCCGTCCGCCCCCGTGTTCAGTCATGCCTCTCCCGCCAGCGCAGTAGCGCCGTCTCCCCGTCCGCCGTGCGCGGACCCTCTACGCCGAACGGCGGCGGCACCACTCCCGGTCGGGAGTGGCTGGCCGCCGCCGTCAGTTCAAACCGCTCTTACCGGTTGTACGGCCCGAAGTCGTACTCCTCCAGCGGGACGGCCTCGCCGGACCCCTGACCGAAGGTGTACTCGCTCGGCTCCTCGTACCCGGAGACCGAGTACATCGAGGCCTTCGCCTCCTCGGTGGGCTCCACCCGGATGTTGCGGTACTGCGGAATACCGGTACCGGCCGGGATGAGCTTACCGATGATGACGTTCTCCTTGAGGCCGAGCAGCGGGTCGCTCTTGCCGTGGATGGCGTTCTCGGTGAGCACCCGGGTGGTCTCCTGGAAGGAGGCCGCCGACAGCCAGGACTCCGTGGCCAGCGAGGCCTTGGTGATCCCGAGCAGCACCGGGCGTCCGGCCGCGGGCTGTCCGCCCTCGGAGACGACGCGGCGGTTGATCCGCTCGAACTTCGGACGCTCGACCATCTCGCCGGGCAGGAGCTCGGTGTCGCCCGACTCCAGGATGTTCACCCGCTTGAGCATCTGGCGGACGATGATCTCGATGTGCTTGTCGTGGATGGACACACCCTGCGACTTGTACACCTCCTGGACCTCCGACACGAGGTGCTGCTGCACCGCGCGCGGGCCCTGGATACGAAGAACCTCGTGCGGGTTGATCGCACCCTGGATCAGCTGCTGGCCGACCGTGACGTGGTCGCCGTCGCTGACGAGGAGCTGCGCACGCATCGGGACCGGGTAGGCGATCTCGTCCGTGCCGTCGTCGGGGATGACGACGATCTTGCGGCTCTTCTCGGTGTCGTCGATCCGGATCCGGCCCTCCATCTCGGAGATCGGGGCCACACCCTTGGGGATGCGGGCCTCGAAGAGCTCCTGGACACGGGGCAGACCGTGCGTGATGTCCTGACCCGCGGAACCGCCCATGTGGAAGGTACGCATGGTCAGCTGGGTGCCGGGCTCACCGATGGACTGTGCCGCGATGATGCCGATCGCCTCGCCGACGTCCACCGGCTTGCCGGTCGCCATGGAGCGGCCGTAGCAGGTGGTGCAGACGCCGATCTTGGCCTCGCAGGTCAGCGACGAGCGGATGCGCACGCGGGTGAACCCGGCCGCGATCAGCTTGTCGATGTTCTGCTCGGAGGTGTCGCTGAGCGCGGGCAGGACGAGCTTGCCGTCCGGCCCCGTCACGTCCTCGGAGAGGGTGCGGCCGAAACCGGTGTTCTCGACGTTGTGCTTGCGCACGACGGCGCCGGCGGCGTTCTTCTCACCGATCTCGTGCCAGATCGAACGGTCCGTGCCGCAGTCGATCTCGCGGACGATGACGTCCTGCGCGACGTCCACCAGACGACGGGTCAGGTAACCCGAGTCGGCGGTGCGCAGGGCGGTGTCCGCCAGGCCCTTGCGCTGGCCGTGCGTGGAGATGAAGTACTCCAGCACCGACAGGCCCTCGCGGTAGGAGGACTTGATCGGACGCGGGATCGTCTCACCCTTGGTGTTGGAGACCAGGCCGCGGATACCCGCGATCTGGCGCACCTGCATCGGGTTGCCTCGGGCGCCGGACTGGACCATCATCCACACCGGGTTGTCGGCGGGGAAGTTGTCCTCCATGTTCTGCGCGACCTCGGCGGTGGCCTGGGTCCACACCTCGGTGAGCTCCTGGCGGCGCTCGTCGTCGGTGATGAGACCGCGGTCGTACTCGCGCTGGATCTTGTCGGCCTTGCGCTCGTACCCCTCGAGGATCTCCGTCTTGCGCGGAGGCGCGACGACGTCCTCGATGCCGATGGTCAGGCCGGACCGGGTGGCCCAGTGGTAGCCCGCGTCCTTCAGGGCGTCCAGGGTCGTGGCGACCTGGACCTTGGGGTAGTTCTCGGCGAGGTCGTTGACCAGGACCGAGACCTGCTTCTTGCCCACCTGGAAGTTGACGTACGGGTAGTCGACCGGGGTGGTCTCGTTGAAGAGGTACCGGCCCAGGGTCGTCTCCAGGACGTACACGTCGCCCTGCTGCCAGCCCTCCGGCGGCGTCCAGTCCTTCGGGGCCGGGGCGCCGTCGGCGATCCGCAGGCGGATCTTCGCCTGCAGGTCCAGGTCGCCCAGGTCGTAGGCCATGATCGCCTCGGCCGGGGAGCGGAACGCGCGGCCCTCGCCCTTGGCGTCGGCCTTCTCCGTCGTCAGGTAGTACAGGCCGATGATCATGTCCTGGGTGGGCATGGTCACGGGCTTGCCGTCGGACGGCTTGAGGATGTTGTTGGTCGCCAGCATCAGCAGCCGCGCCTCGGCCTGGGCCTCGGCGGACAGCGGCAGGTGCACGGCCATCTGGTCGCCGTCGAAGTCGGCGTTGAACGCCGTGCAGACGAGCGGGTGGATCTGGATGGCCTTGCCCTCGACCAGCTGCGGCTCGAAGGCCTGGATGCCCAGGCGGTGCAGCGTCGGGGCGCGGTTGAGCAGCACCGGGTGCTCGGTGATGACCTCTTCGAGGACGTCCCACACGACCGGGCGGGACCGCTCCACCATGCGCTTGGCGCTCTTGATGTTCTGCGCGTGGTTCAGGTCGACCAGGCGCTTCATCACGAACGGCTTGAAGAGCTCCAGGGCCATCTGCTTGGGCAGACCGCACTGGTGCAGCTTCAGCTGCGGGCCGACGACGATGACCGAACGGCCGGAGTAGTCGACACGCTTGCCGAGCAGGTTCTGGCGGAAGCGGCCCTGCTTGCCCTTGAGCATGTCGGACAGCGACTTGAGCGGCCGGTTGCCGGGACCGGTGACCGGGCGTCCGCGGCGGCCGTTGTCGAACAGCGCGTCGACGGCCTCCTGGAGCATCCGCTTCTCGTTGTTGACGATGATCTCGGGCGCGCCGAGGTCGAGCAGCCGCTTGAGGCGGTTGTTCCGGTTGATCACGCGGCGGTACAGGTCGTTGAGGTCGGAGGTCGCGAAGCGGCCGCCGTCCAGCTGCACCATCGGACGCAGGTCCGGCGGGATGACCGGGATGCAGTCGAGCACCATGCCCATGGGGCTGTTGGTGGTGTTGAGGAACGCCGAGACGACCTTGAGCCGCTTCAGGGCGCGGGCCTTCTTCTGGCCCTTGCCGGTGCGGATGGTCTCGCGGAGCTTCTCGGCCTCCACGTCCAGCTCGAAGTTGGCGAGCCGGTCCTGGATGGCCTGGGCGCCCATGCCGCCGCGGAAGTACTTCCCGAAGCGGTCCCGCATCTCGCGGTAGAGCATCTCGTCGCCCTCGAGGTCCTGGACCTTGAGGTTCTTGAAGCGGTTCCAGACCTCGTCGAGGCGGTCGATCTCACGCTGGGCACGGTCGCGGAGCTGGCGCATCTCGCGCTCGGCGCCCTCGCGGACCTTGCGGCGCGCGTCGCCCTTGGCGCCCTGCTCCTCGAGCTCGGCCAGGTCGGCCTCGAGCTTGCGGTGCCGCTCCTCGATGGTGGAGTCGCGGCGCTGCTCGAGGTGCTGCTTCTCGACCGAGATCCGCGCCTCCAGGGACTGGAGGTCGCGCTCACGGGCCTCGGTGTCCACCCACGTGACCATGTAGGCGGCGAAGTAGATGATCTTCTCGAGATCCTTCGGAGCCAGGTCCAGCAGGTAGCCCAGGCGGGAGGGCACGCCCTTGAAGTACCAGATGTGCGTGACGGGAGCGGCCAGCTCGATGTGGCCCATCCGCTCGCGGCGCACCTTGGCACGGGTCACCTCGACGCCGCAGCGCTCACAGATGATGCCCTTGAAGCGGACGCGCTTGTACTTGCCGCAGTAGCACTCCCAGTCCCGGGTCGGACCGAAGATCTTCTCGCAGAAGAGTCCGTCCTTCTCGGGCTTGAGGGTCCGGTAGTTGATGGTTTCGGGCTTCTTGACCTCGCCGTGCGACCACTGGCGAATGTCGTCGGCGGTGGCGAGGCCAATCCGCAGCTCGTCGAAGAAGTTGACGTCGAGCACTTAATTCGTCCCCTGCTCTCGAAATCCGCGGAAGTTAGACCTCTTCGACACTGCTGGGCTCTCGCCGCCCCAGGTCGATTCCCAGTTCTTCCGCCGCGCGGAAGACGTCCTCGTCACTGTCCCGCATCTCGATGGACATACCGTCACTGGACAGCACCTCCACGTTCAGACAGAGCGACTGCATCTCCTTGATGAGCACCTTGAAGGACTCAGGGATACCCGGCTCGGGGATGTTCTCGCCCTTGACGATGGCCTCGTAGACCTTGACCCGGCCCACCACGTCGTCGGACTTGATGGTGAGCAGCTCCTGGAGCGCGTAGGCGGCACCGTAGGCCTCCAGCGCCCAGACCTCCATCTCACCGAAGCGCTGACCGCCGAACTGCGCCTTACCGCCCAGCGGCTGCTGGGTGATCATGGAGTACGGGCCGGTGGAGCGCGCGTGGATCTTGTCGTCCACGAGGTGGTGGAGCTTGAGGATGTACTTGTAGCCGACCGAGATCGGCTCGGCGAACGGCTCGCCGGTGCGGCCGTCGAACAGGCGCGCCTTGCCGTCCTTGTTGATGAGGCGGTTGCCGTCCTTGTTCGGGCGCACCGACTGGATCAGGCCGCTGAGCTCGTCACCGTGCAGGCCGTCGAAGACCGGGGTGGCCACGCGCGAGTTCGGCGGGACCTCGGCCGCGCCGATCGCGTGGAGCGACTTCTGCCACTCCTCCTCCACCCCCTCGACCAGCCAGCCGTTCTTGGCCAGCCACCCGAGGTGGACCTCCAGGACCTGGCCGACGTTCATCCGGCCGGGCACGCCCAGCGGGTTGAGGATGATGTCGACCGGGGTGCCGTCCTCCAGGAAGGGCATGTCCTCCTGCGGCAGGATCTTGGAGATGACGCCCTTGTTGCCGTGGCGGCCGGCGAGCTTGTCACCGTCGGTGATCTTGCGCTTCTGGGCCACGTAGACGCGGACCATCTCGTTGACGCCGGGGGCGAGCTCGTCGCCCTCCTCGCGGCTGAACACGCGCACGCCGATGACCTTGCCGGTCTCGCCGTGCGGCACCTTCAGGGAGGTGTCGCGGACCTCGCGGGCCTTCTCGCCGAAGATGGCGCGCAGCAGGCGCTCCTCCGGGGTCAGCTCGGTCTCGCCCTTGGGCGTGACCTTGCCGACGAGGATGTCGCCGTCCACGACCTCGGCGCCGATCCGGATGATGCCCCGGTCGTCGAGGTCGGCCAGGACCTCCTCGCTGACGTTGGGGATCTCGCGGGTGATCTCCTCCGGGCCCAGCTTGGTGTCGCGGGCGTCGACCTCGTGCTCCTCGATGTGGATCGAGGAGAGGACGTCGTCCTGCACCAGGCGCTGGGAGAGGATGATCGCGTCCTCGTAGTTGTGGCCCTCCCAGGACATGTAGGCCACGAGCAGGTTCTTGCCGAGCGACATCTCACCCTGGTCGGTGGAGGGTCCGTCGGCGAGGACCTGGTTGGCCTCGACCCGCTGGCCCTCGGTGACGATCGGCCGCTGGTTGAAGCAGGTGCCCTGGTTGGAGCGCTGGAACTTGCCCATGCGGTACGTCTTGCGCGTGCCGTCGTCCGCCATGATCGTGGCGTAGTCGGCGGTGACGTCCTCGACGACGCCGGCCTTCTCGTTGAGGATGACCTCACCGGCGTCGGTCGCGGCGCGGTACTCCATGCCGGTGCCGACGAACGGCGACTCGGCGCGCAGCAGCGGCACGGCCTGGCGCTGCATGTTGGAGCCCATGAGCGCGCGGTTGGCGTCGTCGTGCTCCAGGAACGGGATCATGGCGGTGGCGACCGACACCATCTGGCGCGGCGACACGTCCATGTAGTCGACCTCGTCGGTGCTGACCTGCTCGAACTCCCCGCCCTTGCGGCGCACGAGCACGCCGGCCTCGGCGAAGGTGCCGTCGGCGTTCAGCGGCGTGTTGGCCTGCGCGATGACGTACAGGTCCTCCTCGTCCGCGGTCAGGTAGTCGACCTGGTCGGAGATGCGCCCGTCGATGACCTTGCGGTACGGGGTCTCCACGAAGCCGAAGGAGTTGACCCGCCCGTAGCCCGCCAGGGAGCCGATCAGACCGATGTTGGGACCCTCGGGGGTCTCGATCGGGCACATGCGGCCGTAGTGGGAGGGGTGCACGTCGCGCACCTCGAAGCCCGCGCGCTCACGGGACAGACCGCCCGGACCCAGCGCCGAGAGGCGGCGCTTGTGGGTCAGGCCCGCGAGCGGGTTGGTCTGGTCCATGAACTGGGACAGCTGCGAGGTGCCGAAGAACTCCTTGATGGAGGCGACGACGGGACGGATGTTGATCAGGGTCTGCGGCGTGATCGCCTCGACGTCCTGGGTAGTCATCCGCTCGCGGACGACGCGCTCCATGCGGGCCAGGCCCAGGCGGACCTGGTTCTGGATGAGCTCGCCGACGGTGCGCAGGCGGCGGTTGCCGAAGTGGTCGATGTCGTCGGTCTCGATCGGGCGGAGGCCGTTGACGGTCTCCTTCTCCACCTCGCCCGCGTGCAGGCGGACCATGTAGTCGATCGTGGCGACGATGTCGTCCTCGGTCAGCGTGCCCTGCGTGTAGTCGGCGTCGAGGCCGAGCTTCTTGTTGATCTTGTAGCGGCCGACCTTGGCGAGGTCGTAGCGCTTGGGGTTGAAGTAGAGGTTCTCCAACAGCGCCTGGGCCGACTCCTTCGTGGGCGGCTCTCCGGGGCGCAGCTTGCGGTAGATGTCCAGCAGCGCGTCGTCGGTGCCCGCCGTGGGGTCCTTCTCCAGCGTGTTGCGGATGGACTCGTACTGGCCGAACCGCTCCAGGATCTGGTCGGTGGTCCAGCCCAGCGCCTTGAGCAGGACGGTGACGCCCTGCTTGCGCTTGCGGTCGATGCGGACGCCGACGAAGTCGCGCTTGTCGACCTCGAACTCCAGCCAGGCGCCGCGGGACGGGATGACCTTGCAGCCGAAGAGGTCCTTGTCGGTGGTCTTGTCGACGGACCGGTCGAAGTAGACGCCCGGGGAGCGGACCAGCTGGGACACGACGACGCGCTCGGTGCCGTTGATGATGAAGGTGCCCTTGACGGTCATGAGCGGGAAGTCGCCCATGAACACCGTCTGGCTCTTGATCTCACCGGTGTCGTTGTTGATGAACTCCGCCGTGACGAACATCGGGGCGGAGTAGGTCATGTCCTTGTCCTTGCACTCCTCCTCGGAGTACTTGGGCGGCTCGAACCGGTGGTCGCGGAACGAGAGGGACATGGTGCCCGAGAAGTCCTCGATCGGGCTGATCTCCTCGAAGATCTCTTCGAGACCGGACTGCTCCGGAACGTCCTTGCGGCCGGCGTTTCGGGCCGTCTCGACCCGGGTCTTCCACTTGTCGTTGCCCAGCAGCCAGTCGAACGACTCGGTCTGCAGGGCCAGAAGGTTCGGAACCTCGAGGGGTTCCTGGATACGGGCGAAAGAAACGCGGTGCGGACCAAGGGCGTTAGCGGAGGCGTTGCGCGAGGCTGCCAACAGGGGTCCTTCCGAAGGCTTGTGGCGGTTGAAGCGCGCACGCCAGACGATCCGTCACGAGAGGGACCGCCGCAACGCGGTTGAGACGGTCACATCGAGCGGGTGACGGGCCACCGTATGTCCAGAAATGGGATGGGTGGCAGCCGTGCACCGGCACAGGGATCACCAAAGGGCAGCGCAAAAGAGCAGTGTAGCCGAACACCACACCGCTGTCCACTCACGGTCCACAGCGCAACTCACGACACCGGCAGGATCACCCGTGAAGGGCGATCCGTCAAGCCCGGCCGTCGTCCCGCGCGGCCCGCGACGGAGAACCTCCGACCGTGGACCAGCCCCTCCGCCGTCTCCGGCACAGGGGTGTCCGGCCTCGGGCCGTCTGCCCGTCCGCTCCCCCGAGGGGGAGCCGTCCGCCGACGGACCGGCTCCGGTCCGCCGTCCCTCACAACCCTCGGGATCGCCCTCGACCGGGATCGGTGGAGCTGGCGCGCCTGCCCTGGCCCCAGGGGGTTGTGAGCCCGTCGGACACCCGAAAAGGTTCCCCCGCGGGGGGCGGGTAAACCCTCTCCCGGGGCCTCGTCGGGATTCCCGGGACGGGAGATTACCGCGTCCGGGGGACAGTTCGCACACGCGGCCCCTGACCTGGTGCTCCCGAACCGCCCCAGCTTCGCACACCCGGCGGAGCGAACGGCGTCGGAACACGGCGTACCCGGGGAGAGGGGACCTTCGTCGCACGGGTCCGGGACCAGGGGCCCTGTCGCGGCGGGCGCGGGGAGGGGCGGAGCGCCGCCGCCGCACCCGCAGGGCGCGGGGAGGGGCGGAGCGCCGCCGCCGCACCCGCAGGGCGCGGGTGCGGGGTGCGGGTGCGGGGTGCGGCACCCGGGCCGAGGGAGCCGGGCCCCCGCGCCCCACGGCCGGGTCCCGGGAACGCGAACGCGGCCGCCCCTCCCGGAGGAGGGACGGCCGCGTGGAGCAGACCAGCGGGCCTGTGCGGCCCGCGGAGGACTACTTGAGGGTGACGGTGGCGCCGGCGCCCTCGAGAGCGGCCTTGGCCTTCTCAGCGGCCTCCTTGTTGACGCCCTCGAGCAGCGGCTTCGGAGCGTTGTCGACCAGGTCCTTGGCCTCCTTGAGACCCAGGCTCGTGAGGCTGCGGACCTCCTTGATGACCTGGATCTTCTTGTCGCCGGCGGACTCGAGGACGACGTCGAACTCGTCCTTCTCCTCGACCTCGGCCGGAGCGGCACCCGCGGGGCCGGCGACGGCGACGGCGGCCGGGGCGGCAGCGGTGACGTCGAACTTCTCCTCGAAGAGCTTCACGAAGTCGGCCAGCTCGAGAAGGGTCATCTCCTCGAAAGCGGCAAGCAGGTCGTCGTTGCTGAGCTTCGCCATGATGCGGTTTCTCTTTCTCTACAGACACGCGCGCCTGTCGGCATCACGTGCGAGCCTTCGGCGGGGCGCCCTCGGCGCCCGCCGCGGTTCAAAAGGTTCAGGCAGCTTCCTGGGAACGCTTGTCCGCCAGGGCCTGCGCGAGGCGCACGGCCTTGGAGGGAAGCGCCTGGAAGACGGCGGCGGCCTGGCCCTGCTTGGCCTTGAGCGCGCCGGCAAGCTTCGCGAGGAGAACCTCGCGGGACTCCAGGTCGGCCAGCTTGGTGATGTCCTCGGCGCTCATCGACTTGCCGTCGATGATGCCGCCCTTGATCACCAGGGGCGAGTTCGCCTTCGAGAAGTCGCGCAGACCCTTGGCGGCCTCGACCACGTCACCGTGGACGAAGGCGATGGCGGACGGGCCCACCAGAAGATCCTGGATCTCCTGGTCGACGCCGGCCTCCTTGACCGCGATCTTGGTCAGCGTGTTCTTGACGATGCGAAAACGCGCGTTCTGGCCGAGGCTGTTGCGCAGGTCGGTGATCTGCGCGACAGTGAGCCCCCGGTATTCGGTCAGCACGGCGCCGCTCGACTCACGGAATTCCTCCGTGAGTTCGGCGACCGCGGCTGCCTTGTCCGGCCTCGCCATGGGACTCCTTCCAACATTGACTTCGATCCCGCGCCTGACGGCGGGGTGTCCCGCACCTCGCGGGGCGGAGTTCCTGACTCGTGCGCCGGAAACCGCCCCGGGCGGACTCGGAACGGACCCGCTCCGGCTCCGCCTGCCTTCCGGCCGGGGCCCGGTGGACCACCGGTACCGGCCGGTGCGGGTACGAGCGCCGGTCGGTTCCCAAGGACTCGCGCGATCGGCGTCAGCACGAGAAAAAGCCCCGAGCGCCAGGCGCACGGGGCACGACCGCGTTCTCTCGGCGCGGAGTGCGCGCCCGGAACGGGAAAGCTCTAGTGACACCTGCGCGGGCGCCCATCGCGGATGGGTCCTTAGGGCCACCCCTGCGGGTGGCGACCAGCGGTCTTCGGCAGCCTCCATCGTAACCGACGCCCGGGGGTGCTCGTCCCCTCCGGCGGAACCGCCGGTGTGATCGCGCGCACCCCGCGCACGCGCGGGGACCGTCGGTACATGTGCCGGACCGGCTCCAGGCTGTCCGCGCGCCCCGCGCACGCGCGGGAACCGTACGGGGAGACCGGCCGTCGAAGGGGCACTCGCGAATAATCGACCGATATGTCGGTTGTGTGCGGGAAGATGTCTCCCGGGCGCCCCCGCTCCCGGACGCGCCCGTCCCCCACCCGAAGAAAGCGGAACACCTTCGTGAAGACGCGTATGCCCTCCCTGCTCACGGCGGGAACCCTCGCCCTCGCCCTCACCGCCTGCGGCGGCGGCGCCCCGGAGGAGGAGGCGGTCGAGGTCGAGGCGGCCGAGGAGCCCGGAGAGGGCGGCGGTGTCCTGGACATGCTCGCCGAGCTCGCCTCGAGCACGCAGGAGGTCACCAACTACACGCTGGACCTCGACCTGTCCATGCCCGACCCCGAGCTCGGCACCGTGGACATGACGATGACCTACGAGGTCATGGACGACCCCGAGGCCGCGCAGGTCACCATGGTGATGCCCTTCGTCGGCGAGATGCTGCTGGAGCTCGCCGCCCTGGGCGGGGAGGACCCCGGCCTGACGGCCGAGGAGCTCGGCACGACCGTCCTCATCGTCCCCGCGGAGGGCGAGTCCCTGGTGTCCAACCACAACGGCCTCCAGGAGGTCGACACCCCCTGGGCCCGCGGCGTCCAGGACACCGCGGAGCTGGGCCCGCAGGAGATGTTCGACATCGCCTCGCTGCCCGACCTGGTCGGCGCCTTCGCCGAGATCGACCAGATCGAGGCGGCCGGCACCGAGGAGGTCGGCGGTGTCGAGACCACCCTCGTCGAGGGCACGATGACCACCGAGGAGATCGACGCCCTGGACGCCGAGCAGAAGCTCGCCGTGCTGGAGCTGATCGGTGACGTCAGCGGCTCCGTCGACGTGTCCATCTGGGTCGGCCGGGACGGCTTCCCGATGCGCCTCGACTTCTCCGACGAGGAGGCCGACGTGTCCATGGTCTTCTCCGAGCTGGGCGAGACCTCCTTCGAGATCCCCGGCGAGGACGAGATCACCGACCTGTAGGGGCCCGGTACGAGGAACGGCCCCCGCGTCCGGTGGACGCGGGGGCCGTCGCCGTCTGCGGGACGGCTACACGGAAGGACGTCAGGCGTCGAGCGGGATGCTCGGGCCCATGGTCGTGCTGACCACGGCCTTCTTGATGTAGCGGCCCTTGGCGGCGGACGGCTTGAGGCGGTTCACCTCGTCGATCGCGGCCTGGTAGTTCTCCAGGAGCTGCTGCTCGCCGAAGGAGGCCTTGCCGATGATGAAGTGCAGGTTCCCGTGGCGGTCCACGCGGAACTCGATCTTGCCGCCCTTGATGTCGGTCACGGCCTTGGCCACGTCCGGGGTGACGGTGCCCGTCTTCGGGTTCGGCATCAGGCCGCGCGGGCCGAGCACGCGGCCCAGGCGGCCGACCTTGCCCATGAGGTCCGGGGTGGCGACGACGGCGTCGAAGTCGGTGTAGCCCTTGGCGACCTTCTCGATCATCTCGTCGTCGCCGATGATGTCGGCGCCGGCGGCGAGAGCCTGCTCGGCACGCTCACCGGTCGCGAAGACCAGGACCCGAGCGGTCTTGCCGGTGCCGTGCGGCAGGTTCACGGTGCCACGGACCATCTGGTCGGCCTTGCGCGGGTCGACGCCCAGGCGCAGGGCGACCTCGACGGTCGAGTCGAACTTGGAGCTGGAGGTCTCCTTGGCGAGCTTCACGGCCTCGGCGGGGCCGTGGAGCTTGTCGCGGTCCACCAGTTCGCTGGCTTTGCGGTAGGTCTTGCTGCGCTTCACGCTGTTCTCCTAGGGAACGTGTGGTCGTCGGGCCAGCGCCTGGCCCTGCCACGGTGGTTCTTGAACGTCGAGCGTCCCCGGTCGCCCCGCCCCGCCTGGGGTCGGCGCCACCGTGCGGGGGGCTACTTGACCTCGATGCCCATCGAACGGGCGGTGCCGGCGACGATCTTGGTCGCGGCCTCGATGTCGTCGGTGTTGAGGTCGGGCAGCTTGGTCTGCGCGATCTCGCGGACCTGCTCGGCGGTGATGGAGCCGGCCGTGGTGCGACCCGGGTCGGTGGCGGCCTTGTCCAGCCCGGCGGCCTTCAGGATCAGCTTCGGCGCCGGAGGCGTCTTGGTGACGAAGGTGAAGGAACGGTCCTCGTAGATGGAGATCTCTACGGGGATGACGTTGCCGCGCTGGGACTCCGTGGCAGCGTTGTACTGCTTGCAGAAGTCCATGATGTTGACGCCGTGCGGACCGAGAGCGGTACCAACGGGCGGCGCCGGGGTCGCCTGACCGGCGGGGAGCTGCACCTTGACGAGTGCGGCAAGTTTCTTCTTCGGAGGCATATCGGGTCCTTTGCCTGATCTGCGTTGTGTGCTGGTCCCTGGCCTCCCCGCGGCGCCGTGCGGTCGTGGCGATCGCGGCGGCACCGCTGCCGAAGGAGGCGCGGCCCCGCGCCGGAGGGCGCGGGGGCGACGGCCCGCCGGGACCTGGCGGGCCGTGACGTGCCCTGCCTGGGCGGGGCACGAGAGTGGGTCCACCGCGAGGGTGGACCCACCAAGTCTATGTCGCCGTGACGAGTGCCTTGACGGTCGTCCTGCGGGCACGGCGCCCCGCCGGACGGCGGCCCGGGTCAGATCTTGGCGACCTGGGTGAAGGACAGCTCGACCGGCGTCTCGCGGCCGAAGATCGACACCAGCACCTTGAGCTTCTGGGTGTCCGGGTTGATCTCGCTGACCGTGGCGGGCAGCGTGGCGAACGGGCCCTCCATGACCGTGACGGACTCGCCGATCTCGTAGGCCACGTCGGAGCGGACCTCGCCGCCGGCGCGGGCCTTCTGCGCCTGCTCCGGCTCCTGCTCCGGCTCGGGCGCGAGGAGCTTGGCGACCTCGGTCAGGCTCAGCGGGGCGGGCTTGTTGGACAGGCCCACGAAGCCGGTGACGCCGGGGGTGTTGCGGATCGCCGACCAGGACTCGTCGGTCAGGTCCATGCGGACGAGCACGTAGCCGGGCAGGACCTTCTCGGTGACCTGCTGGCGCTTGCCGCTCTTGACCTCGGTGACCTCGTGCTCGGGCACCTCGACCTGGAAGATGTAGTCCTCCATGTTGAGGGACTGGGTGCGGCTCTCGACGTTGGCCTTGACCCGCTTCTCGTAGCCCGCGTAGGTGTGCACGACGTACCAGTCGCCGGGCAGCAGGACCAGCTCGTTCTTGAACTCCTCGACGGGGTCGAGGCGCGGGGCCTCCTCGGCCTCCTCCTCGCCCTCGTCGTCGGCGTTCTCGTCGTCGGCGTTCTCGTCCGCGTCGCCGGTCAGAGCAGGGCTGTCGTCGTCGGCCTTGTCGGCCGCGTCCTCGGACAGCTCGCCCGCCAGGCCGGTCTCTTCCGCAGACGACTGATCCGGCTCCTCATCGGGGAAGTCGTCAGAGGTCAGTGGGGACTCGGACACGGCTGCTCTTTCTCTCGTCGGATGCGCTCTGCGGAGCGACGCACGCCGAACAGCGGTCTGCGTCGAACCCAGTCATGCCAGCTTACGGTCTGTCCGGGCGGCGCGGGACCGACGCGCGGACGAGTGGGGCCGCGCCCCGGTCGTCCGGAGGCGCGGCCCAGAAGTCTCGGTCAGACGCCCGCCGGGCGGCCGAAGGTGCCGTAGAGCCAGGTGATGGCCTCGCCGAAGCCCCAGTCCAGGAGCGAGACGTAGCCGAGGACGACCACCACGAAGACGAGGACGACGATGGTGTAGGTCACCAGTTCGCGGCGCGTGGGCCAGCGAACCTTGCGCAGCTCACCGACGACCTGCTTGGTGAACGTCACCGGACCGGTACGACGCTTCGGCTCCTTGTCGGGCTTCGCGTCGGCGTCAGTCTGTGTCACCTGGGGTCCTTAGGGTCGCGGGCTGCCAGAAATCCCCGTAGTTCCGATGCCCCGTGCGGAGTGCCGGCCCGGAGGCCGCCACTCCGCTCGCGCGGACTTGCAGGGCAGGAGGGACTCGAACCCCCAACCGCCGGTTTTGGAGACCGGTGCTCTACCAATTGAGCCACTGCCCTTGACGGAAACTGCGCTCCCACCATAGCCGGTCGCCGCGCGCTACGCACACTGATGGCCCGGTAACACCTGGGCCACGACCGTTCGGCGCGACCGAGTGTATGCCCATTCGCCCGATCTGACCAAACCGCCGGAGGACCGGCGCCCCCTCCGGAGGCGCCTCGCGGGCTCCCTGCCCGGGACGGGCCCGCGTGGCACCATGGGCGCCATGAGCGACCGACCCCGTGTCTCCGCACGCATCAGCGCCGTCTCCGAGTCCGCCACCCTCGCCGTGGACGCCAGGGCCAAGGCCATGAAGGCGGAGGGCCGCCCCGTCATCGGCTTCGGCGCGGGAGAGCCCGACTTCCCGACGCCCGACCACGTCGTCGAGGCGGCCGTCGCGGCGGCGCGCGACCCGCGCTTCCACCGCTACACGCCGGCGGGCGGCCTCCCCGAACTGCGCGAGGCCGTAGCGGAGAAGACCCGGCGGGACTCCGGCTACGCGGTGGAGCCCTCGCAGGTGCTGGTGACCAACGGCGGCAAACAGGCCGTCCACGAGGCCTTCGCCGCCATGCTGGACCCGGGCGACGAGGTCCTCCTGGTCGCCCCGTACTGGACCACCTACCCCGAGTCGGTCAAGCTCGCGGGCGGCGTGCCGGTCTTCGTCGTCACCGACGAGAGCACCGGGTACATGGCGGGCGTGGAGCAGTTGGAGGCCGCGCGCACCGAGCGCACCAAGGTCCTGGTGTTCGTGTCCCCGTCCAACCCGACGGGCGCCGTCTACCCGCGCGAGCAGGTCCGGGCGATCGGCCGCTGGGCGGACGAGCACGGCCTGTGGGTCCTCACCGACGAGATCTACGAGCACCTGGTGTACGGCGGCGCCGAGTTCTCCTCCCTGCCCGTGGAGGTTCCGGAGATCGCCGACCGCACCGTCGTCGTGAACGGCGTCGCGAAGACCTACGCGATGACGGGTTGGCGCGTGGGGTGGATCATCGGCCCGAAGGACCTGGTCAGGGCCGCCTCCAACCTCCAGTCGCACGCCACCTCGAACGTCGCCAACGTCTCGCAGGCGGCCGCCCTGGCCGCCGTCTCCGGCGGCCTGGCCGCCGTGGAGGGGATGCGGGAGGCCTTCGACCGCCGCCGCAGGACGATGGTCCGGATGCTCGGCGGGATCGACGGCGTGGTCTGCCCGGAGCCGCGGGGCGCGTTCTACGCGTACCCGTCCGTGAAGGGCGTGCTCGGCAGGGAGGTGCGCGGCAGGACGCCCCGGACCTCCGCGGAGCTGGCCGAGCTCGTCCTGGAGGAGGCCGAGGTCGCCGTGGTGCCCGGCGAGGCCTTCGGCACCCCCGGCTACCTGCGCCTGTCCTACGCGCTCGGCGACGAGGACCTGGCGGAGGGCGTGGGGCGGCTCCAGAGGCTGCTGGGCGAGGTGCGGTAGCGGACGGCCCCCGCCCGTGCGGAGCGCGGCCCGGGGCGCCCGTCCGCCGCCCCGGCGCGGCAAGTACGGCGTCCTGGCACCGGGGGCGCCCGTGATACGGCAGGCTTGGTTCATGGAGACACCGACCACCGCTCGCCGATTGGACCGGCTGCCCAAGGCCCACCTGCACCTGCACTTCACCGGCTCGATGCGGCACTCGACCCTGGTCGAGCTCGCCGGGGAGCGAGGAGTGCACCTTCCCCAGGCCCTGGTCGAGGAGTGGCCTCCCCGGCTCCGGGCCACGGACGAACGCGGCTGGTTCCGCTTCCAGCGCCTGTACGACATCGCCCGCTCGGTGCTGCGCAGGCCGGAGGACATGTACCGGCTGCTGCGCGAGGCCGCCGAGGACGAGCGCGAGGCCGGGTCCGCCTGGCTGGAGATCCAGGTCGACCCGAGCGGGTACGCGTCCCTCTTCGACGGCCTCACCGCCACCCTGGAGCTGATCCTGGACGCGGCCCGCGCCGCCGAGCGCGACACCGGCGTGGCCGTCGGCCTGATGGTGGCCGCCAACCGGACCAGGCACCCCCTCGACGCCAAGGCCCTGGCGCGGCTGGCCCGGCAGTACGCGGGCAAGGGGGTCGTCTCGTTCGGGTTGAACAACGACGAGAGGCGCGGGCGCGCACGCGAGTTCGAGGGCGCCTTCAGGATCGCCCGCCGGGCCGGCCTGCTGTCCGCCCCGCACGGGGGCGAGCTCCAGGGGCCGCGCAGCGTGCGCGAGTGCCTGGACGAGTTGAGCGCCGACCGGATCGGGCACGGCGTCCGCGCCGTGGAGGACCCGTACCTGGTCGAGCGGATCGCCACCCAGGAGGTCACCCTGGAGATCTGCCCGACCTCCAACGTGGGCCTGGGCGTGTACGAGGACCTGGAGCACCTGCCCCTGCGCAGACTCTTCGAGGCGGGGGTCCCGATCGCCCTGGGGACCGACGACCCGCTGCTGTTCGGCCCCCGCCTGGTGGAGCAGTACCGGATCGCGCGCGAGGTGTTCGGCTTCTCGGACGCCGAGCTGGCGGCGCTGGCGGGGATGTCGATCCGCGGGTCGGGCGCGCCGGACGCGCTGAAGAAGGAGCTGCTGGGCGGGGTGGAGGCCTGGCTGGCCTCGGAGCCCGAGCCCGTGCCGGACGCTACGTCAGGAGCATCCAGGCCCCCTGGCCGAGCATGACCGCTCCCGCCCCGAAGAACAGGACGGCGGCGCCGATCCGGATGGCGCGCTCGGGGAGCTTCTTGCCGAGGGCCGCGCCGAGGGCGATGGCGATGGCGTCGGCGGCGACCATGCCGAGGGTCGAGCCGATCCAGACGGGGAGCCAGTGGTGCTGGGTGCCGACCGTGATGGTGGCGAGCATGGTCTTGTCGCCGAGCTCGGCGACGAGGAAGACCACGAAGACGGTCATGAACGCGGAGCGGATGCGCCTGGAGGCGGCGCGCCTCTCGTCGTTCTCGGTCATCTCGTCGCCGCGCAGGGTCCACAGCCCGAAGAAGAGGAAGGCCGCGCCGGCGACGAGGGTGAGCCAGTCGGTGGGGATGGCGGCGCCCAGGACCTCGGCGAGGAGCACGCTCCCGGCGTGCACGACGAGGGTGGCCGCGGTGATGCCCAGGAGGACCGTCAGGGCCCGGTAGCGGGTGGCCAGCGACATCGCGACGAGTTGGGTCTTGTCGCCCATTTCGGCGATGAAGATGGCGACGGCGCTGAATCCGAGGCCCGCGAGAAAAGCGGTCATGCGTCTGCCTCCGTACGAGGTGTGCAGGGCGGAAGGAGGCGGAGAGCGCCCCTTCAACCCGGTCGTCCTGAACCGGGTCAAAGGTCTCGTCCGCCCGCCGCGCCGGAATTCGGCTCCCGTTTCACCGGGGGCCTCCTCGTCGGTTCGGGCTCGTACGACCGGGCCGTGGGGCGGCCAGTGTGTCGATCGCACGCATTGGGGACTACTCCCCTTCGACACCCGTACTTTATGCCGAAAGAACGGCGAATGGCAATTCATTGCCTCTTCGCATTTCTTTATTCGGAGCGGCTCATAAACGAGTTCGGTTCACCGAACTTCTTTCTTGGGGAAAGGCCACTCCGTTGTGCGGCACGGCGGCCCCCGGCCGCCCGCGGGCCGGTGCGGCGGTCGGGGGCGCGAGGCGTCAGAGGGAGACGCCGACCATCACGGGCTCGTTGACCAGGCGGACCCCGAAGGCCTCCTCGACGCCGTCGCGGACGTCCCGGGCCAGGGCCAGGAGGTCCTCGGTGGTGGGCGCCCCCGGGACGGTGGTGAGGGCGAGCACGTGCTTGGAGGAGACGCGGGCGGTCCCCCTGGCGTGGCCGCGGAACCCCGCCCGGTCGATGAGCCAGGCCGCGGACAGCTTGACGTTGCCGTTCCCGTCGGGGTGGCCGGGCATCCCGGCGTCCGCGCCGAGCCGCCGGTCCGCCCGTGCGCGCACCTCGGCGAACTCCTCGGCCGTGACCACCGGGTTGGTGAAGAAGGAGCCGGCGCTGCGGGTGTCGGGGTCGTCGGGGTCCAGGACCATGCCCTTGCCCCTGCGCAGGCCCAGGACGGTCTCCCTGGCGCGCTCCAGCGGCACCCTGTCCCCCGCTTCGGCACCCAGGGTGCGGGCGACCTCCGCGTAGGCGATCGGGCGGCTGAGCTTGGCCCGGCGGAGGGCGAACACGACCTCGCACACCACGTACCGGTCGTCGCCCTTGAAGGCACTGTCGCGGTAGGTGAACCCGCACTCGGCGTTGCCCAGGACGCGCCGCTCGCCGGTCCGCCGGTCGTAGACCAGCACCTCGCGGATGGTCTGGCTGACGTCCTGGCCGTAGGCGCCGACGTTCTGGATGGGGGTGGAGCCGACCCGGCCGGGGATGCCGGAGAGGAACTCCAGGCCGTTGAGCCCCTCGGCGACGGTGCGCTCCACGAGCGGGTCCCACTCGACGCCCGCCTCGGCGCGCAGCAGCACGACGGGCTCCCCCGTCCCGGGGTCGGTGTCGCCGGTCTCCTCGAAGGAGGCCCCGGGCGTGTCCACGAGGACCACGGTGCCCGGGAACCCGTCGTCGGAGACGACCAGGTTGCTCCCGCCCCCCAGGACGAGGACGGGCTCCCCCGCGGCGTCGGCCGCGGCGACCGCCCCGACCAGCTCGTCGGTCGTACGGGCCGTCCGGGAGGTCGTCGCCGGGCCGCCGAGGCCGAGCGTGGTGTGGTCGCAGAGCCAGAGGACCTGGTTCCGGGGGGCCTCGTTCTCGTGGACTGTGGACACGGTCACCTCACTGCTTCGCTACTGCCGTCAGGCCAGGCGGACGACGGCTTTGGACTGCACCAGGACCTTCGCGCCGCCGGAGCGGGCGGTCAGCAGGACCGTGACGGTGCCGTCGTCGTTCTTGGACTTGACCTTGCCGCCGACGGTGATCTCGGCCCCCTCGTCGTCGTCCGGGACGACCACGGGCGCGGAGAAGCGCACCGAGTAGTCGACGACGCAGCCGGGGTCCCCGGTCCAGTCGGTGAGCACCCGCGCGGCCTCGGCCATCGTGAACATGCCGTGGGCGATGACGTCGGGGAGCCCGACGGACTTGGCGAAGCGCTCGTTCCAGTGGATGGGGTTGAAGTCGCCGGAGGCGCCCGCGTAGCGGACGAGGTCCAGGCGGCGGACCGGGAAGGTCCGCTCGGGCAGCTCGGTGCCGACCTCGACGTCGGCGTGGCTCAGCCTGCTCACGATCGCGTTCCTCACGTTCCTGTGGATGGGGTCACTCGCCGCGCACGACGAGCATCATCGTGGTGGTGACCACGTGTTCGCCGTCGGCGTTGTCGGCCACGGTCTCCAGGGTGAGCAGTTCGTTGCCGCCGAGGGACTTGATGCCCGTGATGCGGGTGACGCTGCTGAGGACGTCGCCGGCGTGCAGGGGCCGGCTGTAGTGGAAGCTCTGGTCGCCGTGCACGACACGGGAGAAGTCGACCCCCAGCTCCGGGTCGGCGATGGCCTGCGCGGACCCGGCCATGCCCAGGATCACGGGGAAGGTGGGCGGCGCGATCACGTCGGGGTACCCGGCGGCCTTGGCGGAGGCCGTGTCGGTGTACACCGGGTTGGGGTCGTTGACCGCCTCGGCGAACTCCCGGATCTTGCCCCGGGTCACCTCGTAGGACTCCGGCGCGGGGTACTCCCGGCCGAGGTAGTCAGGGTTGATCGCCACGCTCTCCCTCTCCTGGTTCTGCAACGCGGGCCGGAGGGGCCCGGATACGCGAACAGCCCGGTGAGCGGATCGCTCACCGGGCTGGAAGTCTATGAGAAGCTCACGTCGGCCTCAGCCGCGCCGCTCGCGAGGACCTAGCGGGTCTCGCGGTGCTCGTTGTGCTTGCGGCAGTTCGGGCAGAACTTCTTGATCGCGAGCCGGTCGGGGGTGTTCCGACGGTTCTTGCGCGTGATGTAGTTACGGTGATTGCACTCCTGGCAGGCCAGGGTGATCTTCGGCCTCACGTCTGTGGCAGCCACTTCGGAGTGCCTTTCTCGCTGGAAACAGTACCTAGTGCGCAGTAGAACACTGCAAAGCGCCCGCGACGACCCCTGAGAACAGTGTCCCAGGGGTCAACGGGTTGGTAGCGGGGGCCGGACTTGAACCGACGACACAGCGATTATGAGCCGCTTGCTCTACCGACTGAGCTACCCCGCCCCGATCAACGGAACCCGGACCCCGTGGGGACCGGTCCCGGTTCAGGCCGGTAGATGCTCCACCGGCCACCCACCTGAGTGGACCGGACCTCGTCAAGTGGTGGAGCCCCTTTACGGAATCGAACCGTAGACCTTCTCCTTACCATGGAGACGCTCTGCCGACTGAGCTAAAGGGGCGCGCTGTGGGGCTTGTGTCGACCGCCCCGGGGGTGTTGCCCCCTTGCGCTGGTCATGACTATACAGGGATTCGGGGGTGGTCTGCCAAATCAAAGGCGCCGGCGACCCCGGCCTCCCGGACCGGCGGAGCGAAACCCCTGTTCGGAGCCGGTTTCCGGCCCTTCCGCGAGTCCGCATGTGATCCGGGCCGCTCCCGGCGTCCCTGGGCCGGGACGCCGGGGCCGGGCGTCAGAGCGCCCCGTCGGACACCCACACGTTGGACATGGCGTCCCTGTTGAGGGTGCGGATGGTCGCGGGCAGCCCGAGCCGGCGCAGCGCGTCGGAGAGCCGGGTGTCGTGCGTGAACACGATCAGCTGCCGGTGGCGGCCCACCTCCGCCAGGACCGAGGACAGCCCCTCGACGGTCTCGGTGTCCATCGCCTGGACGGGGTCGTCGAGCAGCAGGAAGCCGAACGGGTTGCCCTCCACCAGGGTGCGGGGCAGGCAGATGGACAGCGCCAGGGCCTGGAACTCCCCCTGGCTGAGCAGGCCGGGCGCGCTGGTCTGGTCGTCGACCCCGTCCACGGTCACGTCCACCTCGACCCGCCTCCGGGCGCCGCGCCCGATCAGGCGCATGCCCTGGAGGTCGATGTGGCGTTCCTGGCGCAGCCGGAACCACACCTGCTCGGCCTGTGAGGCGACCGGGCCGAGCCGTTCCGCCCGCAGGCCCCGGGCCTGGTCCGCCAGCCAGTTGAGGGCCGCCTCGGCGCTGTACAGGACGTCCCTGGCGCGGAGGGCGTCCTGCGCTTCGTCCAGCCAGGCGGCGAGCCGCTCGGCGAGGTCGCCCCAGCCTCCGCTGGGGTCCTCCAGCCGCTCGGTCGCGTCCCGGCGCGCGCTGATGGCGGCGGAGCGGAGCCGGCGGCCGACCGCCTCGATGTGCTCGGCCAGCTCGGCGAGGTCGGTGATGTCGGAGCCGGACTCCCACAGCGCCCACACCTGGCCCAGCTCGCTCTCCGGCGGCAGCCACCCGGGGACGGGGGAGAGCAGGAAGCGGGCCTGGTCCCGGGCGGCCGCGGCGCGCTCGTAGGCGGCCGAGGCCGGGGCGGCCTGGGTGCGCAGGGTCCTCAGCTGGGCGTTGGCCCTGCGGGCCCAGTCGGCGCCGAGGGCCCCCGGCGCGGAGCAGGTGGGGCAGGTGGTGTCGGAGGGGTGCCGCTTGTGGTGCTCCAGCGCCTGTTCGAGGAGCTGGACGACGCCGTGGGCGTGGTCGCCCTTGCTCCCCGCGGCCATGGCGAGCTCCATGGACGCCCCGCGCAGCTCGTTGACGACGTCGGCGATGACGGTCCGCTCGGGGACCGAGAGCCGCCGCAGGCGCCGCAGGACGACGTGCAGGGCGGGGTCGCTGGGCCCGTCGTCCTCGGCGATCCGGCGGAGCGCCTCGATGTCGAGGTGCTGCGCGCCGAGGAGGTGGACGGCCTGGGCGGCCCGGGGGTCGCCGGAGCCCCGGAGCGCGTCGACCAGGCGGCCGAGCTCCCTCGAGGGCCGGTCGCGCCGCTTGGCCAGGGAGTCGCAGACCTTGGCGAGCCTGCGCTCGGCCTCGGCCAGGCCGGTGAGGCCCAGGAGCGCGGTGAGCGTGTCGTAGAGCTCGGCCGAGCGCCCGGTGACGGTGCGCCCGAGCTCGTCGTAGGAGAGGAAGGGGCGGTAGCGGACGAGGCTCTCGCCCCAGTCGAGGGTGCGGAGCGGGGCCACCTCGCCGTTGGGGCGGACCACCTCGCCGCGCGCGGAGCGCACGCTCTCGCCGGTCCAGCGGCGGGTGATCCGGGTGGGGCCCTCGTCCCCGGCGACGTGGATGTCGACGGTCGCCTCGGTGCGTTCGTCGTAGTGCAGGTTGCGCCAGCCGTCCCGCCATCCGGTCGGCATCGCGTCCCAGCGGGGGTTGCGCCCGGTGAGGGCGGCCTCGGCCGCCTCCGCGAAGCTGGACTTGCCGGAGCCGTTGCGGCCGACGATGACGGTGAGCCCCGGGCCGGGCGGGAAGGTCAGCTCGGAGGGGCGGCCGATCCCGCGGAAGCCCTGGACACGGATACCGGTGAGGTAGGAGCGGCGGACCCGGCCCGGCGGCGCCGGCGCCGCCGACGGCCCGCCGGCGGCCGGGTCGGGGATGTGCTCGCCCTCGAGCAGCGCGGCGAGGGCGTCCTCGCCCCACAGTGCGGCGGTGACCCATGACCGGACCTCCCGTGGCAGCCCGGAGGCCGCCAGGGCGTCCAGGAGCGAGGTCGTGGTGGGGTCGTCCCCGGCCGGCGGGGCGCTCTGCGCGTCCGCACCGCCACCGTCGAACGTCTCGGGTACCCGAGTCACCTTCGTCACCCCGCTCTGTTGTCGTTGCCGCACAAGCAGACTAGGACAGGTGGGGAGGAAGCATTCGTGGTTCCCCCCTTCCCGGGCGCGCGGATCCGCTCCCGGCCCCGCCCGCCCGCAGGGGCCGGGCGGCGCTCCCCGGAGGGCTCTCCGCGCGGCGTCCGGCCGCCCCGCGCCGTCCCCGCGCGGGCAATGTGCGCTCCCCGTCCCCGGCCGGGGACGGGGGCGAGGCCGGGGACGGGCCTGCGGGCGGCGTGCCCGGGAGGGGACGCGCGCCGGGGCCGGAGGGCCCCGGGACGGGCCGCCGCGCTCACACGCCGACCAGGCGCCTCCTGCTGCCGTCCCACGTGAAGTGCAGTGTCGCGATGCCGGGGACGTTGGGATCGCGCAGGCACTCGTAGATGTTGAGGCTCGGCACGCTGGCGAAGCAGCCCCACACGCGTTCGGAGGTCAGCACGAAGTCCAGGTCCAGTTCGACCAGGAGGCCGAGGAGGCGCCCGTGGGTGGGCTCGTCGACCTTCGCGAACGCGTCGTCCAGCAGGATGAGCCTGGGCGCCCACGAGGCGCGCGCGGCGAGCGCGTCGAAGTGCGCCGCCGCCGCGGCGAACAGCACCAGGTAGGCGACCACGCGCTGCTCGCCCTGGCTGAGGGCGGTGCGGTGGCCCAGGCGGCGCTCGTCGCCCGCGCCGTCGGTCACGTAGACGGTGAACGTGAACCAGGACCTGTAGTCGAGGGCGGCCCGCAGCTGGGCCCCGCCGGTGGCCGTGGGGTCCAGGCGGCGGATCGCCTCGATGCAGCGGCGCAGGGCGTCGCGCAGGCGGGTGGTCTGCACGCGGGTGCGCTCCTCGGCGGGGGTCGCCAGGAGCGGGACGACCGCCTCGACGTCGGCGCCCGCGTCGGGGGCCAGCCTCCAGTCCAGGCGCACGCCGAGGCCGGCGGAGGTGGTGACGTCCTTGAGGACGTCGTTCATGGTGGTGATGAGGGCGCGGGCCTCGTCGATCTGGCGGGCGAGGTGGCCGGCCAGCTCTCCGAGCAGGTGGCGCTCGAAGGCCTCCTCCTCGGCCACCGCGACGGCCTCGTCGGCGCGGGCGGCGGAGGCGGTGATCCGCTCGGCGTAGGCGGTGACGTCGTGGGCGCCGTCCTCGTCGTGGACCGTGAGGCGCTTGAGGCCGCGCGGCTCGCTGAGCTCGGTGCGGGTCTGCGCCCACCCGGCGGAGGTGAGCAGGCGGTGCAGGTCCTCGCGGCTGCTCAGGATGGCGCTGTCGTCCACCTCGGGCGCCCCGGCCTCCACCTGGGCGGCGAGTCCCTCCTCCAGCTGTCCGACGAACGCCTCCAGCAGGGCGAGCCGGGCGTCCGGGCCGGGCGCGGGCGGCCCGGCGGCGGGGTCCGCGTCCGGCTCCCCGCCGTGGAGGGCGGAGTGGGCGAGGTAGGCGGTGAGGGGGCCGTCGTCCGCGGCGCAGGCGTCCAGGCCCGCGGCGCCCAGCAGGACGGCGTCCGGCACGTCGGTGTCGTCGGTCCCCGTGCCGCCGGGGAGGGAGACCGCGCGGACGAGCCGCTCCCCCGCCGTGAGGGCGCGGCGCACCTGCTCGGCGCGCTCCTGGGTGGCGGCGACGAGCCGCGCCTCGGCGCCGACCCGCTCGTCGCGGGCGCGCTGGGCCCCGCGCTCGAGTTCGGGCAGCCGCCGGGCCGCCTCGTCGGCCCTGGCCCTGACCTGGTCCCGGGCCGCGTCGATCTGCTCGCCGGGCACGCCGCGGGCGCGGTCGCCGAGCTCGAACTGGCGGCGGACGGTGATCATGTCGTCGATGGCGGCGGCCCTGGCGTCCTCGGCAAGGACCCGTTCGGCGCGGGCCGCCCTCCACCCGGCGACGTGGTGCTCGTGGTCGGCCAGCTCCCAGGCGAGGACGTCGAGGTCCTTGAGTCCGGAGCCGACGAGGACGCGCAGGTGGTCGAGGGCGCGCAGGGCGCTGTCCAGCTCGGCGCGGACGCTCGGCAGGGCGTTGACGTCGGCCGAGGTCCGCAGGCGGGAGCGGATGTCGAGGAGTTCGGCGCGGCACTCCTCGGCGGCGCGGCCCGCGGTCGCGTGGGCGCGGCGGGCGGCGGCGACGTCCTCGCGGGCGACGTCCAGGACCGCCCGGGCGCGGATGAGCGGGGAGGGGTCCGGCAGGCTCCGGGACACCTCCAGGAGTTCGGCGTAGGACTGCTCGACGGCCCAGCGGCGCTCCCCCGCCTCGGCGAGGAGGGCCTCGGCGATGGCCATGCGCCGGTCGGTGTTGGCCGACTGGCGGTCGCGGGCCCGTTTGCGGGCGACCTCGCCGATGTACTCGGGCTCGCTCTTGTCGTGGGAGCCGGAGGCCACGCCGAGGCGCCAGCCGCCGGTGAGCGACATGGAGCTGACGGTGGCGACGGAGCTGTCGCGTCGGTGCTTGGCCTCGGTGTCCTCGGCCGTGCCCGGCACGGGTTCGTCCTCGGAGTGCAGGGCGATGGACGAGAGCAGGGTGCGGAGGCTGTCGTGGTTGACGCCGCGGTCGGGGGCGGCGACCGGGACGAGCACGTCGAGGAGGGTCCTTCCCTTGGCCTGCCGGGCGGGCGTGACCAGGATGTCGCGGGTGCCCGGGTCGTGGAGGGAGCCGTCCGCGCGGATCCACCCGGCGAGCAGTCCGCTGGCCTCCAGGGCGGCCTCCAGCCCGGCCTGTTCGCGGGTGCTGAGCCCGTCGGCGAAGTCGACGGCCAGGTAGAGGGGGGCGCCCTCGCCCCGGGGGCGCGGGTAGGTGGCCCACGGCGGGCGCTCCGGGGCGTGCTCGGCGTTGCCGGTGCGGCGCTCGGCGAGCTCGGCCAGTTCGTCGGAGAGCTGGCCCTCCTCGTTGACGGCGACGTCGCGCCGGGCGCGCAGGTCCTCCAGGAGGGGGGCGACGGCGTTGTTCGCGAGGCGGGAGACGGTGGAGGGCACGTCGGGGTCGAGGACCCTCAGGGAGTCGGTGATGGGCAGCTCGACGCTGCCCTCCAGCTCGTGGACGGCGTCGCCGAGCGCGTGGGCGTGGCTGGACTCCCGCAGGCGGGCGGCCCAGGCCCGGACCCCGTCGGCGTAGGCGGCGCTCTCCTCGCGCAGCGCGGCGACGGCGGCGCTCTCGCGGTCGTGGGCGTGTTCGAGCACGGCGTCCGCGCTCTCGGCCTCGCTGGTCAGGGCGACGAGGCGGCGGTCGGCCGCCGCCTCGGCCGTGGTGAGGCCGGTGAGGCGGGCGGCCATGTCGGCGCGCTCGGCGGACCGCTCCGCCGCGTGGGAGAGCTGGTCGTGGAGGCGCCCGAGGCGGTCGCGCAGGTCGTCGAGGTCGATGCCTTCGACGGGCTCGCGCTCGACGGCCTGTTCGAGCCCCTGGAGGTCGACCCGGGTGGCGCTCTCGCGCGGGGCGTGGACGGTGTCGAGCGTGTCCGGGACCTCCCCGAGGAGGGCGGGGTCGATCCCGGCGGCGGTGGCCGCGCGGGTGGCCTCGGCGTGGGTCTGGCGCAGGATGTCGAGCGCGCGGTCGATGGCGGCGGTGTCCTCGCCGAGCCGTTCGACGGTGTGCCGTTCGACCCGCTCGGCGTGCTCCGCGGCGACCCAGGCGGCCTCGGCGGCCCTGATGTAGGCGCCGACGGCGGCGTCGTAGGCGCGGCGCTCGTTCCCCGTGGCGGTGGCGGCGTTGTTCCGGGCCGCGGCGAGGGTGCCGTCGTCGGCCTCGGCGGTGTCGCGGGTGCGCCGGGCCTGGTCGCGCTCCTCGGAGATCCGGCTCTCCTCGGTGATGAGCCGGTCGAGTTCGGCGCGCAGGCGCTCGGTCTCGACGGTCCGGCCCGCGGCGGCGTCGATCTGCTCGCGGACGTCGGCGGCGCGCGACCGGAGGGCGTGGACCAGGTAGCCGCGGTAGTCGTCGAGGAAGGCGGTGACCCCGGCCCCCGCCTCGCCGAGGGCGGTCTTCTCCGCCCGGGCCTGTTCGAGGTCGGCGATGTTGCGGGCGACCTCGTCCAGGACCGACTCGTCCATGGGCGGGAGGGCCTCGGAGAGGACGCCGACGAGCTCGCCGGCCTCCAGGCGGTCGCCGATGGTGGGGCGCCGGAGCCGGTAGAGGAGGTGGATGAGGTTGCGGTAGCGGACGGAGTCGTCGATGCCGAACAGGTCGTGCATCACGCGGGCCCGGTAGGGGACGGCGCTGGTGAAGCAGTTGTCCGCGCCGATCTCCGAGCGGAGCCGGTCGACGGGCTTGGGGCGGCCGTCGGTGACGAGTTCGAGGTCGTGTCCGACCCGGCGGTCGGTGACGAAGAACACGCAGCGCGGGTCGGAGTCGCCGACGGCCATGACGGCGGCGCCGAGGGTCAGGTGGCTCGGCCGGCCGCCCGGGGCGCCCGGTCCGGTCTGCTCCGCGGCGGGTCCGGGGCCCGGCGTCGCGGCGGCGAGGAGGGCGGACGCGCCGGCCGTCCCGGACGCGGCGAGCAGGGCGGAGGCGCTGTTGGGCCCGGTGGTGGCGCGGGCGGCGGCGTCGAGGCCGCGGTCGCCGCGGTCGGTGGTGAACTCGACCCACAGGTAGCCGAGGCGGGTGACGGGGCCGGTGTCGCCGTCGGCCTGCTCGGGCCCGGCCTCGTCGGCGGCCTCCTCGGGGCCGCCGAGCAGGTCGGGGCCGGTCTCCTCCGGCTCGGGCCGGCGTCCGGCCCGGGGGTCGTCGGCCATGAGCCAGCGCAGGCTGGTGCGGTTGGTGCCGGTGGTGTCCAGGCGGCGCACGTCGCCGTCCAGCAGGAACGGGAGCAGCATCTCCAGCGCCTTGGACTTGCCCGCGCCGTTGCGTCCGCGCAGCAGGAGGCGGCCCTCGGCGAAGTCGAGGACGTGGTCGTCGTACTGCCAGACGTTGCGGATGCCCGCGCGTTCGAGGCGGTAGCGCGGGGTGTCGGCGGGGTCAGCCGGAACTGCCCCCGGGGCCTCGCTGGTCTCCTGTGTCACCACTGGTCGCGCTCACCTTCTCGTTCGCCACCGCTTGCAGCACGGACGTCACCCGGCTCAGGTCGCCTCGGGGATCGGCGGGAGCGTCGGGCGGACCGTCTTCGTGGCCGGACCCGCGCGTCGGGGCGGCGTGCGTCCGGCTGTCTTCGCCATTGTCCTGGATCGGGGGGACGCGCTCGTCCACGTCGGCCCCGTACCGCGCCGCCGCGGCGGTGAGCCGCCACTCGCCGGGGCCTCCCCGCAGGAGTCCGAGGTCGGTCAGCAGGGCCGTGACGCGGGCGCTCAGCCGGTCCGGGTCGGGCACCTCGGGGCCGGCGGTGCGGGCCCACTCGGTCCGCGCGGGGGCGTCGGGGCCGCCCAGGGCGTCCAGAGCGGTGCGCAGTTCGCGGTCGGGCACGGGGACGGAGGTGGCGGGCATGCCGGGGTGCAGACGGCCGGAGAGGTGGCGGACGAGGGCGAGGGCCACCTGGCCGACGGGGTCGTCGGAGGGGAAGGCCGGGCGGGCGCCGGCCTCGTCGGGCATCACCATCGCGACGCCCTCGGCGCGCACCTCGGCGTCGCAGCCGAGCAGGTTGCCGAGCGCGGCGGCGGCCCGCCACTGGTGCGCGGCGAGGCGGTCCCTCTGGCGGTCGGGGAGATCCTCGCGGTAGACGACCGCGGTCTCGGCGAGGAGGCGGCGCAGGGCGGTCTCGCCCTGGTGCTCGCCGTCGGGGTCGGTGTCGACGGCGCTCGCGAGGAAGGAGTCCGGGTCGTCGGAGGCCTGCGGCAGGTGGGCGGCGACGGCGCGGACGACCGGTGTGCGGGGGCGGAGGGCCGGGTCCGCGGCGGCGTCGGCCCCGTGGTCGGCGACGCGGCCGGAGGTCTCGGTCAGCGCGCCGAGCGCGACCAGGTGTTCCAGGGCCGCGCAGAAGGCGCGGCGCTCGCCGAGCCCGCGGCCGGGATCGGCGTCGATCCCGGCCTCGTGCGCGGCGGCCCGGACCCGGAGGGCGAGCGCGCGGACGGTGGTGGGCCCGGTCTCCTCGACCAGGACGGCCAGGGCCAGCGCGAGGTAGGTGTGGGTGCGCGGCGTGAAGCGGGCCCCGTTGGCCCGGGTGGGCCGGTGGACGACCTCGTCGACGAGGCCGCGTTTGACCAGCCGGGCGTGGTCGTCGCCGACGTCGAGCCGGTACCCGAGCACGCGCTGGAAGCGCTGGACGAGCCACTCGGCGTGGGAGCGCACGAGGGACAGCTCCGCCGGATGGGCGGCCCGGGTCAGCAGCGGGTGCGCCAGGAGCGCGCGCGCCGCGGACTGGCGTTCGCCGATGAGCGCGGCGTCCTCGCTGTAGGCGTCCGTCTCCATCACCCCCACGGTCGGGTCCGGTCGGCGGACAGGTCGATCGGCCCCGTGGTCTCGACGTCCGGGTCCGGCCCCGGCAGGCCGCCGGCGGTTCCGGGCGCCTCGGCGGAGGGCGCGGACGGGTTCCCGACGGTACCCGGTCCGGGCCGCCGGTCCCCCGTCACGGGGGCGTCGGCCGGGAGGGGCGCTCCGTCGTCGGTCCCGGGTCCGGTCGGCTCCTGCGCGGGCCGGCGCCCGCCGTCGGGCCCGGCCGGGGCGGTCCGTGTCCCGCCGTCCCCGGGCCCCGCGGACGGGGTGGCGAGGAGGCCGCGGACCGGGGGGGCGTCGTACCGGGGAGCCGTGCGGCCCGGGGGTTCCGGGGCGGGCGTGTACGGGGTCGACGGGTCCAGGGGGTCCGCGGCGGTCGAGTACCGGAACGGCGGGTCCAAGGGGTCCGGGCCCAGGGCGTGGGGGGCGTCAGGGGCCGCCGGGGCGGGCGTGTACGGGGCGGGCGTGTACGGGGTCGACGGGTCCAGGGGGTCGGCCTCCGTGGGGTCCGGAACCGTGGACGCGGGGTCCTGTGGCGGGAGGTGCGGGTCCTGTGCCGGGGCGTCCGCCGGGTCCCGGTCCGGAGGGGGCGGGGCCGGGGCGTACGCGGCCGCCGGGTCCAGCGGGTGCGGGGCGAAGGGGTCCGGATCGAGGGGGAGCGGGCCGGAGTCGTCCGACGCGGCCGTACCCGGGGCGTCCGGCTCGGGGACGGGCGTGTACGGGGTCGACGGGTCCAGCGGGTCCGGATCGAGGGGGTGCGGCTCGGGGGCGGGCGCGGTGACCGGGTCCCCGGAAAGGGGACCGGGGCCGGTCCGGGCGGCGGGCGGGGCCCACCCCGCGGGCGCGAGGAGGCCCGGGAATCCGTCGTCCTCGACGGTGTGCTGGTCGTAGGAGGTGACGCGCAGGCGGAGTCCCTCCAGGGTGAGTTCCCCGCCCTCGCCCCGGATGGTGACCTCGGCCCCCGGGGCGGCGCCGACGTGCAGGCGCAGGGAGAACTCCAGGTCGCCGGCGGAGGTGGGGCGGCGGCCGGCGTCCCCGGAGCCGAGGGCGGCGGTGAGGAGCTCCATGAGGACCTCCATCCCGGCTCCGGACAGGTCCAGGCGCGCCCGCAGCGGGGTGGGCTCGGCGAGCAGGGCGCGGATCTGCGAGGCGCCCGCGCGGCGCCAGTGGGCGGAGGACTCGGCGGCGTCGCGCAGGCGGGCCTGCTGCGCGCGGTGGTCGCGGACGGGCTCGGGCAGCCGGGAGCCCGGGTGCTCGGTGACGGTGCTGCGGTCGGGGGCCGCCTGCCACCAGCTGGTGGTGGCGGCGACGCCCTCGTCCGTCTGCCCCTCCAGGTGGAGGGCCGGGTGCAGGCCGTAGGCGGCGGTCGCGAGGGCGTCGGCCCGGTCGGGGTCGGCCTCCTCGAACCAGGAGGCCAGGCGCAGCAGAGCCGCGCGGCCGTGCCGCGGCCCCGGCCGTCCGCCGGCGCCCTGTACGTCGTCCCCGCGGGTGTCCGCGCGCTCGTTGAGTGCCACAACTCAGCAGACTAGAGACCTCCCGGGCGCGCCACGCCCGGTTCCGGCCTGTCCGGTCCCGCCGACCTGCCCCTACCACCCACTCTGACCAGTAGGTTTGTGCATTTTCGGAACTTTAGGACGATTCTTGGGGGCCGTGGGAGAGGCGAACCCCACCCGGCCGCGCCGGACCGCCCGCCTCACTCCGGGGTCGGCACGGAGAGGCGCCCGCCGTCCGCGTCCTCCAGCGCCTGGCGCACCTCCGGCGTCATGTCCTCGTCGTACCCGGTGATCGTGTAGGTCGAGAAGTACGGTGTGCCGTTCACGTCGACCGGGTCGCCGAGTTCGACCTCGACCTCGTAGGGCTCGTCCTGGCAGCCCCGGTCCATGCACCAGGTCCCGTACAGGTCGCCCGTGCCCGACGCGGTCTCGTCCGTCCACTCGGGCCACTCCAGGCCGGAGAAGGACGTGAACTCGGTGGCGACGTACTCGACGGGGCGCTGGTCGTCGAACCCGTTCTCGTCGCCGTACATGTTCAGGACGTGGGCGCCGTCGCCCCGGGCCCCCTGGCCGGAGCCGCCGCCCTCCCCGGAGCCGTCGCCCTCCCCGGGGTCGGGGCTCGCCCGGTCCTCGGGGCTCTCCGTGGCCTGCGGGGCGCCGGTGCCCTCGGGCAGCCTCGGGGTGGTCTCCTGCTGTCCGCAGGCGGTGGCCGCCAGCAGCAGGGCGGCCCCCGTCAGGATCATGCGCTTCATCTCGCCTCTCTCCTCCTCCGTCGGGGCCCGGGACGGCCCCCGGCCGGCCCGCGCGAGGACGCGCCCGGGACCGCCGAGCCGATGGGTCGCGTCGAGGCCCCCCGGCGGCTGCCGGGGGGCCTCGACCTACTGCTCTGTTCCGTCACTGTGGGGCCGGAGCCCAGTGACGCCGGGACCTAGTGGTACCCGTGACCGCCGTCGTGCTCGGCGCGGTCCTGGCTGATGTTGGTGGTCGACGGACCGTTGATGCAGTCGCCCGTGGTCTGCGGCGACAGGATCGGCACGTTGACACCGGCCAGGCCCACGGCCAGCTCCATGTTGCAGAGCTGAACGGGGACCAGTTGCAGGTTCTGGTTGAACTGCTGGTCACCGCCGTGCGAGGCGGACGCGGGCGAGGCGAGGAGCATCGCTCCCAGCGCTGCACCGGCGATGGCGGTGGCAGCCGCGAACTTGCGCAGCATGCTGGCCCCCCGCTAGTCGATGTTGTGGCTGATCGGGCCGTTGACGCAGTCGCCCGTGGTCTGCGGCGACAGGATCGGCACGTTGACGCCCGCCAGGAGGCCGACGGCCAGCTCGGTGTTGCAGAGCTGGACGGGAACCAGCTGCAGGTTCTGGTTGTACTGCTGGTCGCCGCCGTGCGAGCCGGAGGCGGAGGCCGGGGAGGCCGCGAGCATGGCGCCCAGGGCGATTCCGGCGATGGCGGTGGCAGTCGTGATCTTGCGCAGCATGTCTGGAATCCCCTGCTAGTCGATGTTGGTGCTGATCGGGCCGTTGACGCAGTCGCCGGTGGTCTGCGGCGACAGGACCGGGATGTTCACGGCGACCAGGCCGATGGCGGCACTGGTGTTGCAGAGCTGGACCGGAATGGCCTGCAGGTTCTGGTTGTACTGCTGGTCGCCACCGTGGGAACCGGAGGCGAGGGCCGGGGACCCGGTGAGAACGACGCCGAGAGCGGCGCCAGCGACGAGACCGGCAACGCCGAGCTTACGCAGCATTGAATTGCCCTTCGAGAAAGTGTGAGACATCGTCACGGTCGAACGAATTGCCGGAATTAGCTGATGTTGGTGCCGATGGGGCCGTTCACGCAGTCGCCCGTGGTCTGCGGCGACAGGATCGGCACGGTCACGGCGACCAGACCGACGCTGCCGGTCAGGTTGCAGGACTGGATCGGGACCAGCTGGAGGTTCTGGTTGAACTGCTGGTCGCCGCCGTGCGAGGCGTGAGCGGGAGCCCCCATGAGGAGAGCGCCCATCGCGGCACCGGCGACCAGGCCGGCAACGGCCATCTTCTTGATCATGTTTCCCCCGGGAAATCATTACGAGGCATTGACAGAAAAAGACTCAGGCGCTTGCTGCACCTGTGTCGCGGTGGACTGGTGCAATCATCATCCGGCCCCCGTTTTTTGTCAACGCCGAAACCCCGGAATCGCTTTGTCCATATTGCCGCCAGGGTTCTTTTTGCGCCATGCGCAAATGGATTGATTGCCCTTCTTTTCGCGCGACACGCACAAAGGCCCGGTACTCGGTCGAGGGGTGGCTGTACCGGCGAACCGGACGCATCCGCCGCTAACGCCACAGGAGCACCTTCGCCCCGTGCGCGGAACCGCCCGTGGAGACGGAGAAACCGCAGCTCAGGGCGGGGTCGGCCGCGTGGTCGGGGAGTGGTTCCGGTCGGACCGGAAGCAGGGCGCGCCGTTACTCCGCCGTGTCCTGAACGCGACACATTCGCGATCAGCCGAATCCCGGGAGGCGGCGGATCCGCGACGGCGGGAGCCGGACCGGACCGGGGTGGGCCGGGACGAGGAGGGCGCCGGGCCGACGGGTCCCGGACACACGACGGGGCCCCGGCACCTGATGGTGCCGGGGCCCCGATCCCAGGGTGGCAGGTGAAGGATTCGAACCTTCGAAGGCTAAGCCGACGGATTTACAGTCCGCTCCCATTGGCCGCTCGGGCAACCTGCCTGGGCTGCGGCGACGGTGTTCGTCGCGACGCATGAACGAGAATAGCGGATGATCCGCCCGAACCTGTAATCGAATACCCGGAGCGCGTCCCGAGCAGGGGCTTCGGGCACCCTGAGCAGGTCACGGCTAAGCTCTGAAGCCTGCCCGGGCCGGGGATCCGGCACGGGCGGACGTGTACCCACGCGGGCGTCCCCACAGGCGCCCGCGATCCATGAGACCAAGCGGGATGTGAGCGAACGTGGCCGCCGAATCCAGTTTCGACGTCGTGTCCAAACTCGACCGTCAGGAGGTCGACAACGCCCTGAACCAGACGGGCAAGGAGCTGTCCCAGCGGTTCGACTTCAAGGGCACCGGAACCACCATCGCCTGGCAGGGCGAGGACGGGATCGAGATCAGGAGCACGTCGGAGGAGCGGGCGAACGCCGCCCTGGAGGTGTTCAAGGAGAAGCTGGTCAAGCGCAAGCTCTCCCTGAAGATCCTCGACCCGGCCGAGGAGCCCAAGATCTCCGGCAAGGAGTACCGGCTTCCCGTCGGCCTCAAGGAGGGCATCACCTCCGAGGACGCCAAGAAGATCTCCAAGCTGATCCGGGACGAGGGCCCCAAGGGGGTCAAGGCCCAGATCCAGGGCGACGAGCTGCGCGTCAGCTCGAAGAAGAAGGACGACCTCCAGGCCGCCCAGAACCTGATCAAGGAGAAGGACTTCGACCTGGCCCTCCAGTTCGTGAACTACCGCTAGCCGGCGGTCCGCGGCACCGGCACGGCGACGGCCGCTCTCCCCTCGCGAAGGGGGAGGAGCGGCCGTCGCCGTGCCGGGGAGGGGTCCCTACCCGCCCATGTCCCACCGGCGGCGCAGGGCGTACAGGCGGCGGATGCGCTCGTCCGTCGGCGGGTGGGCGGCGAACAGCCGCCCCACCCCGGTCGGGAACGGGTTGGTGGTCATCACGTGCGCCGACGCCAGCAGGCCGCGGTCGCGGGGCAGGGGGTAGCGCCGCGCCCCCTCCTCCAGCTTGGTCAGCGCCTCGGCCAGCCCGATCGGGTCCCCGGTGAGTTCGGCGGCCTTCTCGTCGGCGCGGAACTCGCGCCCGCGCCCCACCCCGAAGTGGACGACCAGGGCGGCGAGCGGCGCCAGCGCCGCCACCATCAGCCCGCCCAGCAGGTCGGGCATGTCCGTCTCCTCCGACTCCCCCAGCGGGAGCAGGAAGGTGACCACCGTCATCGCGGTGATGACCGCGGTGAGGGTCGCCGCCACCGAGCTGATCAGGGTGTCGTGCGAGCGGATGTGCGCCAGCTCGTGGGCGATCACGCCGCGCAGCTCCCGCTCGTCGAGGGTGCGCAGCAGGCCCGTGGTGCAGCAGAGAGCGGCGCGGCGCGGGCTGCTGCCGGTGGCGAAGGCGTTGGGCGAGCGGATCGGCGACAGGTACAGCCTGGGCATGGGCTGCCGGGCGGCGGTGGCCAGCTCCCGGACGATCCGGTACAGCTCGGGGCGCTCGATCTCGCTGACCGGCCGGGCCCTCATGGCCCGCAGGGCCAGCGACTCGCCGAACAGGTAGACGAGCACGCCCGCGCCCACCACCAGGGCCACGGAGAACTGCGCGCCCTTCTCGGCCCCGCACAGCCAGCCGACCACCACGACGAGGACGGCGGCCCCGACGAACAGACCGACCGCACGGGCCACGTTGACGTGCACGCCGCCACCTCCTCGCTCAGCCGGTCCTCGACCGTGAATGCGTACATGGTGACAAACGTGCGGGTCGACGTCTTGCGTTCCCCATGTGACGGGCTGTCGGTCACATCCCGGTTGCGGATGACCTCACACCGCCCGACGGGGTTCCGGTGTGACAATCGCCACCCGGCCCACGTCCGGCCTTTCCCGACGACCTATAGTGCGATCGTGGCCCTTATCACTCCGAACTCCAGGCCGGCGGGGCGCCGCCCCGTCCGGATCCCGGTGTCCGGGGAGCCGTGTCGTTGAAGGCAGGCCCCTTCACGACCCGGCTGTCGCGGTGTGACCGCGCCGTGCGAGACCGGGTTGGCGCACCCGGCGAGCGCGAGGGCCGCGCACGCTGTCCCACGCCCCCGAACCGGGCGCCCGCCCCGTGGCGGAGTGCCCCGGCCGGGGGATGACACCCGAGCGCCGCCGCCCGTCACGACCGGCGGCTCACCAAGGAGGTCGTCGATCTCAGTGGCCAAACAGATCGAACAGCTCGACCGCGTCATCATCCGCTTCGCCGGCGACTCCGGCGACGGCATGCAGCTGACCGGAGACCGCTTCACCCAGGAGACCGCGTCGTTCGGCAACGACCTGTCGACCCTTCCGAACTTCCCGGCCGAGATCCGCGCCCCCGCCGGAACCCTCCCGGGGGTGTCCAGCTTCCAGCTGCACTTCGCGGACCACGACATCATGACCCCGGGCGACGCGCCCGACGTCCTGGTGGCCATGAACCCCGCCGCCCTCAAGGCGAACCTCGGCGACCTGCCCAGGGGCGCGACCGTGATCGTCAACACCGACGAGTTCACGAAACGGAGCCTGGCCAAGGTCGGTTTCACCGGGGACCCCCTCACCGACGGCACCCTGGACGGACTCAAGGTGAGCGCGGTGGCGCTCACCTCGATGACGGTGGCGGCGCTGGCCGGCGCCGACCTGTCCAAGAAGGACGCGCAGCGGGCCAAGAACATGTTCGCCCTGGGCCTGCTGTCGTGGATGTACAACCGGCCGACGGAGGGGACGACGTCCTTCCTCAAGTCCAAGTTCGCCGCCAAGCCGGACATCCTCGCGGCGAACCTGACGGCGTTCCAGGCGGGGTGGAACTTCGGTGAGACCACCGAGGACTTCGCCGTCTCATACGAGGTCAAGCCGGCCCGGCTCCCCGCGGGCACGTACCGGAACATCACCGGGAACCTGGCGATGGCCTACGGGCTGATCGCCGGGTCCACCCGGTCGGGCCTTCCTCTGTTCCTGGGC
Source organism: Nocardiopsis sp. NPDC006198 (assembly GCF_040613895.1). Lineage (NCBI taxonomy): Bacteria > Bacillati > Actinomycetota > Actinomycetes > Streptosporangiales > Nocardiopsidaceae > Nocardiopsis > Nocardiopsis sp. NPDC006198. Next base: position 39,574 of record NZ_JBEXSY010000009.1, on the reverse strand, counting down.
TCGTACCCGATCACCCCCGCGTCGGACATCCTGCACGAGCTGTCCAGGCACAAGAGGTTCGGTGTGCGCACGTTCCAGGCCGAGGACGAGATAGCGGGGGTGGGGGCCGCCCTGGGCGCCGCCTTCGGCGGCTCGCTGGGGGTGACCACCACCTCCGGCCCGGGCATGGTGCTCAAGCAGGAGACGGTGGGGCTCGCGGTGATGACCGAGCTGCCCCTGCTGATCATCGACGTGCAGCGGGCGGGGCCCAGCACGGGCATGCCGACCAAGACGGAGCAGACCGACCTGCTGATGGCCCTGTACGGGCGCAACGGCGAGTCCCCGCTGCCGGTGGTGGCGCCGTCCTCCCCCGCCGACTGCTTCGACGCCGCGGTGGAGGCGACCAGGCTCGCCGTCACCTACCGCACCCCGGTGGTCGTGCTGTCCGACGGGTACCTGGCCAACGGGTCGGAGCCGTGGCGCCTGCCGGAGGTCGGCGACCTGCCGGTGATCGAGCCGGGGTTCGCCACCGGACCCAACGGCCCCGACGGCTCGTTCCTGCCGTACAAGCGCGACGAGGAGACCCTGGCCCGCCCGTGGGCGGTGCCGGGCACGGCCGGCCTGGAGCACCGCATCGGCGGCATCGAGAAGCACGCCGAGACGGGTGACATCTCGTACACGCCCGCCAACCACGACCTGATGGTGCGGACCCGCCAGGCCAAGATCGACGCCATCGCCAGGGACATCCCCGAGCTGGCGGTGGACGATCCCGACGGCGCCGCCGGGGTGCTGGTGCTCGGCTGGGGCGGCACGTACGGGTCGATCACCGCCGCGGTGCGCCGGGTGCGGCGCGCGGGCGGCCGGGTGGCGCAGGCGCACCTGCGCCACCTCAACCCGTTCCCGGCCAACCTCGGCGAGGTGCTGGCCCGCTACGAGCGGGTGGTGGTGCCGGAGATCAACCTGGGCCAGCTGGCCCTGCTGCTGCGCGGCAGGTTCCTGGTCGACGTCATCGGCTACAACAAGGTCCGCGGCCTGCCCTTCAAGGCCGAGGAGCTCGCGGACGTGCTTCGGGAGGTCATCGACCGTGACTGAGAACGCGAACGGCCTGACGGGCGGCTCCGGGGGGCTGAGGCTGGTCCCCAGGACGGACACCGCCTACAAGATGAAGGACTTCAAGTCGGATCAGGAGGTGCGCTGGTGCCCGGGCTGCGGCGACTACGCGATCCTGGCCGCGTTCCAGTCCTTCCTCCCCGAGCTGGGGGTGCCCCGCGAGAACATCGTCATGGTGTCGGGGATCGGCTGCTCCTCCCGCTTCCCCTACTACCTGAGCACCTACGGCGTGCACTCGATCCACGGGCGCGCGCCGGCGATCGCGACCGGGCTGGCCTCCAGCCGCCCGGACCTGTCGGTGTGGGTGGTGACCGGTGACGGCGACGGGCTGTCCATCGGCGGCAACCACCTGATCCACGCGCTGCGCCGCAACGTCAACATCAACATCCTGCTGTTCAACAACCGGATCTACGGGCTGACCAAGGGGCAGTACTCCCCCACCTCCGAGCCGGGGAAGATCACCAAGTCCTCGCCGTCGGGCTCGCTGGACCACCCGTTCAACCCGGTGTCCCTGGCCCTGGGCGCGGAGGCCTCGTTCGTGGCCCGGACGGTCGACTCCGACCGCAAGCACCTCACGTCGGTGCTGAGGGCGGCGGCCGAACACCCGGGGGCGTCGTTCGTGGAGATCTACCAGAACTGCCCGATCTTCAACGACGACGCGTTCGAGCCGCTGAAGGACCCTGCCGCGAGGGACACCCGCCTGCTGCGCATGGAGCACGGCGAGCCGCTGCGGCTCGGCCCGGACCGGGGCGTGGTCGCCGGCGGGTTCGGCGGGCTGGAGGTCGTGGACGTGGACGCGGTGGGAGAGGACCGGCTGATCCGGCACGACGCGCACCGGGAGGACCCGGGGTACGCGTTCGCCCTGTCCCGGTTGGACCGGCCCGCGTTCGAGCACGTGCCGATCGGGGTGTTCCGGGACGTGCGCCGCCCCGCCTACGACGAGCTGTTGAACGAGCAGGTCGCGGAGGCGCGGGCGGAGCACGGGGACGGCGAGCTGGCCGCGCTGCTGGCGAGCGGGGACACCTGGACCGTCGAGTAGGGGCCCGGGCCCGCCCCTCCCGGGCCCCGCGCGGACTCGCGCGGGGCCCGGGGGTCCGGCGGCCGGGGAGGGCATACGCTTCCCCCATGCGTATCGTCATCGCCGGGGGACACGGGAAGATCGCACTGCTGCTGGCCAGGCAACTGGCCGACCGCGGGGACGAGCCCGTCGCCCTCATCCGCAACCCCGACCACTCGCAGGACGTCGTCGACGCCGGTGCCGAACCGGTCGTGGTCGACCTGGAGACCGCCACCGTCACCGAGCTGACGGAGAAGCTCATGAACGCCGACGGCGTCGTGTTCGCTGCCGGGGCCGGACCGGGCAGCGGGCCGGCCCGCAAGGAGACGGTGGACCACAAGGGGGCGGTGCTGACCGCCGACGCGGCCTCGCTCGCGGGGGTGCGGCGCCTGGTCCAGGTCTCGGCCATCGGGGTGGACGACCCGCTGCCCGGCGGGAACGACCCCGACGGTTCGTGGGCCGCCTACGTGGAGGCCAAGCGCGCCGCCGACGCCGACCTGCGGGAGCGCGGGCTGGAGCTGGACTGGACGATCCTGCGCCCGGGAGGGCTGACCGACGAGCCGGGCACCGGGAAGGTGGCGCTGGGCGCGGAGGTCGGGAGGGACTCGGTGACGCGGGAGGACGTCGCCTCGGTGATCGTGGCCGTTCTGGACGAACCGGGGACCGTCGGGAGGGTTCTCAACCTGGTGAACGGTGAGACACCCGTCGTCGAGGCCGTCCGCGCCGCCGCTTCCTGAGCACCGCCCCGAGCGGCCGCCGGCCGGGACACCCCTCCCGGTCGGCGGCCGCTCGGGGCCTTCTGTGGCCAGACAGGCCCGCAGGAGGCATGATGGGAGCGGAACCCGGCGGATTCCCGCCACTGTGGACGCGGACGACCGGGTGGCACCCCGACGGGTACGGCAAGCTCCGCGCTGAGCAGATGGGTACGGTTATTCATGAGCGTCACGCAGGTCGTGAGGGACAGCACGGTCGTCGAACACGCCAAGGTCGCGGCGCAGCAGAAGCGCCGGATGTTCATCATCCAGCTGGAGGTGAACGCCTATGACGAGCCCTCCAGCAAGCTCCGTCCCGGGCTGACCCGCATCCTGGAGGGGATCGAGGAGGCCGGCTGGCGGCTCGACCTGATCACCCCGGGCGACGAGGGCGACAAGCCCGCGCGCCTGTTCATCTTCCGCCCGGACCCCGACAGCAAGAAGCAGGACGAGGCGGCCAGAGCCGAGGCCCAGCAGCAGCAGGAGCCGTCCGGCCAGCAGCAGGCCTACCAGCACCCGCCCACGGGCGCCCAGCAGCCGGACCCGTACGCGGGTTACGGACAGCAGCCCGGCTACGGCCAGCAGCAGTACCCGGGGTACGACCAGCAGCAGTACCCGGGCTACGGTCAGCCGCAGCCGGGGTACGGGCAGCAGCCCGGCTACGGCCAGCAGTACCCGGGATACGGGCAGCAGCAGGGCTGGTAGCGCTCGCGGCGCACGTCGGGGGGCGGCGCCCACGAGGTTCGGGGCCCGCGCGGTGGAGACACCGTGCGGGCCCTTTTTCATGTCCGATGTCTGGATACAGCGTGATTCCGATGCATTCGTCAGGTGAGGGATTCGGCCGTGCTTTCGGTTGGGTAACACGATGACTTCATTGCCTGGCGACATGTCCGGCATGTCCACATCGAAACCGAGAAAAGTCCGAGGAAACTCTGGATTCTTCCCGCGAAGTACGGCGAGCACGGGCCTGGCTACGCTAAGTTAATTCCGGCGGCCACCGCCAGAGCGTTATGAACTTCCGAAAGGCATCACCCATGACCCGTATCGCCAAGGTTTCCGGCTTCGTACTGGCCACCGGCCTCGCCTTCGGTGCCTTCACCGGCACCGCCGCCGCGGACAACAACGCCAACGTCCAGAACATCACGATCCCGATCTGCCTCGACGTGCTCGCCGCCTCGGGCGTCAGCGGCCCCGAGTGCAACGTCGTCAACTGGACCGCCACCAAGGGCATCAGCGTCGACGACTAGTACCCCGTCGCACACACCCCTGCACCAGCGGGGCCCCGCGGCCCCGTCGTCACCAACCAACGCACTGCCAACCGAAAAGGATCAGCACCATGAAGCGCATCGCCACCGTCTCCGGCCTCCTCCTCGCCACCGGCCTCGCCCTGGGCGCCATGACCGGGACCGCCGCGGCGGACAACAACGCCAACATCCAGAACGTGACCGTGCCGATCTGCGCCGACGTCCTCGCCTTCGACGGCCTCGACCTGGGCGGCTGCAACGTGTCCTCCGGCACCTCCACCAAGGGCATCTCCGTCGACGACTAGTCGGCCCTCCCGGCTCGCCGGGTACGGGACTTCCGGGGCTCTCCGTCCCCCGGAGCCACCCGGAACTCCCAGGACACCCGGCACTCTCGGGATGGACGCGGGGCACGGCACCGGCCGCGCCCCGCGTCCTGTTCTTCCGGACCGCCCGCCCGGACGCCCGCGCACCGCGTGCCCGGGGCCGCGAACCGGTACGGGAGGCGTGTCACGCCGGGGCGGGGGTGATACGTCTTCCAGACATGACGACCGATGCCTTCCACGAGCACCGCGCCCTCCTGACCGGTGTCGCCTACAGGATCCTCGGCAGCGCCTCCGACGCGGAGGACGTGGTCCAGGAGGCCTGGCTGCGCTGGTCCGCCGTCGATCCGGCGAAGGTCGACGACCCGCGCGCCTACCTCGTCACCATCGCCTCCCGCCTGTCCATCGACCGGCTGCGCAGCGCCCGGTCCCGCCGCGAGTCCTACGTCGGCGAGTGGCTCCCCGAACCCGTCAGCGACATCCCCGACGGCGCCGAGCAGGCCGAACTGGCGGACTCCGTGGAGTTCGCGCTCCTCGTGGTCCTGGAGACCCTCTCACCCCTGGAACGGGCCGTGTTCGTGCTGCGCGAGGCCTTCCAGTTCCCCTACGCGGAGATCGGGGAGGTCATCGGCCGGGAGGAGGCCGCCACGCGGCAGCTGGCCAGGCGGGCCCGCGACCACGTCCAGGAGAGGCGGCCCCGGTTCGAGGCCGACCGCGCCGCGCGGCGACGGATCACGGAGCGGTTCCTCCGCGCCTGCATGGAGGGGGACCTGGACGGCCTGACCGGGCTGCTCGCCGACGACGCCACCCTCGTCGGGGACGGCGGCGGCAAGGCCAAGGCGCCCCTGCGGGTCCTGGAGGGCGCCTCCAAGGTGGGCCGCTTCCTGGCCGCCCTGCCGGGCAACGCGGACAGGTTCCTCGCCTCGCTCGGTCTCGGCCCGGCGGTCGCCTGGGCCGACGCCCGGACCGAGGTCACCGAGGTCAACGGCGGTCCGGCGGCGGTCGTCTCGCTCGGGGGCCGGGTGGTGGCGCTGGTCGTGCTGGACGTGGCCGACGGGCGGGTCCAGCACGTGTACCTGGTGGCCAACCCCGACAAGATGTCACGCCTGCGGACGCCCGGCCCGTCGTAGGGGTATGGATATCACCGTTGTGGGCGGTGGCCTCGCCGGATTGACCGCGGCCATCGCCGGCGCCGAGAGGGGCGCGAACATCACCCTGCTGGAGGCGCACCGGACCCTGGGCGGGCGGGCCCGCGCCACCGAGCCCCCGTACGTGGCCAACGAGGGACCCCACGTGCTCTACGGGGACGGGGCCCCGTACCGGTGGCTGGCCGAGCGCGGCCTGCTCCCGCCGCACCTGCGCCTTCCCGTTCGGGCCGCTCCGGGCGTGAGGTTCCGGTACCGGGGGCGGCTCGGCATGCCGCCCGCCGGGCTCCTGCGGGCCGCAGCCCGCCGCGGGCTGCGGGCCCCGTACGACCGGGACTTCGGGTCGTGGGGCCGGGAGCGGTTCGGCACGGAGACCACCGGGGCGATCGCGAGCATGATGGGGGTGGCGCTCTTCGACTCGGACCCGTCCCGGCTGTCCGCGGAGTTCGTCTGGGACAGGTTCCTGCGGGTGACCACGCCCGCGTGGCCGGCCGCCCGCTACATGGTGGGCGGCTGGACGTCGCTGGTCGGGTGGATGGCCGACCGGGCGCGGGAGCGCGGGGTGCGGATCGCGACGGACGCCCGGGTCGACTCCCTGGACGCGCTCCCCGACGGCCCGGTCGTCGTGGCGACGTCGCTGGCCGCGGCCCGCTCCCTGCTCGGGGACGACTCCCTGGCGTGGGAGAGCGGGCACACCCTGATGGTGGACCTGGGGCTGCGCCGGGGCCGGGACCCGTTCATCGTCTTCGACGGCGACGAGTGCGGGTTCGTGGAGCGCTACACGGCGGTGGACCGCACGCTGGCGCCGGAGGGCGAGGAGCTCGTGCAGGCCCAGGTCCCGGTGCGCCCCGGCGAGTCGAGGGCGCGCACGGGGGAGCGGCTGGAGCGGCTGCTGGACCTGGCGCTGCCGCGGTGGCGCGACCGGGTGACGTGGCGCAGGGACCAGGTCGCACGGGGGCGCACCGGTGCGCTGGACCTGCCGGGGCACACCTGGCGCGACCGCCCCGCGATCGACCGCGGGAACGGCGTCTACCTGGCCGGTGACTCGGTGGCGGCGCCCGGTCTGCTCGGAGAGGTGGCGTTCACCAGCGCCGTCGCCGCCGCCGAGGCGGCGACGGGCAGGAGGCCGGTCGGGACGCCCTGATCCCGGCCGGTCCCGCGACCGCCGGGCCGGGAGCGGGGACGGACCGCCCCGGCCCTGCGGTCGGCGTTCCCCGGTGCGGAAGCCCCTCCTTCGTGAGAAACCTCCGCTCTCCTTCGGACTTCTTCGGCGAAACCCGCCGGTAACAGAGCGTGGGGCCGGATACTGGCGGTCATGATGAAGAGGAGGCAGTATGTCTGTCATGACTACCAGGCATCCGGACGTACCCGAACGAGGTCTGACCGTGGACGACCTGGCGCACACACCGGACGACGGGCGCCGGTACGAGCTGGTCGACGGGCGGCTTGACGTGTCACCGGCCCCCAAACCCCTGCACAGCGTGGTCGACTCCCGGCTGACCATCCACCTGGGCAACACCGCCCCCGACGAGTTCGTCGTGCTCTCCGGTCCCGGGGTCAACCTCAACGGCGACCGAACACTCCACCGGATCCCCGACCTGGCGGTCTTCGACCATGAGCCTCCGGAGGAGGGCTACTTCGACATTCCGCCGGTACTCGCCGTCGAGATCGTCTCCCCGGAGAGCGTGCTCCGCGACAACCACACCAAACGGCACGAGTACGCCGCGTTCGGCATCCGGTCCTACTGGATCGTCAACGCGCTCGCGGACAAGGTCGGCCTGGTGGAGCTGCGCCTGGAGGACGGCGTCTACCAGGAGGCCGCCCAGGTCCACGGCGAGGACGTCTTCGAGACCGACCTCCCCTTCCCGGTCAGGCTCGTGCCGCACTGGCTCACTGCCGGTGGTCCGTGGCGCGGGAGCATCGGCGGCGAGGCGCCCGGGGAGGGTCAGGCGACCCAGCGGTAGAGGTGCTCCGGGCGGCCCGCCGAGCCGTAGCGCATGCGCAGCTCGGCGCGGCCGTCCGCGCACAGGTGCTCCAGGTAGCGGCGCGCGGTCACCCGCGACACCCCCGCCCGTTCGGCGACCTCCGAGGCCGACACCTCCTCGGGCGCGTCGCGGAGGACCCCCGCGACCAGGTCGACGGTGGCCGAGGTCAGCCCCTTGGGCAGCGACCGGGCCGCCGGGGGCCGCAGCAGCCCGAACAGCCGGTCCACGTCCTGCTGGGTGGCCTCCCCGAAGGCGTCCATCTGCCGCCGCGCCACCGCGTACCGCTCCAGCTGGTCGCGCAGCGCGCTCAGCGGGAACGGCTTGAGCAGGTAGTGCACGGCACCGCCGTGCAGGGCCGAGCGGACCTGCGCGATGTCGCGTACCGCGGTGATCATCAGGAAGTCGGTCTGCTGGGGCGCGGCTGCGGCCGCGGACGCGCGCAGCGCGCGCATCACCGAGATCCCGGAGGCGTCGGGCAGGTGCAGGTCGAGCAGGACCAGGTCGGGCCGGTGGCCGTGGATCTGGGTGAGGGCGGCCGCGGCGGTGTGCGCGACCCCCACCACGGAGAACCCGGGCTGCGACTCCACCACCTCCTGGTGGTTGCGGGCCACGCGCACGTCGTCGTCCACGACCAGCACGCGGATCACGACGGCACCACCGCCGCTGTCCGCACGGGCAGGCAGGCGGTGAACACCGCGCCCTCGTCGGCGTCGGGCGCCTCCATCTCGACACTTCCCTCTCTGCTCTCGCACACCTGTTTCACGAGCGCGAGTCCGAGCCCGCGCGTGCCGCCGTCCCGGGACGCCTTGGTGGTGAACCCGAGCCGGAAGATCTCCTCCGCCACGTCGTCGGCCACCCCCTGGCCGGAGTCGGTCACCCGGATCTCCAGCAGGTCGTGGGGCAGGCCGCTGTCGGCGGTGTGCAGGCGCACCATCAGCTCGACCCACCCGTGGGGGGCGGACGCCACCGCGTCGAGCGCGTTGTCGACCAGGTTCCCGAGGACGAGCAGTGCGTCGGAGCGTACCTCCCTGTCGAGGGCGGGGACGCTCGTCATGGGCGAGAGCCGCAGGTCGACCCCCATCTCGGAGGCCTGCGCCGACTTGGCGATGGTGAGGGCCGCCACGGCGGGGTCGCGGACGTGCTCGGAGATGTCCGTGCTGGTGCGGGTGTGGGTGGCGGACAGGTCCGCCAGGTAGGCGCGGGCCTCGTCGTAGGCGCCGAGTTCGAGCAGGCCCGCGACGGTGTGCACCCGGTTGGCGAACTCGTGGGTCTGGGCGCGCAGCCCCCGGGTGACGGTGCGGGCTCCGTCGAGTTCCCCGGTGAGCCGGTCGAGCTCGGTGCGGTCCCGCAGGGTGACGACCGCTCCCGCGTCCTCGCCGCGCACCTGGACCGGCATGCGGTTGGCGACCAGGATGCGGTTCCCGGCCAGCAGGAGCCGGTCGTCCCCCGGGTCGTCGCCGGAGACGATGTCGCGGACCCGTTCGGACAGGCCGAGTTCGTCGAGGTGGCGCCCCTCAGCGTCGTCGGGCAGGCCGAGCATGTCGCGCGCGGGCAGGTTGGCCAGGACGAGGCGGTCGGCGCCGTCCACCGCGAGGACCCCCTCGCGGACCGCGTAGAGCAGGGCCTCCCGGCTCTCCAGGAGCGCGGTGATGTCGGCCGGTTCGAGCCCGTGGGTCTTGGTGCGGACCTGGCGCGAGAGCGCCCAGGCCCCGCCCACGCCGAGGACCAGGACCACGGCGACCATGCCGAGGATCGCCGGGACGGAGGCGCGTACCTCGGTGGCGGCGCTGGAGGTGAGTATGCCGAGGGAGACGTAGCCGACCACGTCGCCCCCGGCGTCGCCGCCGTTGACCGAGCCGCCCCCGGAGAACACGGGGACCTTGGCCCGGACGGTGCGCCCCTGGGTCCCGTTCTCCACGCCGGTCCACTCCTCACCCCGTGCGGCCGGCCCCGGCGGGGTGGACACGGTCCGGCCTATGAGGTCCTTGTCGGGGTGGGTGTGGCGGATGCCGTCGGGGGAGGCGATGACCACGAAGTCGGCGTCGGTCGCGGCGGCGACCCGGTCGGCGAGCGGGTCGAGGACGGTGCTCGGCTCGGCGGTCTGGAGGCCGTCGACGACCTGGGGCATGACGGCGACGGAGCGGGCCACTCCGAGGACCCGTTCGGTGTACTGGCGGTCGGTGGCCCGGTCGAGGTGGACCGCCCAGAGGGTTCCGACGGCGGCCAGGGCCACCGTCAGCAGGAGCACGTAGCCGATGAACAGGGAACCTGTGAGCGAGAGGCGGCCGCGCGCGGGGAGCGTGGTCATGTGTCCTCCAGTCGCCTTCGCCGGGGTGCGGGGACCCGGCCGGGCAAACGCCCAGGTGGGCGTGTCACGAACAATACGACCAATATGCCCCCAGTTTTAACAAAGATCTGACATCGGCGTGCCCCGGGTCACACTGTGGCCTGGATCTCCTCGTCGCCGGTGCGCCGGGGAGGCCTGTGACGCCCTGGACGACCGAAGAGGAGAGCACCCATGCGCGATCGCGGCGTGCTGTTCCGCGTGGGGGGCGGGCTGTGCGCCCTCCTCCTCGTGGGGACGGCGCTGTTCGACGTGCGGCAGAGCGCGGCGTCGGGGAGCGGCCAGCAGGAGAAGCTGCTGCTGATCGCCCCCGCCGGACCCGGCGGAGGCTGGGACACGCTGGCCCGGGAGATGCAGAACGGGCTGCGCGAGGAGGACCTGCGCTTCAACGTCGAGGTACGCAACGCGGAGGGCGCGGGCGGCACGATCGGCCTCGCGCAGACCGCGGGCCGCGAGGGCCAGGCGAACGTCCTCACGATGACGGGCCTGGGCATGGTCGGCGCGGTGGAGACCACCGGTTCGCTGTACACGATGGAGGACTCGACCCCGATCGCGCAGCTGGCGTCGGAGTACCTGGCCGTCGTCGTCCCCGCCGACTCCCCGTACGAGACCCTGGACGACCTGGCCGGGGACTGGCGCGAGCGGTCGGGGACGCTGCCGGTCGCCGGCGGTTCCATGGGCGGTGTGGACCAGATCTTCGCCGCCCAGGTGGCCCGGTCCATGGACATCGCCCCCGGGGAGATCAACTACCTGCCGTACTCGGGCGGCGGCGAGGTCCTGACCTCGCTGTTGTCGGGGACGTCGGAGGTCGGCTTCGGAACGCTGGGCGACTTCAGCGACCAGGTCGACGAGGGCGGCCCGCTCCGCGCGCTCGCGGTCTCCTCCCCCGAGCGGATGGACGGGGTGGACGTGCCGACCCTCGCCGAGCAGGGCTACGACGTGGAGATGTCGAACTGGCGCGGGGTCATCGCCCCTCCCGGGCTCACCGGGGAGGAGGCCGACCGGCTGGAGGGGCTGGTCCGTGACCTGTTGGCCTCGGACGCCTGGGCGGACACCCTGGAGCGCAACCGGTGGACCGACACCTTCCAGCCGCGTGAGGAGTTCGAGGAGTTCCTCGACGCCGAGGTGGCAGTGACGCAGGAGACCGTAGAGGAGTTGGGGCTGTGACGGCCGACAGCGAGCAGTCGGTCCCCGGGACCGCCGGGGACCCCGGACCGGGGACGGCGACCGTGACCGGGGAGTCCGCCGGAACCGGCGCCACCGGGGCGGACGGGGCCGCTGCGGCGCCGGGGAACCCGGAGGCCGCGGAGGCCCCGGACCCGGAGACCGCGCCGTGGAGCGGACCGACCATGTGGGTCGTCCCCGCCCTGGTCGCGGCCCTGGGCGCCGTCTGTCTGTGGGGCGCGTTCACCGTCGAGGCGCCGCCCAACGTGACCCGGCCCGGACCGGCGGCCTTCCCCGGGGCGGTCGGCGGCCTCCTGCTGCTGGTCGCCGCGTGCCTGAGCGCGGTCAACCTGCGCCACCTCCGGTCGGGCGCCGGCTCCGGCGGGAACGGCCTCGCGTGGTTCGAGGGCCGCCCCGTGCTGCTCATCCTGGCCGGGCTGGTGGTGCACATCGCCGTGCTGGAGTACGTGGGCTGGCTGCTGTCGGGGGCGCTGCTGTTCTGGGTGGTGGCCTACGCGTTCGGCGCCCGCGCCCACGTGCGTGACGCCGTGGTGGCGCTGTCGATGTCCGCGGCCGTGCAGGTCGGCTTCTCGCTCGGGCTCGGGCTGAGCCTGCCCGGCGGTTTCCTGGAGTTGGTGCTCTGATGGACGCTCTTCCCCTCCTCCTCGACGGGTTGGTCTCGGCGCTGACGCCGATGAACCTCATGTGGGCCTTCCTCGGCGTGCTGCTCGGCACCGCCGTGGGCGTGCTGCCGGGCCTGGGTTCGGCGATGGCGGTGGCGCTGCTGCTGCCCGTGACGTTCCGGCTCGACCCGACGAGCGCTTTGATCCTGTTCGCGGGCGTGTACTACGGCGGCATGTTCGGCGGGGCGACCACGTCGATCCTGCTGAACACCCCCGGCCAGGCGTCGTCGATCGCCACGACCTACGAGGGCCACAAGATGGCGCTCAAGGGCCGGGCGGCGCAGGCCCTGGGCACCGCGGTCATCGGCTCGTTCGTGGCCAGCGTCATCGGCACGCTGGTGGTGGCCCTGTTCGCCCCGGTCATGGTGTCCCTGGCGCTGAACTTCGGTCCGGGCGAGTACTTCGCGCTGACCGTGTTCTCGTTCGTCGCGGTCGCCGCGGTCGTGTCGGGCTCGGTGCTGCGCGGGCTGGCCTCGCTGCTCATCGGCCTGGCCATCGGCATGGTCGGCATCGACGGCCAGAGCGGCGCCGCGCGCTTCGACTTCGGGTCGTCGGCGATGCTGGACGGGATCGACATCGTCGTCGTCACCGTGGGCCTGCTCGCCCTGGGCGAGGTGCTGTACGTGGCGGCGCGCGGCAGTTCCGGGGCGGACCTGTCCGCGATCCGCACCGGCCGCGCGTGGCTGAGCCGCCGGGACTGGGCCCGGTCGTGGAAGCCGTGGCTGCGCGGCACCGCCCTGGGCAGCACGTTCGGCCCGATCCCGGGCAGCGGCGCGGAGATCCCGACCTTCCTGTCCCTGGGCCTGGAGCGCAGGCTCGCGGCGCGCCGGGCGAAGCGCAGGGGCGTGCCGAACGAGTTCGGCCGGGGAGCGATCGAGGGCGTGGCCGGGCCGGAGGCCGCGAACAACTCCAGCGCGGCGGGCACGATGGTGCCGCTGCTGGGGCTCGGGCTGCCGACCTCGGCGACGGCCGCGATCATGCTGGCCGCCTTCCAGCAGTACGGCCTCCAGCCGGGGCCGGTGCTGTTCGAGCGCAACGCCGACCTGGTGTGGACCCTCCTGGCGAGCCTGCTGATCGGCAGCGTCCTGCTGCTGGTCATCAACCTGCCGTTCGCGCCGCTGTGGGCGAAGCTGCTGAAGCTGCCCAAGCCGTACCTGTACGCGGGCATCACACTGTTCTCGGTGCTGGCGGTGTACGCGATCAACACGTCGGTGGTGCACCTGGTGATGCTGCTGGGGGTGACGCTGCTCGGCCTGGCCATGCGGACGTTCGGCGTCCCGGTGGCCCCCGCGCTCATCGGCGTCGTGCTCGGCCCGATCGCGGAGACCGAGTTCCGCCGCGCGCTGGCCGCCTCCTCGGGCGACCCGTCGATCCTGGTCGGCAGCGGTATCTCGATCACCCTGTACGCGCTGGTGCTGCTGGCGGCCGTGGTCCCGGTGATCGCCGGGGTGCGGCGCCGCCGTGCCGCGCGCGGGCAGGGGGCCGCCCCGGAGCGGGAGTCCGCCGACCTCGGCTGACATCCACAGGAGCGTCCCCTCCCACCGCGCCCCTCCCCCGCGGCCCCCGGCACCGACCGCCGGGGGCCGCCGCCGGGGAAGGGCCTCAGGCGAGCACCTTGGCGACGTACGCCTCCAGCCGCTCCTCCAGCCGCTCCGGCGGGGCCCCCTCCCCGCCGGCCAGGTGCTCCACCAGGTCGGCGCGGACGGCGGCCAAGAGCGCGTGGGCGGTGAAGTCGGCGTCGGGCGCGCCCGGGATCCCGCGCACGGCGTCCCGCAGGAGGGTGTGCCACCACGTGTAGTGCCCCGCCCGGTAGGGGCTGTTCCCGCCGCCCGTCTCCAGCGCCAGCGCCAGGTGGCGGTTGTCGAGTTTGAACCGCAGCAGCGCGGCCATGAGCGCCGGAACGCGTTCGCGCGCGGGCGTGTCGGGGCCGAGGGGCGCGGGCCCTTCGGCGACGGCCTCGCGCAGGGGGGCGATCCGTTTCTCCATGAGCGCCTGGATCAGGCCGTCGCGGTCGCCGAACCTGCGGAAGAGCGTGCCCTTGCCGACGCCCGCGGCCGTCGCGACGTCGTCCATCGACACGCCGCCGGGGCTCGTGCTCGCGGCGAAGAGCCGGTCCGCGGCGGCGAGCACCGCCTCCCTGTTGCGCTGCGCGTCGGCGCGCTCCCTGCGTGGGCTCACTTTCACTCCCCCTGCGAGACGGGCCCGCCGCTTCAAGCGGACCAATGGTCCACATCCTAGGGGGCGCCGGGCTTCCGCGTCCGACGCCCCGGTGCGGACCGGAGGGGCCGCGTGTCCGGGCCCTTCCGGGTCAGCCGGCGGCGCCGGTCTCCAGGGCGTGGAGGCGGGTGTAGGCGTACTCCGGCACGGGCCGCCCGGCGAACCCCTCCCCGCCCCCGCCGGAACCGTCCTTCCCGGCCGCCGCGGTCCCGGACACGTCCCCGTTCACGGGGAGGGGCCCGGCCAGGCGGCGGTGGCCGGGCTCGTCCGGCCCGGTCAGCAGGAAGACCTGGCGCCGGCCCCCGTCCCGCCCGGTCACGAGCGAGTCCTCGACGACCTCGGCGATCCTGCGGTCCCAGGGGTCGCGGGTGCGGCGCAGCCGGATCGCGCCGCGCTCGGTCCACTCCACGTTGTCCCGGCGCAGGAGGACCCGCGGGAGGTCCGAGGCGATCATGTCGTCCACTCGGAAGGCCATGCGGTCGACCCCGGCGAAGGCCTGTCCCGCCCGTGTGACGTGGGCCCGGCAGCGTTCGTAGAGGAACAGCGCGCCGGGGGCCGAGACCACCAGCGTGTCGTCGGGCGTGGCGGGGCGCTGCGCGTAGACGTCCATGGTCCGGCTGCGGCTTCGGAGCCAGCGCCCCGCGGCCGGGTCGACGAACGCTGCCAGCTCCGCGACCTGGCGGACCTCGAACGGGAAGTCGACGCCGAGCACCGAGTCGTGGTGGGCGATCCGGTTGCGGAACCGGCGGACCCCCTCCGCAGTGGCGGCCACCTCCGCGCGCATCCCGGACGACCCGGGGAAGGCCCGGTGCAGGCAGGCCCGCCACAGCTCCTCGTACCCGGGCCCGAGCATCCCGGACCAGAACCCGAAGCTCATCGCGGCGACGACCTGGTCGCGCGTCTCCCGCCCCTCCTGGCGGAGGCGCTCACGGACGCGGCCGGACGCCTCGGCGACGTACTCGCCGCCGGGAACGGGGAGCAGGAACCAGGGGATGCCCCGCTCGGCCTCCCGGAAGTGGGCCCGCAGGACCCTGTCCATGCCCCCTCTGAGCAGGACCTCCAGGTGGGCGATGTCCTCGAAGGCCGCCGCGGACACGCGCGCGCCCCACTCGTACAGGGCGAGGGCGCGGCCCCGGTCTCCCCCGGCCAGCGCCAGGTAGGGCGCGAGGCGCGGGGCGGGGACCAGGCTCAGGACCGCGTCGGTGTCTGCTTCGACGGAGGACATCGCCCGATGCTACTGTCCTGGGGAACGCCCCAGTGCCGCCTCTGCTGACATGCGCCTGGGGCTTTTCCCTTCCCTCCCGCCGCCCCGGTCCGGCATGCCTTCGCACAGGCCCGTCCCCGCGCGCCCCGGCGCTTCCCGCACGCACTGCGCTCCCCGGGCCGCCGCGGCGTGTCGGCCGCCGGTCAGGCCGTGGCCCTGGGCAGGGTGATCGCGACGCCGGTGCCGGAGGGCCCGCTGTCGATCCCCACCCGGCCGCCCTGGGCCTGGACCAGGGAGCTGACGACCGCCAGCCCGAGGCCGGAGATGCGGCCGGCGCCCTCGTCCCGCGAGGTCACGAAGGGCTCGAACACGTGGGGCAGCAGCGCGGGGTCGATGCCCGGGCCGTCGTCGGACACCGTGAGGACGAGGGAGTCGCCCTCGCCGCGGGCGGCCACGGTGGCGCGGGTGCCCTCCGGGTTGTGGTCGACGGCGTTCGCGACCAGGTTGGCCAGGCACTGCTCCAGGCGTGACTGGTCGCCGAGCAGGACGTCCGGCGGCGGCTCCTCCAGGGTGACCGCGCCGGCGTAGGGCAGGGAGTCCAGCCGGGCGCGCACGGCGTGGAACAGGTCGGGCAGGAACACCGCCTCCACCCGGACGTCGATCTCGTCGCCTCCCCGGGCGACCGCCATGAGGTCCTCCAGGACCCGGCGCAGGCGGTCGAGTTCGGCGCGCACGACGGCCGCGTCGGCCGTGCCCAGCAGTTCCAGGTGCCCCTCCGCGACGGCGAGGGGGGTGCGCACCTCGTGCGAGATCGCGGCCAGGTAGCGGCGCCGGTTGGTGTCGGCCTGCTCGATGCGCACGAGCATCTGGTTGATCTCGGTGGCCAGTTCGGCGATCTCGTCGCGGGTGGCGGGCACGGGTACGCGGGTGTCCAGGTCGGAGGGGGAGATGGCCTTGGCCGCCTCGGAGACCTCCCGCACGGGCGACAGGGTGCGCCGCACCACCAGCCACAGCGCGATGCCGCCGCCGACGACGCCGACCCCGCCGGCGAGGGCGGAGAGCAGCAGGACCGTGGCCGCCGTGTCGCGGGTGGAGTCGAGGGGGGCGACGACGGTGACGACGGCGAGGGGGACCCCGGCCCCGTCGGCGACCTCGGTGTCGAGCACCCGGACCGGGCCGGCGTCGGTGTCGAGGGTGCGGATCGTCCCCGGCTCGGGTGCGGGGGCGTCGCCGCCGCGCATCAGCCCGGCGACGCGGGTGGGGCCTCCCGTGCTCTGCAGGCGCGCCCCGTTGGCGGTCACCAGCGTCACGTGGCGGGCTCCGCTGGGGCGCACGGCGAGCGCCTGACGTGCGGCGCGCTCCGCCTCGGGCCCCGAGACCACCCCGTCGAGCCCCGCGGCGGCGGGGACCTGGTCGGCGAGGGCGTCGCCGACCAGCGCCGACTCCTCCCGGAGCAGGCGGTCGATGTCGGTCAGGCCCGAGACGCGCACGAGTTCGTAGGTGAGCAGGGCGACGCCGCCGATGACGAGGGCCATGACGAGCAGCGACCGCAGGACGACGCGGCCGGTGAGGCTCACCGGGTACCCCCGGCGAGGCGGTAGCCCGCGCCGCGGACGGTCTGGATGCGGTCGGCGCCGAGCTTGCGGCGCAGCTGGCTGACGTAGACCTCGACCACGTTGGAGGCGCCGTCGAAGTCGTAGCCCCAGACGCGGTCGAGCAGCTGGGGCTGGGAGAACACCTGTGAGGGGTTGCGGATGAGGACCTCCAGGACGCCGAACTCGCGGGTCGACAGGTTGACGGTCCGGCCGTCGACGGAGGCGGTGCGGGCCCCGAGGTCGAGTACGACGCCGCCGGCCGCCAGCACGTCGCCGCGCTCCTGTCCGCCCGTGCGCAGGCGCGCCCGGACCCGGGCCAGGAGCTCGCTCACGCTGAAGGGCTTGACCATGTAGTCGTCGGCCCCGGCGTCGAGGTTGGCCACCCGGTCGCTGACCGCGTCCTTGGCGGTGAGCACGATCACGGGGACCGAGGGGCGGCGCTGCCGCAGGCGGCGCAGCACCTCCTCCCCCGGGATGCCGGGCAGTCCCAGGTCCAGGACGACCAGGTCGACGTCGGGGGACAGGGCCATCGTCAGCCCGTCGATCCCGTCCGCGGCCGAGAGCACCTGGTACCCGGCCGTCTCCAGGCCCCGCCGCACGAAGGAGACGATGCCCTCCTCGTCCTCCACCACCAGAATCGCCAACGCCGTGTCCTCTCCGCCCGTGGTCCCCCTACCTTGGCAGGAACCGCTGAACCGTTCCTGAGAGCCACATGAAGACGTTCTTCAGGTGGCTTTCAGGACTCCATCATCTTGCCGCCGCATGCTTGGGGCAGTAGAAACCTTCGAGCAAAGGAAACGCCGATGCAGCGCAACACCGTCATCCTCCTCTCCTCCGCCGCCGCGGCCGGGCTGCTGGCCGTCGGCACGATCGGCTACCTCGTGGTGGACGACCCCGAGCAGCAGGTCGACTCGATCGAGCTCACCGGCGTGACCTCCGGTTCGGCCCCCTCGGCGAGCGGGGCGGACGCGTCGGGGCAGAACCCCCCCTCGTCCCAGTCGGTGGACGGCCTGGAGCAGCTCGTGGGCGAGCTGCGCGCCGACGGTGACGACGACGACGGCGACGACACCGACGACTGGACGGTGTCCGGTGTCGAGGTCGACTTCGGACCCGAGGAGTGGCTGCTGACCGACCCCGAGCTGGAGGACTTCGACGGCAACGGCACCGTCCAGCCGCTCCTGGACGAGCTGCGCGGCCTGGAGGGCACCGAGGTGACGCTGGGCGTGCGCTACGAGGCCGACGACGACCGCGACGACGCCGACGTGTACACCATCAACGGGCTGGCCTTCCGGGACACCGACGACGGCCCGGCCCCGTGGCAGAACACCGGCGGGCAGACCGAGGCCGACCGCGACACGGTGTCCGCGAACGCCGCCGAGGCGGTCGGCGAGGGCGCCCGCACCGTCGAGGTCGAGCGCCAGGACGAGGACGGCTGGGACGGCTGGGACGCCGAGGTGCTCGACGCCGGCGGCCAGGAGTACGAGGTGATCCTCGACGCGGCCGGCGAGGTCGTCGACGTGCGCGCCGAGGACTGACCTGCGAGGACCCGTGCGGCCGTCCCGCGGCCCGTCCCCGCGTCCGCGCGGTCGGGGCCCCGCCCTCCTCGGAGGGCGGGGCCCCTTCATGTCGTCCGGTCATCCGGTCTGCGGGCCCGGGGACGGGGCCGGTCGCCCGGTCCGCCCCGGCCGGACCGCCCGGGGCCGCCGCCGGAGGCCGGCACGGCAAGGCGACGTCCCCCGGAGCAGGCAGGAGGGGGTCGGGGTACCCTCGTCGGGCCAGTCGAACTCCACTTGGTGGGGTCAGGGAACCCGGTGGGAATCCGGGACTGACGCGCAGCGGTGAGGATGACGGGCGGGCACGTCCGGGGAGCACTCCCCGGGACAGCCACTGGAGCACGGCTCCGGGAAGGCGCTCCGCACCGGTCGAATCCGAGTCCGAAGACCTGCTGGCACCGGCGGCCACGGTCCGCCGAGTCATCCGCGGGCTCCGCGAACGAGCCCCTGACCCGAAGGACGCGCATGTCCCCGACCGGTTCTCCCCCCTCCACGCGCCGTACGCGCCGCGACCGCTGCCCCGGCGTGCTGAGACCCTGGCCCGCCGAGGACGGCCTGCTGGTCAGGCTCCGGCTCATCGGCGGCCGTGTCGGCGCCTCCTCGCTGCGCGCCCTCGCCGCGGTGGCCGACCGGTACGGCTCCGGCCGTGTCCACGTCACCGGCCGCGCGAACCTGCAACTGCGCGCGCTGCCGGGAAACGCGGGGCGGTTGGGGCCCGAGGTGGTCCGGGCCCTGGCGGAGACCGGCCTGCTGCCCTCCGTCAGCCACGAACTCGTCCGCAACGTGATGGTCTCCCCGGGCACGGGCACGGCGGGCCCCGCCGGGACCGGACCGGGCGGAGGCCGGGCCGACCTGCGCCCCGTCGCCTCGGACCTGGACACGATGCTGTGCTCCGTCCCGCGCCGCGCCGACCTGCCCGGCCGTTTCCTGTTCGTCCTGGACGACGGGCGCGGCGACCTGATCGGCCACCCGTGCGACCTGGGGCTCGTCGCCCTGGACGAGGGCGTCGCCCAGCTGAGGATCGGCGAGCGCTGGGGCCCGCTGGTGCCGGTCGACGAGGCGCCCGCCGCGCTCCTGCGCCTGGCGGACGCGTTCCTGGACCGCCGCGGGGAGGGGCCCACCGCGCCGTGGCACGTCGCCGAGCTCCCGGCGCCGCTGGCCGGGCCGGTGGAACCGGACCGGCGGCTCCCGCCTCCCGCCCCACCGCTGCCGTACGGCCCGCTGCCCGGGGGCGCACGGCATGTGCGTGTGCCCGACGAGGGCCTGGACCGTCCGGCCGCCGAGGCCCTCGCCGAGGAGGCGCTCGCCGCCGGGTCCGGCGAACTCGTCGTCACACCCTGGCGCGGCGTCCTGGTGCCGGGAGAGTCCGTTTCCAGCCCCGGGGAGGCGCGGTGACCGTCCCACGCCGGCCGGGCCGGCACTACGACTACATCGACGACGGGCCCGCGATCTACACGGACTCCTTCGCCGTCATCAGGAAGGAGGCCGAGCTCGGGCACCTGCCCGCCGACGCGGAGCGGCTCGCCGTGCGGATGATCCACGGCACCGGCCAGGTCGACCTCGCCGGGGACCTGGTGGTCCACCCCGGCCTGGTGTCCGCGGCGCGCTCCGCCCTGCGTGCCGGGGCGCCGATCCTGTGCGACGCGCGCATGGTGGCCAGCGGTGTGACCGCGAGCCGCCTTCCGTGTGACAACGAGGTGCTCTGCTTCCTGGGCGACGGACGCGTCCCCGGCCTCGCCGCCGAGTGGGGGACCACGCGCAGCGCCGCCGCGGTCTCCCTGTGGGAACCGTTCCTGGAGGGCGCCGTGGTCGCCGTCGGCAACGCGCCCACCGCCCTCTTCCACCTGTTGGAGATGCTGGCCGACGGGGCGCCGCGCCCGGCCGCGATCGTCGGCTGCCCCGTCGGTTTCGTGGGGGCCGCCGAGTCCAAGCAGGCGCTGACGGAGTTCGGCGACCGGTTCGGCGCCGACATCCCCTACGTGACCGCCCGCGGCCGCCGCGGAGGCTCCGCGATGACCTGTTCCGCTCTCAACGCACTCGCCAAGGAGGAGGAGTGACCGGACGTTTCCACGGGGTGGGCGTCGGCCCCGGCGACCCCGAGCTGATCACCCTCAAGGCCGCACGGCTCATCGCCGCGGCCGACGTCGTCGCCTACCACGCCGGGGTCGGCAAGGCGTCCAACGCCCGCCGCATCGCCGCGTCGCTGATCCCCGGGTCGGCGGTCGAGGAACAGCTCACCTACCCGGTCACCACCGGCGCGACCGACCACCCGGGCGGGTACACGGGGGTGCTGGCCGACTTCTACGAGGAGTCCGCCGCCCGGCTGGCCGCGCACCTGGACGCCGGCCGCGACGTCGTGCTCCTCTCCGAGGGCGACCCGCTGTTCTACGGCTCGTACATGTACATGCACGACCGGCTGGCCGAGCGGTACGAGACGGAGATCGTGCCCGGGGTCCCGGCGTTCGCCGCGGCCACGGCGGTGGCGGCGGCCCCGCTGGCCCGGCAGACCGACGTGCTCACCGTGCTGCCCGGAACCCTCCCCGAGCCGGAGCTGGCCCGCCGGCTGGCCGACACCGACGCCGCGGTGGTCATGAAGCTGGGCCGGACCTTCCCCGCCGTGCGCCGGGCGCTGGAGTCCGCGGGGCGGCTGGAGCACGCCGTGTACGTGGAGCGCGCCTCCATGGACGGGGAGCGGCGGCTGCCCGTGGCCGAGGTCGATCCGGCGACGGTGCCCTACTTCTCCCTGGTCCTGGTCACCGGGGACAGCCGCAACGGCAGGAGGTCGCGCGACCGGTCCCTGCCGGAACCCGCGGCCGTGGAGCCCGCCGGCCCTGCCGCCGAGCTGCTGGTCGTCGGCCTGGGGCCCGGTCCCGGCCGCTGGCTCACCCCCGAGGCCTCCGCGGCGCTGGCCGGGGTGGACCACGTGGTGGGCTACGGCCCCTACGTCGACCGCGTCCCGCAGCGGGCCGGCCTGACCCGGCACGCCTCCGGCAACACCGTCGAGATCGACCGCGCCCGCCTCGCCCTCGGGCTCGCCCGCGACGGTGAGAGCGTGGCGGTGGTCTCGGGCGGGGACGCCGGTGTGTTCGGCATGGCCACCGCCGTGTTCGAGGCGGCCGAGGACCCCGCCTACCGGGACGTCCCGGTCCGGGTGCTGCCGGGCGTCAGCGCCGTGCAGGCGGTCGCCGCCCGGGCGGGCGCCCCCGTCGGCGGTGACTTCGCGGTGATGAGCCTGTCGGACCGGCTCAAGCCCTGGGAGGTGATCGAACGGCGCCTGCGCGCCGTCGCCGAGGCCGACCTGGCGCTGGCGATCTACAACCCGGCCTCGCGCTCGCGGACCGGGCAGGTCGCCGCCGCCCGCGAGGTCCTGCTGGAGCACCGCAAGCCCGACACCGTGGTCGTCGTCGGACGGAGCGTCGGCAGGGAGGGCGAGTCCCTGGCGGTGACCACGCTCGGGGAGCTCGACCCCGCCGGCGTCGACATGCGCTGCCTGCTCATCGTCGGCGCCTCCGGCACCCGCGTCTCCGGGTCGGGCCGGGTCTGGACGCCGAGGTGGGTGCAGCCGTGACCGTGCACTTCGTGGGGGCGGGGCCCGGAGCCGCCGACCTGCTCACCGTCCGCGCCACGCGCATGCTCAACGCGGCCGACGTCGTCCTCTACCCCGGCACGTACCTGGACCCCGGGGTCCTCTCCCACTGCGCCCCCGGCGCGGAACTGGTCGACACCCAGGGTCTGGACCTGGACCGCATCACCGAACGCCTGGTCGCCGCGCACGCCGCGGACCGGGACGTCGTACGGCTGACCTCCGGGGACCCCTCGCTGTACTCGGCGCTGGCCGAGCAGACCCGGAGGCTCGACGCGCACGGGGTCCCGTGGGACGTCACGCCGGGGGTGCCCGCCTACGCGGCCGCCTCGGCGCTGGTGGGCCGCGAGCTGACCGTGCCGCTGGTGGCCCAGTCGGTGGTGCTGACCCGGACCGGCGCCCGGTCGACGGCGATGCCGGAGACCGAGGCGCTGGGCGCGTTCGCGGCGACGCGGGCCACGCTGGTGCTGCACCTGGCGATCCGGCGGGTGCGGGAGCTCATGGCCGAGATCGTCCCCGCCTACGGCGCGGACTGTCCCGCGGTGGTCGTGTACCGGGCCAGCCAGCCGGAGGAGGCGGTGCTGCGCGGGACGGTCTCCACCGTCGCCGGCCTGGTGGAGGAGGCGGGGCTCCGGCAGGCGGCGGTGATCCTGGTCGGGTGGGCGCTCGACCCCGAGGGGGGCGGTGAGTCCTACCTGTACGACCCCGCGCGGCCCAGGGGCGCCGCCCCCTCGTCAGGCGCTTCCGGGTGACGTGGCCAGGCTCCACTGGGTGACGGTGCGGGCGGGGGACCATCCGGTGAACGCGCCGATGGGCGCGGCGGTCTCCACGGCGGTGCGGGTCAGCTCCCCGCCGTGGCGCCGGTAGGCGTCCGCGAGCAGCCGCTCGGTCTCCAGCGTCACCCCGTGCACCACGAGTCGGCCGCCCGGTACCAGCGCCTCCAGGCAGGCGTCGAGCACGCCGGGCCGGGTCGCGCCGCCGCCGACGAACACCGCGTCGGGCGGGGCCAGCCCCTCCAGCGCGTCCGGCGCACGGCCGGCGACCACGCGCAGGCCCGGGACGCCGAGCCTGTCGGCGTTGCGGCCGATCCGCCCGGCGCGCCCGGCGTCGGCCTCCACCGCCGTGGCCGTGCACGAGGGGTGGGCGCGCATCCACTCGATGCCGACCGAGCCCGCGCCCGCGCCCACGTCCCACAGGTGCTGCCCCGGGGAGGGCGCCAGCCGGGCCAGCGCCGAGGCGCGCAGGTCCCGCTTGGTGAGCTGGCCGTCGTGCTCGAACGCGTCGTCGGGCAGCCCGGCGACCAGTCCGAGGCCCGTCGGCCCGAAGAGCTCCAGCGCCAGTACGTGCAGCCGGGGCACCTCCTCCGGAGGGGAGCCGAGCCAGTCGCGGGCCGTGCTCCCCGACCGCGACTCCCCGGCCGCCCCCAGGTCGCCGAGGACGGTCATCCGGCTGCCGCCGTAGCCCGCTCCGACCAGCAGGGCGGCGACCGTCCCGGGGGTGGCGGCGTCCGAGGAGAGCACCAGGACGCGGCGTCCCGGGGCCAGGACGCGCATCAGCAGGTGCGTGTCGCGCCCCACCAGGGACAGCACCGTGCTCCCCTCCGCCGGCCACCCCATCCGGGCGCGGGCCAGGGCGACCGAGGAGACGGCCGGCTCCACGCGCACCGCGTCCGCTCCGAGCAGGTCGATCAGCGTGCTGCCGATGCCCGAGACCAGGGGGTCGCCGGAGGCCAGTGCGACGACGGCGCGGCCCTCCAGGGAGACGAGCAGGTCCGGCAGGCCCTCGCGCAGCGGGGAGGGCCAGGCCCGGCGCCGCTGGCCCGGCGCCCGCGGCAGCATGGCGAGGTGCCTGGGCCCGCCCAGCACCGTGTCGGCCGCCAGGACCAGCCCGCGCAGCCTCTCGGGCACGCCCGGCCAGCCGTCGGCGCCGATGCCGACGACGGTGATTCGGGGAGGGGACATCTCGACCTTCATGGGCAGGACGCTATCGTGGCGGCCGAAGGTGCGAGGTGCCCCGGCTGCCCAGCCATCGGAAACGGTGGGGACGGCGTCCGGGGAGAATCTGGGAAGCCCGGTGAGAATCCGGCACAGGCCCGCTGCGGTGAGCCGAGCCTCCGTACAGGAGGACTCGGTGAGTCCGAAGACCGGCCCCGCACCCGCCCATGACCGATGGCGAAACGAGCGGGAGCCTCACATGCCATTGCGGACGTCCCACTATCCCTTCTCGGCGATCGTCGGCTGCGACGCCGAACCGCTCGACGACCTGGGCCTGGCCCTCGTCCTGGCCAGCGTCTCCCCCGAGATCGGCGGCGTCCTGGTCCGCGGCCAGAAGGGCACCGCCAAGTCCACCGCGGTGCGGGCCCTGGCCCCCCTCCTGCCCCCGGTCGAGGTCTACCGGGGCGACCGCTTCTCCGTCGACCCCGCCGACCCCGCGCAGGAGTCGCCGGACGGTCCCTTCCCTCCCGGCACGGCCGTGGAGCGCCGCCCGGTGCGCCTGGTCGAACTGCCGGTGGGCGCCACCGAGGACCGCGTCCTGGGCTCGCTGCACCTGGAACAGGCGCTCACGCACGGCCGGGTCGCCTACGAACCCGGGCTGCTGGCGCGCGGCCACCGCGGCCTCCTCTACGTGGACGAGGTCAACCTGCTCCACGACCACCTGGTCGACCTCCTCCTGGACGCCGCCGCGACCGGCCGGGTGACCGTGGAGCGCGACGGGTTCTCCGTGGAGCACGCCGCGCGCTTCCTGCTCATCGGGACGATGAACCCCGAGGAGGGCGAGCTGCGCCCGCAGCTCCTGGACCGGTTCGGGCTGACCGTCGAGGTCGCCGCGCCCTCCGACCCCGCCGCACGCGTGGAGGTGGTCCGCAGGCGCATGGCCTACGACGCCGACGCCGCCGCCTTCTCCGAACGCTACGACCGGGCCGAGAAGGCCCTCGCCGAGCGCATCGCGGCGGCCCGGGAGACGGCCCGGCGCGCCCGGCTGTCCGACGCCGCGCTGCTGAAGATCGCGCAGGTGTGCGCGGCGTTCGAGGTCGACGGCCTGCGCGCCGACATCGTGACCGCGCGCACGGCCCTGGCGCACGCCGCCTGGGAGGGCCGGACCTCGGTCTCCCTGGCCGACATCCGCCGCGCGGCCCTGCTGGCCCTGCCGCACCGGCGCCGGCGCAATCCCTTCGACGCGCCGGGGCTCGACGAGGAGCTCCTCGACCGCGTCCTGGGGGACGAGGAGCCGCCGCCGGACGGCCCCGAGCCGCCGGGCGGCTCCGACGGCCCCACCGGCTCCGACGACCCCGCTTCCCCCGCCGATGACGGCGGGGACGGCGCCCCCGGGGACGCGGACGGGGCCCCCTCCCGGTCCCCGGAGGCCGGCGCCGGCGAACCGGACCGGTCCCCCGCCCCGCCCCGTGGGCCGGAGAACGCCCGGGAGGCGGAAGCCCCCCGGGACCGCGGGGACGCCGAGCGGGACGGGGCCGGGCCCGAGCCCACGGCCGGCACCACGGTCGGAGCGGGCGCCCCCTACCGCCCCCGGACGTTCACCGCGCGGGGCACGGGGACCGGCGCCGACGGCCGGCGCAGCCGCGCCCTCGGCTCCCGGGGCCGCCGGATCGGGGCCGCACCGCCCGGCGGGGGTTCCGGCGGCCCGCTCCACCTGGTCGAGACCGTCAGGGCGGCGGCCTCCCGCCCGCACGGCGGCGGCCGGATCGGCCTGCTCCCCGGCGACCTGCGCGTCGCGGTGCGCGAGGGCCAGGAGAGCAACCTGGTGCTGTTCTGCGTCGACGCCTCCGGCTCCATGGCGGCGCGCAAGCGCATGGGCGAGGTCAAGACCGCCATCCTGTCCCTGCTGTTGGACGCCTACCGGCGCCGCGACAAGGTCGGGCTCGTGACCTTCCGGGGGACGGCGGCCGACCTGGTGCTGCCCCCGACCCGTTCGGTGGACACCGCCGCCGCCCGCCTGGACGCACTGCCCGCCGGGGGGCGCACCCCGCTCGCCGAGGGCCTGCTGGAGGCCGCCCGGGTCCTGCGGCGCGAGCGCCTGCGCGACCCGAGGCAGCGCCCCCTGCTCGTCCTGGTGACCGACGGCCGGGCCACCGGCGGACGGGGGGCGGTCGGCCGGTCGCTGGAGGCCGCCGACCACGTCGCCGGCCTGGGCGTGGCCACCGTCGTCGTGGACGGCGAGTCCGGCCCGCTGCGCCTGGGCCTGGCCGCCGCCCTCGCCGCCCGCATGGGCGCCGAACACCTGCCCGTCGACGAGGTCAGCGCCGACACTCTGGGAAACGCCGTGAGAGAGAGGGCCGCCTGATGCCCCAGGGCAGACCGTCCGTCGTCCCCGACGACGGGCTCACCACCCGGCAGCGCCGCAACCAGCCCGTGCTCGCCGTCCACACCGGGGACGGCAAGGGCAAGTCGACCGCCGCGTTCGGGCTCGCGCTGCGCGGCTGGAACCAGGGCTGGCGGATCGGGGTGTTCCAGTTCGTGAAGTCGGCGAAGTGGCGCATCGGCGAGCAGACCGTGCTCGAACGCCTGGGGAGGCTGCACGAGGAGACCGGCGAGGGCGGCCCCGTGGAGTGGCACAAGATGGGCTCGGGCTGGTCCTGGAGCCGCCGCCGGGGCAGCGACGAGGACCACGCGGCGGACGCGGCCGAGGGATGGGCGGAGATCAAGCGCAGGCTCGCCGAGCAGACGCACGACCTGCTCATCCTCGACGAGTTCACCTACCCGATCCACTGGGGCTGGGTCGACGTCGGGGACGTCGTGACCGCCCTGCGCGACCGTCCGGGTCGCCAGCACGTGATCGTCACGGGCCGCCGCGCCGCCCCCGAACTCCTGGAGGCGGCGGACCTGGTCACCGAGATGACCAAGGTCAAGCACCCGATGGACGCGGGCCGCAAGGGCCAGCGGGGGATCGAGTGGTGAGGACCCCGTCGGCCCCGGGGCAGCCCCGGCAGGCGCCTCCGGCACGGCCGACGGCCCTGCCGAGGCTGATGGTCGCCGCGCCCATGACCGGGCAGGGCAAGACCACGGTCGCCGCCGGCCTGATGGCCGCGCTCCGCGACACCGGGCTCGCCGTCAGCGGCCACAAGGTCGGCCCGGACTACATCGACCCCGGGTACCACGCCCTGGCCACCGGCCGTCCCGGCCGCAACCTCGACCCCCACCTGGTCGGGGAGGAGCGGGTGGCGCCGCTGCTCCTGCACGGGGCCCGGGGCGCGGACGCGGCCGTCGTCGAAGGGGTGATGGGGCTGCACGACGGGCGGATCGGCGCCGACGGCTTCGCCTCCTCCGCGCACGTCGCGGCCCTGACCCGCACGCCCGTGGTCCTGGTCGTGGACGTGTCCCGCATGTCCCGGTCGGTGGGCGCGCTGGTGGCGGGCATGGCCGCCTACGACCCGGCGGTCGAGGTCGTCGGCGTGCTCCTCAACAAGGCCGGTTCGGCGCGCAACGTCGCCGAGATCACCCGCTCGGTCGGCCTGCCGGTCCTCGGCGTGATCCCCCGCGACGAGCGGATCGCCAGCCCGTCCCGCCACCTCGGGCTCGTCCCCGCGTCGGAGCGGGAGGACTCGGCACGGGTGGTCGAGCGGCTCGGCGAGCACATCGCGGGCCATGTCGACCTGGACGCGCTGCTGGAGGCGGCCCGCTCCGCGCCCGCGCTGGACGCCCGCCCCTGGGACCCGGCCGCGGAGGTGGCGGGCCCGGGCGCGGGCCCGCGCACGGTGGTCGCCGTGGCCGGGGGCCGGACCTTCACCTTCCGCTACACCGAGACCGAGGAGCTGCTCACCGCCGCCGGGTGCGAGGTCGTCGCGTTCGACCCCCTGGAGGACGCCGGCCTGCCGGCCGGCACTCGGGGCCTCTACCTGGGCGGCGGCTTCCCGGAGGTGTACGCGGGCGAGCTCGCCGCGAACCGGGGCCTGCTGGCCGAGCTGCGTGAGGCGGTCCGCGGCGGGGTCCCGACGGTCGCCGAGTGCGCCGGCCTGCTCTACCTCGCCGACGCGCTCGACGGCCACGCCATGGCGGGTGCCGTCCCGGCCGTCGCCCGCATGACGGAGCGGCTCACCCTGCGCTACCCCGAGGCGGTCTCGCCGGGGGGCACGCTGCTGACCCGGGCCGGGGAGCGGGTCACCGGCCACGAGTTCCACCGCACGGCGCTCACTCCCGGGCACGGGGACCGCCCGGCCTGGGTGGTCGACGGCACGCCGGAGGGCTTCGCCTCCCCGACCCTGCACGCCTCCTACCTACACGTGCACTGGGCCGGCCACCCGCAGCTCGCCGCGAGGTTCGCCGAGGCCGTGCACAGAGCACCGGCACCGGCGCCCGCCGTGCCCGCCCCCGCCGCCCGGACGGCGGCCGTCCCCGGCGCCGGACCGGTGGCCGACCCGCTGCGCCACCACGGCGACGTGGAGGCGCGCGGCGGCATGCTCGACTTCGCGGTCAACGTCTATCCGGGGGAACGGCCCGCCTGGCTCGACCGGGCCCTGCACGAGAGCCTGGACCACGCGGACGTCTACCCCGACCCCGCGCCCGCGCGCGAGGCCGTCGCGCGCCGGCACGCCCGGCGGCCCGCCGAGGTCCTGCCGACGGCGGGCGCGGCCGAGGCGTTCACCCTGGTCGCCCGCTTGCGGCCGTGGCATCGCCCCGTCGTCGTGCACCCCCAGTTCACCGAGCCGCACGCCGCCCTGGAGCAGGCCGGGCACACCGTCACCGCCGTGCTCTGCCCGGAGAGCCGGGGTTTCGCCCTCGATCCCGCAGCTGTGCCCGAGGACGCGGACCTGGTGGTGGTCGGCAACCCCACCAACCCCACCGGTGTCCTGCACCCGGCCGAGGCGCTGCGCGGGCTGTGCCGGCCCGGCCGGCTGGTCGTGGTGGACGAGGCGTTCATGGACGCCCTGCCCGGGGAGCCGGAGTCCTTGGCCGGTGAGCGGATCGGGGGCCTGGTGGTGCTGCGCAGTCTCACCAAGCACTGGTCGGTCCCGGGTATCCGCGCCGGGTACGCGGTCGGCGACGAGGCCGTCGTGCGCGGTCTGGCCCGGGTACAGACGCCCTGGTCGGTGTCGGCGCCCGCGATCGCCGCCTCCGTCGCCTGCACGGGCGAGGAGGCGGGCGCGGAGGCGGAGCGCCGCGCGGCGGAGTTCGGTGAGTGGCGCACCGGCCTGGAGGCGGGGCTGCGCGGAGCGGGGATCGGGTTCGTGCCCTCCCGGGCGCCTTTCGTGCTGGTGAAGGCGGGCGAGGGGGTCCACGCGCGGCTGCGCGACCAGGGCATCGCCGTACGCCGGGCCGACACCTTCCCGGGTCTGGACGCCGACTGGGTGCGCGTGGCCGTGCGCCCGCCCGAGACCACGCGCAAGCTGCTCGCCGCCCTGTCTGCGGAGTAGCGGAACGTCCACCCGGGCGACCTCTCCTCCGCGGTCGGCAGCACGCGCGCCGACGTCCACGACTCGCGGGGCGCGGACGCCCGCCGTCACGCCGCAGGGAGGGGAGCCGGCCGTGTCCGCCCGGCCGACGCCCGGGCACGCATCTCCCTCAGGGGTTGACCCGGGGGACTTCCCGCGGGGACCCGCCCAGGCCGGTCACCCAGTCGAAGGCGTCCGCCACGTCGTGGACGGTGGGCACGCCCCGGGGGCCGGGCGGGCGCCGCACCACCACGACCGGGGCGCCGAGCCGGGCGGCGGCCTCCATCTTCGGCCAGGTGTAGGTTCCCCCGGAGTCCTTCGTGACGAGCACGTCCGCCCGGTGCCCGGCCATCAGCTCCAGCTCACCGTCGAGGCGGTACGGTCCCCGGCTGGTCACCAGCCGCCAGGCGACGGGGAGCTCGAGTCCGGGCACGTCCACCACCCGGGCCAGGACCGCGCGCCCGCCCAGGGCGGGCACGAGGCGGGCCAGCTCCTGGCGGCCGACCGTCACGAACGGCCGCTCGCCGAGCCCGGCCGCCAGCTCAGCCGCCTCCTCGTGGGTGTCGGCGTGGTGCCAGGCCGGGTCGGGCTCCCACCCCGGCCGCTCCAACCGCAGCAGCGGCAGGTCCGTGCAGGCGGCGGCCGCGTTGGCGGTCATGCCGAGCGCGAAGGGGTGGGTGGCGTCCACGACCGCGTCGTAGTCGGCCAGGGCGGCGCGCAGTCCGGGCACTCCGCCGAACCCGCCGATCCGCACCTTCCCCACCGGCAGGCGCGGCCGGGCCACCCGGCCGGCCAGCGACGTGGTCACGTCCACGCCCGCCCCGACCAGCAGGGCGGCCAGTTCACGGGCCTCGGACGTACCCCCCAGGAGCAGGAGCCGCACAGAAGAAGGGCTGCGCCGAGGGCGTCCGTCGAGGGTGGTGGAGGGTGACGAAGAGGGAGGCACCGCGGCCGCAGGCCGTCCGTTGAGGGTGGTGGAGGGTGACGGGAGGGAGGCTCCCGGACCGAGCACCGGCAGACCGGCGGGAGCCCCGTCGAGGGCCAGCCCGAGCAGGGCGTCGACGTCCAGGTACCGCTCCGCCAGGTCGGCGAGCAGGTCCATGCGCCGCTCGCGCGCCGCGGGGAAGTCCGTCCCGGACGGCCCGTACCCCAGTGTCCGGGCGAGGAAGGCCGCCCGGAAGGCGTCGCCCTCCAGGCTGCCGTGCCACATGGTCCCGAAGACGTTGCCCGAACGCGCCCCGCCCAGGAACTCCTCCGCGCCCCCGCCCACCGTGATCCTGCCGTGGTGGATCTCGTAACCGCTCGCGGGCGCGCCCAGGGCCTCCCCCTCCGGCAGGCGGAGGACCTTGTCGGCGGTGAACTCGGTGCGCACGTCGAGGAGGCCGAGCCCCTCGGCGGACGCCCCGGGTGCGGCCTCGACCCCCTCGGGGTCGGTGACGGTGTGTCCGAGCATCTGGAAGCCGCCGCAGACGCCGAGCAGCGGGCGTCCGCGGCGGACGTGTCCGGTGATCGCCGTGTCCAGTCCGCGCGAGCGCAGCCAGGCCAGGTCGGCGAGGGTGGAACGGGTGCCCGGCAGCACCACGAGGTCGGCGTCGGCGATGTCGCGCGGACCGGAGGCGAAGACCACGTCGAGCCCGGGTTCCAGGCCGAGCGCGTCCACGTCGGTGAAGTTGCTGATCCGGGGCAGGCGCACCACCGCCACCCGCAGCGCCGCCTCCCCGTCGGCCCGCCGTCCCTCCAGGTCGAGGGCGTCCTCGGAGTCCAGCCACAGCCCCGGGTCCCACGGCAGGGTCCCGAACACCCGGCGGCCGGTGATCCGTTCGAGGTCGTCCAGCCCCGGCCGGAGCAGGGCGTGGTCGCCACGGAACTTGTTGACCGCGAAACCGGCGATCAGGGCCTGGTCCTCGGGCTCCAGCAGCGCCACCGTCCCGTACATCGCGGCGAACACCCCGCCCCGGTCGATGTCGCCGACCACAACCACGGGCATCCCCGCGTGGCGGGCCAGGCCCATGTTCACGTAATCGCCCGCGCGGAGGTTGATCTCGGCGGGGCTGCCCGCGCCCTCGGCGACGACGACGTCGTAGCGCGCGGACAGGTCGTCGAAGGCGGCGTGGGCGGCCTCGGCCAGGTGGCGCCGCCCCGCCTCCCAGTCGGAGGAGGACACCTCCCCGGCGGGGTGGCCGAGCAGCACGGCGTGGCTGCGCCGGTCGCTGCCCGGTTTGAGCAGCACCGGGTTCATCGCGGGTTCGGGGAGGGCGCGGGCGGCCAGCGCCTGCACCCACTGGGCGCGGCCGATCTCCGCCGGGCGCCCGTCCGGGCCGTGGCAGACCATCGAGTTGTTGGACATGTTCTGCGCCTTGTACGGCGCCACCCGCACGCCCCGGCGGGCGAAGGCCCGGCACAGGGCGGTGGTGACCACGCTCTTGCCCGCGTCGGAGGTGGTCCCGGCGACCAGGAGCCCTGTCACTCCGGCCTCCTCAGCAGCGCGGTGTCCATCATCCAGCCGGCCCTCTCCCTGGCCCTCCGGCGGGCCGCCGCGATCTCGGGCAGTACCTCGCCCACGCGTCCGGCGACCAGTTCCTCGGAGTCGGCGCCCAGGTTGGCCCCCCACCAGAGGGACCAGTCCTCCAGGCCTTCGAACCCGTGCCGTCCGCCGAGCATGACGAGGATGTTGTTCTGCCCCGCGTCGACGGCCTCGCGCAGCCGCCGCGCCGGGGTCACGTGCACCGGGCGGCCGACCCCGTGCAGCACGATCCGGTGCCGGGCGGCCAGGACCTGGGGCGCGCTGATCCCGGGCAGCACGTCGTAGTCCACGCCGACGTTCCCGCGCTCGGCGATCCGCGCGACGATCCGCAGGGTGGAGTCGTACAGCGAGGGGTCGCCCCAGACCAGGAGGGCCGCGGTGCCGCCGCGCTCGCCGAGCACCCGCTCGAAGGCGGCCACGCGGGCCTCGTGCCAGTCGGCGACCGCCGCCGGGTAGTCGGCGGGGTCGTCGCGGTCGCGCTCGGGGTCGGCCACGGTGGCCAGCGGGACGCCGAAGGCGTCGCAGACGGCCCGGCGCAGGGCGAGCAGCCCGTCGTCCGCCCCCTTGTCGACGGCCACCGCGTAGTCGCAGTCCCGGAGGGCCTCGGCGACCTCGCCGGTGACGTGGTGGGGGCCCATGCCGATCCCCAGGATCCGCACCCTC
This sequence comes from Nocardiopsis sp. NPDC006198, assembly GCF_040613895.1. Classification (NCBI taxonomy): domain Bacteria; kingdom Bacillati; phylum Actinomycetota; class Actinomycetes; order Streptosporangiales; family Nocardiopsidaceae; genus Nocardiopsis; species Nocardiopsis sp. NPDC006198. The sequence continues at coordinate 7,068 of NZ_JBEXSY010000009.1, read as the reverse complement.
ATTCGGACCGCTCCTCCAGGTCCCCCTCGACCTCCAGGTAGACCTCGGTGAGGGCCTCCAGGGTGGCCGGGTCCGGCTCCGCCCACAGCCCGCGCCGCGCGGCCTCGTGCAGGCGCTCGACGATGCCGTGCAGCGCCCAGGGGTTGGAGCGGCGCAGGAACTCCTGGGTCTCGGCGTCCAGGACGTACTCGGCGGCGAGCTTCTCGTACATCCAGTCGTGCACGACCCCGGCCGTGGCGTCGAAGCCGAACAGGTAGTCGACGGTCGCGGCCAGCTCGAAGGCGCCCTTGTAGCCGTGCCGCCGCATGGCCGCGATCCAGCGGGGGTTGACCACCCGGGCCCGGAACACGCGGGCGGTCTCGTCCGCCAGGGGGCGTGTGCGCACCGCGTCGGGCGAGGTGGAGTCGCCGACGTAGGCCTTGGGGTCGGCCCCGCTGAGGGCACGCACGGTGGCGATCATGCCGCCGTGGTACTGGAAGTAGTCGTCGGAGTCGGCGATGTCGTGCTCGGCGCTGTCGATGTTCTTCGCGGCGACCTTGATCCGGCGGTAGTTGGTCCGCATGTCGTCGGCCGCGGGCACGCCGGCGAGGTCGCGGCCGTACGCGAAACCGCCCCAGGCCGTGTAGACCTCGGCGAGGTCGCGGTCGTCGCGCCAGTTGCCGGACTCCACGACCTGGAGGATGCCCGCGCCGTAGGAGCCGGGGGCGGAGCCGAAGATCCGGGTGGTGGCGCGGCGCCGGTCGCCGTGCTCGGCCAGGTCGGCGTTGGTGTGGGCGCGCACGTAGTTCTGTTCGTCCGGTTCGTCGAGCCCGGCGACGAGGCCGACCGCGTCGTCCAGCATGGCGACCACGTGCGGGAAGGCGTCGCGGAAGAAGCCGGAGATGCGCACCGTGACGTCGATGCGCGGACGCCCCAGCTCCTCCAGCGGCACCACGTGGAGCCGGCCGACCCGGCGGGAGGCCTCGTCCCACTCGGGCCGGACCCCGAGCAGGGCCAGGACCTCGGCGATGTCGTCGCCGGAGGTGCGCATCGCGGAGGTGCCCCACACCGACAGGCCGACCGACTCCGGGTAGGCGCCGGTCTCGTCCAGGTGGCGGCGCAGCAGGGACTCCGCCATGGCCTGGCCGGTCTGCCAGGCGAGCCGGGAGGGGACCGCGCGCGGGTCGACCGTGTAGAAGTTGCGGCCGGTCGGCAGCACGTTGACCAGTCCGCGCAGCGGGGAGCCGGACGGACCCGCCGGGACGAAACCGCCGTTCAGGGCGTGCAGGACGTGGTCGATCTCGTCGGTGGTGCGGGCCAGCCGGGGGACGACCTGCTCAGCGGCGAACTCCAGGACGCGGCGCACCCCGGGGTCGTCGTGCAGGTTCTGCGCGGCCGCCGGGTCCCATCCGGCGGCCTCCATGCGCTCGACGAGGCCGCGGGCCAGCGCCTCCACCGCGTCGACCTCCTGGGTGGGCGCGTCCTCCTTGAGGCCGAGTGCGGCCCGCAGGCCTGGCACCGCGCCGCCCACGCCTCCCCAGACCTGGGCGGCGCGGAGCACGGACAGGACCAGGTTCACCCGGGCCGTGCCCTCCGGCGCCGCCCCCAGCACGTGCAGGCCGTCACGGATCTGGGTGTCCTTGATCTCGCACAGCCAGCCGTCGACGTGCAGCAGGAAGTCGTCGAACTCCTCGTCGTCGGGCCGCTCGTCCAGACCGAGGTCGCGGTGCATCTCGGCGGCGCGCATCAGGGCCCAGATCTCGCCGCGGACCGCGGGCAGCTTGGCCGGGTCCATCGCCGCGATGTTGGCGTGCTCGTCCAGGAGCTGTTCCAGGCGCGCGATGTCGCCGTAGCTCTCGGCCCGGGCCATCGGGGGGATGAGGTGGTCGACGACCGTGGCGTGGGCCCGGCGCTTGGCCTGGGCCCCCTCCCCCGGGTCGTTGACCAGGAACGGGTAGACCAGCGGGAGGTCGCCCAGGGCCGCGTCGGTGGCGCAGCCGGCGGAGAGCGCGGCGTTCTTCCCGGGCAGCCACTCCAGGGAGCCGTGCTTGCCCAGGTGCACGACGGCGTGCGCGCCGAACCCGTGCTCCAGCCATCGGTAGGCCGCCAGGTAGTGGTGGCTGGGGGCCAGGTCGGGGTCGTGGTAGATCGCGATCGGGTTCTCGCCGAAACCGCGCGGGGGCTGGACCAGCACGACGACGTTGCCCGCCCGGAGGGCGGCCAGCACGAGTTCGCCCTGTTCGTTCACGTACAGCTTGCCGGGTGCGGCGCCCCACGCCTCGGTCATCGCCTCCTTCAGCGCCGGGTCCAGGTCCCGGGTCCAGGCGGCGTACTGCTCGGGGGTGATGCGCACGTGGGCCTCGGTGAGCTGGACGGAGGTCAGCCAGTCCTCGTCCTGGCCGCCCGCCGCGATCAGGGCGTGGATCAGGGCGTCGCCCGCCTCAGTCTCGTCGGGCAGGTCCAGGCCGGGAAGGGCGTCGGGCGCGCCCAGGTCGTAGCCCTCCCGGCGCAGGCAGCGCAGCAGGCGCACCAGGGAGCGGGGGGTGTCGAGCCCGACGGCGTTGCCGATGCGCGCGTGCTTGGTGGGATAGGCGGACAGGACCACGGCGATCCGCTTCTCGGCGGGCGGCACGTGCCGGAGCCGGGCGTGGGCGACGGCGGTCCCGGCCAGCCGCGTGCAGCGCTCGGGGTCGGCGACGTAGCGGGGCAGCCCGTCGCTGTCGATCTCCTTGAAGGAGAACGGCACCGTGATGATGCGGCCGTCGAACTCGGGGATGGCGATCTGGGTGGCCGAGTCGAGCGGGGTGACCCCGTCGTCGGAACCCTCCCAGTCCGCGCGTGAGCTGGTCAGGCACAGGCCCTGGAGGACGGGGACGTCCAGGGCGGCCATGCGCTCCACGTCCCAGGCCTCGTCGTCGCCGCCCGCGCTCGCGGACGCGGGCACGCTGCCGCCCGCCGCGAGGACCGTGACCACCAGGGCGTCGAAGCCGCCGAGCGCCTCGTAGAGGTCGTCGGGGGCCGAGCGCAGCGACCCGGCGAAGACGGGGACGCCCACGGCCCGGCCGGTCGCGTCGACGGCGTCGGCCAGGGCGTGCGCGAACGCGGTGTTGCCGCCCGCCTCGTGGGCCCGGTAGTAGAGGATGCCCACCTCGGGGAGGCCCTGGCCGTGCGGCAGCTCGCGCTCGGCGAAGCCCCACGGCGGGAGCGCCGACGGGGGCTCGAACCCCTCCCCGGTCAGCAGCACGGTGTCCGACAGGAAGGCGTGCAGGCGGCCGAGGTTGGCCGGACCGCCCTCGGCCAAATAGCGGTGGGCCTCGGTCGCCACCCCGATGGGCACGGTGGAGTGCTCCATGAGCTCGGCGCTGGGCTGCTGCTCGCCGCTGAGGACCACCAGGGGCGTGCCCCGCTCGCGGACGGCGGCCAGACCGGGCCACAGGTCGTGCGAGGAGCCCAGCAGGCGCACCACCACGAGGTCGGCGCGCCCGACGGCGGCGGTGAGTTCGGCGTCGGAGGCGCGGGACGGGTTGGCCCACAGGTAGGCGGCGCCGCTGGCCCGCGCGGACAGCAGGTCGGTGTCGGACGTGGACAGCAGAGCGATCCGGACCGTCATGGCCGGGCTCCTCCCTCGGGGTTCTCGCCCCGTCGGCGGTCGGACTGCCCGGGCCAGTGTCTGGCTGCACCCCTCGTCGGGGTGTCACAGTGGCGGAACCGCCCCGGAATCTCACCGGGTTCCTGTACCACGGGCAAAGGATTCACACTGTAGCCGGGAGCCCCTCCTCCGGTCCCGGCGGGGACGTCAGGAGCGGTCGGCCCGCCCCGGGGGGACGGCGCCCCGGCGCAGGAAGCGGACCACCGGGCCGTCGGCCCCCGGGGTGACCTCGGCCGGGACCCCGTACACCTCTCCGATGAGGTCGGAGGTCAGGACCTCGGAGGGCGTGCCCCCGGCGACCGCCCGGCCGTCCCGGAGCACGACCAGGCGGTCGCAGTACATCGCCGCCAGGTTGAGGTCGTGCAGGGCGATCACGGTGGTCACCGGCAGGCCCGTGACCAGCTCCATCAGGTCGAGCTGGTACTGGATGTCGAGGTGGTTGGTGGGTTCGTCGAGCAGGAGCTCACCGGGTTCCTGGGCCAGGGCCCGGGCGATCTGGGCGCGCTGGCGTTCGCCGCCGGACAGGGTGTGCCAGGACTGGTCGGCCCGGTCCGCCAGTCCGGTGCGCTCCAGCGCCCGCGCCACGGCCTCCAGGTCGGCCGGGGTCATGGGAGTCCAGGACCGGCGGTGCGGGATGCGTCCCAGGGCCACCACCTCGCGGACCGTCAGCTCGGTCTGGGTGTGCGCCTGCTGCTGGACGGTGGCCACCCGCCGTGCCACGGCCCGGCGGCCGACCCGGTCCAGCGGCCGGCCGTCCAGGGTGACCGCCCCGGCGGAGGGGGCGAGCACCCCGGCGAGCAGCCGCAGCAGGGTGGACTTGCCCGACCCGTTGGGTCCCAGCAGGCCGACGGTCTCACCGGGGCGGGTGGCGAGGGTGACGCCGTCGAGCACGAGACGGCCCCCGATCCCGAGGCTGACCCGGTCGGCGCGCAGCCCCTCCCCCGGGGCCCGGACTGGGTGGTTCACGTCTTCCTCCTCACTCGGTACAGCACGGCGACGAAGGCGGGCACCCCGATGAGGGAGGTGACCACCCCCACCGGGATCTCCTGCGGGTCCAGCGCGGTCCGGGCGACCGTGTCCACCCACACCAGGAAGACCGCCCCCGCCAGCGCGGTGACCGGCAGCAGCCGGGCGTGGGAGGAACCGGTGAGGGCCCGTGCGGCGTGCGGCAGGACCAGGCCCACGAACCCGATCGCGCCCGTGGAGCTGACCAGCACCGCCGTGAGCAGCGCGGTGGCGCTCAGCAGCAGCACGCGGGCCCGGCCCACCCGGACGCCCAGGTTCGCCGCGGCCTCCTCGCCGAAGGCGAAGGCGTCCAGGGTGGTGGTGTGGGCGAGGCAGACGGCGAGCACGAGGCACAGCACCGCGGCGCACAGGAGCACGTCGGTCCATCCGGCGCCGCCGAGGGAGCCCAGCAGCCAGAACAGCACCGCGCGCGTGGTGTCGGCGTCCGCCGAGGTCAGCACGATGAACGAGGTCAGCGCCGAGAACAGCTGCATGGCCGCGACCCCGGACAGCACGACGCGGTCCATGCTCCCGCCGAGGCTGTGGCTGAGCAGCATCACCATGCCGAAGGAGAGCAGGGCGCCCGCGAAGGCCCCCGCCGGGAGCGAGACCGCTCCGGCGCCCCAGCCGAGCACGGTCACGAGGACCGCCCCGGTGGAGGCGCCGGAGGAGACCCCGAGCACGAAGGGGTCCGCCAGCGGGTTGCGGAGCAGGGACTGCATGACCGCGCCGCACACGGCCAGACCGGCCCCGCAGACCGCGGCGAGCAGGGTGCGGGGCATGCGCAGGTTCCACACGATGCCCTCGCGCAACCGCGTCAGGGGGCTCTCGCCCCACCCGAACCGGGCGGCGGCCGACCTCCAGACCTCGGCGGGGGTGAGGTCGGCGGGCCCGATGGTGACGGCGACCGAGACCGACAGGCCGAGGAGCAGCAGGCCGGAGGTGACGAGCAGCGCCGGGCGCGCACCGCTCAACGGGCGTACCCGAGCTCGCGCAGGCCGTCGGCGACCAGTTCGATGCCCTCGACCGTGCGGATCGAGGGGTTCATCGCCTGGCCGCTGAGCAGGACGTACCGCTCCTCCCGCACGGCGGTGAGGTTGCGGGTGGCCGGGTTGTCCTCCAGGAACTCGATCTTGGCCGCCGCGCTCTCCGCGGTCTGGGAGTCGCGGGTCAGGTCGCCGAGCACGATGACGTCGGGGTCGCGGTCCGCGACGGTCTCCCAGTTGATCTGGGGCCATTCGCTGTGGGTGTCGTCGAAGGCGTTCTGCGCGCCGACGGCGCCGGTGATGGCGCCGGGGGCGCCGCAGCAGCCCGCGAGGTAGGGCGACTGCGCGTTGGCGAACCAGTACATGAGGGAGACGTCCTCGACCTCCAGGTCCTCGGTCGCGGCGTCCACCCGGTCCCGGAGCTCCCCGACGAGCTCCTCCCCGCGTTCCTCCACGCCGAAGATCTCGGCCAGGTCGTGGATCTCGCCGTAGACGGCGTCCAGGGTGAGCGGCTCGCTCCGGGAGCCGTCCCCGCCGCCCTCGTTGTCCTTGCCCGCGGCGCAGTCGGTCGGGGAGACGTACGAGGGCACGCCCAGCTCCTCGAACTGTTCGCGGGTGGCGACCCCGCCGGCGCCGAGTGTGGAGACGAAGGACGCGGTCACGAGGTCGGGCTCGGCCTCCAGGACCCGCTCGAAGGAGGGGTTGTTCTCGGCCAGCCGCGGGATGTCCCCGTTGGCCTCCTCCAGACCCTCCATGATCGGGTCGGTCCAGGTGGCGGTGCCGACCACCCGGTCCTCCAGGCCCAGGGAGAGGAGGATCTCGGTGGTGCCCTGGTTGAGGGAGACCGCCCGCTGCGGGGGCGCGTCGAGGGTGACCTCGTGGCCGCAGTTGTCGACGGTGCGGGGGTAACCGGATCCGGCGGCCGCTTCGGTGCCGTCACCGCCCCGGTCGCCCTGCGGGCCGCAGGCGGTGAGGGCGAGGACGGGGGCGAGCAGGAGGGCGAGGGAGGGGAGTGCGGAGGACAGGAGGACGTGGCGCGACATGGGTATGCCTCAGGTGTCGGGACTCGAACGCGGAGCCTGGCATGGATGCGCCTCCGCGCACTCGACGCGGAGGGGCCAGCAGGTCTTCGGACTCGGGTTCCTCCGGACGGGGTGCCTTCCCAGGGCGGTGCGCGCGGGCGCTTCCGTCCGCGCGCGTGCCCCAGTGGCTCGTGTACCCCGCCCGTCCCCCACACCGCTGCGCGTCAGCTCCGGATTCGCACCGGATTCCCTGACCACCTAGGTGGTACGACTGGCCCCGGAAGGGTACCAAGGGCCCCGCGCGCCCTCCGGGGCGGGCGGGGCCCCGGGCGGCCGCCCCCGGGCGGGGGGCCGGGGGGCGTGCCCGGCACACCCCCCCCGGGCCCGGGGCCCCGGCGAGGGAGCGCAGCAGCGCCGCGGTGGCAGC
>NZ_JBEXSY010000008.1:0-184010 GCF_040613895.1 Nocardiopsis sp. NPDC006198 | reverse complement strand
CCCCCCGACGCCGGGGGGCCGACCGGTGACCGGTCGGCCCCCTTCTGTGCGGTCCGGTCAGCCCGCGGGGCGCTCGGCCAGGCGGGCGAGGGCGCGCCGGCGCGCCCTCGCCAGGCAGGCGGCGCACGGCTGCTCCAGCGGCGCAGCGCCCGCAGGGGTGAGCCCGAGGTGCTCGTCCAGCAGGCGGCGCAACACCTCGTTGCGGCCCCGCCCGTACAGCTCGGCCATCATCTGCCAGGGCACATCGTGCAGCCGGGTGGGGTGCATGGGGATCTGGCCGTCCGGGTTAGGGGGCCGCCCTCGCCCCCGCGGCACCTCAGAATTTTTTGTCATGCAGAAAAACTACCGTTTCCGTGGCGGCGGACGCACGCCCGTGCTAGATTTTCTGCAATACAAAAAATCGTTGAGGAGGGGCGCATGTCGCTCACGATCACCCGCCTGACCAACGCCGACCGCGAGTTCTACCCGGTCATGGGCCCGTTCCTGGCCAACCGGGACGTGGTCAAGTTCGTCGGTGACAAGATCTGGGACGACCCCGGCAAGACGTGGTTCGTGGCCCGCGAGGGCAGCGACGTCGTCGGCTTCGTGGCCGTCACCGAGCTCAAGAAGCGCACCCTGGCCGAGAGCCTGTACCTGGCCGACGCCGACCGCACCGACGCGGCCGCCGCGCTCGTCGCCCAGGCGGTGCGCGAGTTCGGACACGACCGGCACCTGGAGGTCACCGTCAAGCGCGAGAACGCCCCCGCCTACACCGGCAACGGCTTCGCCGAGATCGGCCCCGTGGGCAAGCACTTCCTCAAGCTCGCGCGCGCCGCGACCGTGACCCGGGGAACCCGCTGACCGCACTCAGCTGCGCAGACCAGGGATGCCGCCCGGGCCGCCCACCGGCTGGTCCGGGCCCCGGCCGTCACCCAGGACGGCCGCACCACCAGCGTGAACGCCTAGGAAGAAGCAGACCATGACCGATCTCGACCTGGTCGCCCAAGCCTTCGTGGAAGAAGGCCGCGACCTGTTCGCCCGCGTGGAAGCAGCCGGATTCCCCTTCGCCGAGAAGATGGAGCTCATCAACCAGCTCCGCGATGGGATCCACCAGATCAGCCCCATGAAGAACCAGCCCGTGGACAACGTGCGGTGGTTTCCCAGCTCCCAGGTGCAGGGCAACGCCTACAACCCCAACGAGGTCGCCAAACGGACGATGAAGGCCCTCAAGGCCTCGGTATCCGAGGACGGCTTCACCCAGCCCATCGTGGGCTGGCCCGGCGAACAGGAGGGCGTCGAGGTGGAGGTCGTCGACGGCTTCCACCGCCACCTCGTCGGCAAGGAGATCGACGAGCTGCACGGGTACTTGCCGGTGGCCATGATCCGCCCCGAGCGCACCAGCCTGGCCGACCGCATCGCTTCGACCTGGCGGCACAACAAGGCGCGCGGCGAGCACATCATCGCCAAGTCGAGCGAGGTCCTGCGCCAGCTGTCGAGGGAGGGCAAGTCCGACGAGTTCATCGCCCAGAAGCTGGACATGGACCTGGACGAGGTCGAGAAACTGCGCTCCCAGGCCGTGATGGCCGAGGAGTACGCCCACGAGGAGTACTCCCAGGCGTGGGAGCCCGACGGATTCATCGACTTCGCCGACGAGCTGGAAGCGGACGGCCCCGGCGACTACGACACCTTCGCGCTGCCGCAAGAGGGCCACGGCCCCACCGCGGCGGACCTGGCCGACCCCGAGCCGCCGGGAGCCGGCGCGGCCGGAGCGCCACAGGCGCCCCCGCACGCCGACCCCGAGAAGGAGTCCTGATGTCCTACGACATCCGGGAGGCCATGCACGCGGCGACCCTGCTCACCGCGGCCCGCGGCACCGGGACCGCCAGCGCCCGGCGTGAGCCCGGCACCGACGACTGGACCATCACCCTCCCCGGCCGCCAGGCCTACCGGAAGAACATCGGCGACCTGGAACGGGTCTACACCGAGCTGGCCCCGGCCCAGCGCCACCAGACCACCACCGAGATGGTCCTGGAGGCCGTCGTCGAGATGACGGCCTTCGCCGACGACGGCGTGCGCCTGTACACCGCGACCCGCACGGGCCGCTCCTGGGAGCTGCGCACCCCCGACGGGGACTCGGCGCAGGTACCGGGCGGCATCGGCCACGCCTGCTACACCCTGCTCTGGCTGGCCCGGGGCTCGATCCTCATCCAGGACGGGCTCCTCATCGACCTCGACCTGTAGAACACCCCCGGCGTCCCCGGACGCCGGGGCACCCGACCCCCCGAGGAGGAACCCGTGAGCCCCACCCGCACCCTGGTGCCGGTGACCGTGCCCGACCAGGAGAAGAAGTACACGTGCTGGGCCAAGACCCTGGAGGGCCTGGACGAGAGCGAGCGCGGCGGCCGCGCCATCCAGGGCCAGTGGCTGGTGCGCGGGCTGGCCTACGAGCTGCCCGAACGCCTGCTCCTGGTGACCGTGGAACGCCACGACGTCCACTACTCCGAGGACGTCCACCTGACCCTGTGGCAGGTCGACGCCGCCGCCGAGAACGGGCTGCGCCAGCTCTACACCTCCGCCAACAAGGGCGGCTTCATCGGCAAGCGGATGCTCGGCGTGCTGCGCACCCGGCTGCGCACCGCCCGCCCGGTGCTCAACCCCGGGTCGGTCAAGGCGCTGCAGCGCGAGGAGGAGCCCGAGCGCCGCAACGAGCGCCACGACCGGTGCCGCCACTGCTGGGGGCCGGTCCGCCCCGGCGCCGGGCGGCTGGTGCGCACCCCCGACCGGATCCGGGTGGAACACCTGTCCTGCCCGCCCATGGCCAACGAACACGAGGGAGAGTGCGCCCACTGCGGAAGGATCGTGCCCGCCCTGTCCGGCATCCTCGTCCCGCGCTCGGAGGCCACCTGGCCCTCGGAGGCCGACGCGCGCCGCGAGGCCGCCGGACAGGTGCTGGGCCGCTACAAGGCCGCCCACGCCCCGCTGTGCCCGGACCTGTCCATCCCCGAGCCCGCCCCCCGGGCCCGGGAGAACTGGAAGGCGGGGCCGTGCGTGCGCTGCCACCAGTACGTGCCCGCCCAGCGCGGCCACCTGACCGGCACCCCGGGCGGGGTGCGCCGCGTCGTGCACCCCGGCCCCTGCCCGCCCTACGCCCATGCCCTGGAGGGTGTTCGCACCTGGACCGTGGAGGAGGAGGCCGCCGGCGCGGCCTACGACTACCCGCCCGGCACCGTGGCCCGCGTCCACCAGGAACAGGACCAGGGCGGCCCCGACCAGGGGCCCGGGTGGCGGCCCCTGCTCGGCGGCGGCGCCAGCCTGATCGGGGTCGTGCTCGCCGCAGCCGAGCACCGCGACCGCGCCCAGGACGGCACCTGGTCGGGCCGCCTGGCCACCGTGTGGCGCCCGGCCACCGAGGCCGAGGCCGCCCCCGTCCTGGAAGGGGAGGAGCGCCGCCTGGCCGAGGCCGGGCTGACCGCCCGGGCCCGCCGCGCCCTGGCGCTGCTGCCCGGCGCCGCCCCGGCCGACGCCGTGGCCCCGCCGGTGGAGGAACTGCTGGAGGTGCGCTTCGCCGACCTGCCGCGGGTGTGGGTGCCCGCCGGGGCCGGACGGGCCGAGAGCACCGTCTTCCTCGATGAGCGGGCCGGGCAGGTCATCACCGTGGTGCACAACTCCGCGGAGGGCGACGACTGGTCGCTGTCCAACTGGGGCGGCTACATCGCCTACCGGCACCCGCTGACCTGCGAACGCGCCGCACTCGTCCACGACCTGGGAGAACACCGGTGATCGACCACCCCCCGACCCCCCGCGCCGCGGGCCCGATCGGCCGCACGCCTGCCCCCGGACTGGAGAGCCTGCCCCCCGTGCTCCTGCTGCTGCCCGGCCAGGAACCCGCCTGGGCCTGGGCCCGGGCGGCGCACGAGCGGGGCTACGCGGCCCGGGAGCTGCCCGCCGACGAACAGGGGCGCCCACGGCTGCTCCTGGGCGGGTCCACCTACACCGTCGCGGTCCGCCCGGCCCAGGACGGGTCCTGTTCCTGGACCAGCCCGGTGCTGCGCCACCCGGTGCGGGTGCGCGTCCGTTACGGCCGGCCCAGGGCCACGGTCCACGACGTGCTCGCCGACGGGGGGACCGGCGCGCAGCGCGACGCCTTTGACCTGCCGCGACCGATGTTCCGCCTGGAGGACCTGCTCGCCGCCACCCGAAGCTGGGGGCTGGCCCCGGCCCGGGCCGTGCTGGGCGGCTACACGCTCTACCCCGGCTGGAGCGACCACGGCGACCACGCCGAGGGCACCGGCGAGATCGGCATGCCCGAGGACGAACTCGCCGCGGCCGCCGTGCTCCCGGTGAAGGTCGCAACGTCCCTGACGGGGCCGCTGGTGCGCCCCGCCCCCCGCGGGTGGAAGGTCCAGAGTTGCGGCGACATGGCCGCACTCACCCCCGACGGGGTGGCCTACCACGGCCTGAACCACACCGAACTGATCGCCCTGCTGACCACGCTGGGCGACCTCACCCAGGAGGAGGCCCGCGCCGCGGCGGCGGAGGCCTTCCACCACGAGACCCAGTACTTCCTCGGGCCCGCCCCCGGCCAGGAACCCTAGCCCCGGCCCCGCCGCAGGCATGAAGCCGAGCCCTACGAGCTGTAACCAAGCACAGCCCGCCCACCGCAGGACAACAGAGCCAAGGGAGAGAGCCGTGAACACCGACAACATCGAGACCGTCGCCAGCTACACCGAGGACGGGCTGACCTACGAGATCGACCACCTGGGCATCACCCACCCCACCCAGCGGGGCGAGTACGCCGTCTACCTCGACGGCCGCCAGGTCGCCGAGTTCTTGGCCTGGGGCACCTTCCTGGTCCCCGAGGCCCAGCCCGAGGAGCTGCCGCCCCCCGGCGACCTGATCGACATGGCCCGCCGGGCCGTGCGCGACCAGGACTGAGCTCTCCTGCCCGGCCACCACCATCCCCGCGGACGCGGGGACGGCCCGCCCCGATGAGGGGGCGGGCGGACGATCGGAGGGCACATGTACGGATACGACTACGGAATGGTGGCGGCCTACCAGGTCGCGCTCCCCGGCTGGTACCTCGTCTACGCCGAGGACCAGGGCGAGCGCCATGTCCTGTGGGGCTACAACGGCGCAGGCGAGCGCGAGGGCATCGGCCAGGTCGAAGGGGATCTGGCCGAGGCCATCGGCTCCGAGGTCGCCCAGATCCGGGCGCGCAACGGCGCGCGCGACACCCAGGGTTTGGACCTGGTGGTGCTGGACGAGCAGGTTCCCGCCCAGGAGCCCGGCTACCTGGACGACCTGCTGGAGGCCTCCCGCGCGCACGCCGCCGCGAAGACCCCCCGGGCCAAGAGGGCGGCGGCCATCCGCGCCATGGAGGGCCTGCCCGAGGACGAGTGCCTGTACGACGCCGACGCCGGCTACGAGTCGACGGACTGCGACTGCCCCCTGTGTGACCGGTAGCCCTCGCGGCGGGCCCGCCCCGCCCTGACCCACGAACCGACAGTGCCCGCCCCTGCTGCGGGGGCGGGCACTGTCGTACCCCCCCGATAACACAGATGTGCACCCAAACCACGGAAAGTGAGGATCATCCGATGAGTGAGCAGATGAGCGGCCCCCAGGAACGGACCGTCCAGCAGGCCCTGGCCGCCGAGGTCGCCCGCGCCCGCAACACCCGCGTCGACTACTGGCACGACTACCGGGGCCGGACCCTGGAGCCCTACTCCGAGGCGATCGGCATCGCCTGCGAGGTCAGCGGCGCCGAACCCGACACGGCCGAGCACACCGCCGCCTGGCTGGTGCTGGTCCTGGCCGGCCACACCGGCACGCCCCTGGTGAGCGCCCCGGTGCGCGAGCCGGACCAGGGCCGGGGCCTGAGCATGGGCCGCTACCTCAAGGAGGCCCTGGGCACCCACGACCCCCTGGGCGGGCACTCGGTCGCCTCCCGCACCCGCCAGCTGTACAGGGCCACCACCGGCTACGCCCACCTCGACCAGGGCCACCTCCTGAAGGAGGTCACCGACCTGATCCGGGTGGGGACCAAGACCACCGACCGCCGCCCCGACCCCCTGCGCCTGCACCACGACCTGGTGGCCCTGTTCGGCGGCCGCGGCCGCCAGGCCGTCCACGAGGCGGTGCGCGGCTGGTACACGGACCTGCTCACCGGCCGCCGCAGCTGACCTTCCCACCCAACCCGCCAAGACGGGGCGCCCCTCCCAATCGCCGTGGGAGGGGCGCCCCGCGAGAGGACATCATGCCAGCGTTTGACCTGATCAGCGAACCGTGGGTGAGCGTGGACGAAGGCCAGCCGTGCGGGCTGGCCCGCCTGCTCACCGACGCCCACCGCCTGTCCGTCCAGGTCAGGGGGCCCGAGTACACCGCGCTGATGCGGGTGCTCACCGTCCTGGCCGCCCGCATCAGCGGCCTGGACGCCCACACCAGCGAAGAGGGCTTCGCTGCCCACCGCGCCCGCGTCCTGGCCGAGGGCCGCCTGGACGCGGCGGCCGTGGAGGACTACTTCGCCGGGAACGCCGACGCCTTCGACCTCTTCGCCCCCGGCCGTCCCTGGATGCAGGACCCGCGCCTGAAGAGCGCCTGCCCCAAGACGTCGGGGCTGTGGAAGCTGGCGTGGGGGCGCGGCACCCCCGACCGGCCCGCCCACTTCTGGTGGGGCCCGCTGGACCTGCCCATCCCCGCCGCCCAGGCCGTCCTGGACCTGCTCACCCAGCTGATGTTCGGGGCGGGCGGCAAGGTCACCGCCCGCGAGACGGCCCCTGGCGGCAAGCGGGCCTCCACCGCGGGGATGGGGCCGCTGCGCGGGTCGGTCTCCTACCACCCCCACGGCTCCACCCTGTTCGAGAGCCTGCTGCTGGGGATGCCCTACGCGCCCCGCACCGGGGACGACCCGGCCCCCTGGGAGGGGCCGCTGCCCGATCCGATGGCGCCGGTGCCCGCCCCCACGGGCCTGGCGACCCTGCTGCTGGGCCGCGCCCGGCACGCCATCCTGCTCGAAGCCGACCCCGACGGCACCCGGGTCCTGGACGCGTGGGTGACCTGGGGCGCCCAGGCCGCCGAAGAACAGGTCCGCGACCCCTTCCAGCTCAGCTTCGAGCGCTCCATCGGCGGCCGCGCGGTGCCCCTGGGCCAGGGGCAGCGGCCGGTGTGGCGGGACCTGCCCGCCCTGGTCGACCCGGCCAGCGCACCGCCGGCCTGGACCCGGCTGTTCGAGGACGCCCCCGCCCTGGCGGTGCCGCCCCGGCTGGGCCTGTACGCCTCGGGCATGGAGCAGGACCGCGGCAAGAGCCGCGACCACGACACCATCGGCCACCTGTACTTCGACGTGGGCGCCGACCTGCTCGACGCCGACCGGCGCACGGCCCTGGTGGAGCGGGCCACCCGCGCCGAGGAAGCCCTCCAGGCACTGGAGGAGGCGCTGGCCCTGACCCACCGCCTCACCCGCCGACCCAGCAAGGGCGAGGCGCACGACATCGTGCTGCAGTTCCAGCGCGACGCCGAAACCTACGTGCTGCGCGCGGCCGGACCCGACCCGCGCTCCCAGGCCCTGGGGGTCTGGGAGCGGCGGATCCGCCCGCACCTGGGCGGCTCCCCCGAGGAGATCGCCGCCGACATCAAGGGCCGGGACCTGCTGGAGAAACTGCCCGTCCCGCCCCCCGCCGCCGCGGCGCCGCAGGGCGGCCCGGCGCCGCTGCCCGGCCACGACCAGACGAAGGAGAAGGAGGAGGCGTGGACCTGACCTGGCACTTCATGCAAGCGGCCGGAGCGGCCGCCGTGGCGGCCATGACCGGCCGCCCCACCCCCGCCCACGTGCGGGCCGGCGACCTGGACCGGGCGGTGCGCACCATCGTGGACGACGCCGCGGCCGCGGCCCGCGCCCCCAAGAAGGGGCCGGGGTACGCGTGGCAGATGGCGCTGGCCGCCGCCTACCCCAACTCCCCCGCCACCCACCCCGCCCGGGGCACGTGGAGTGAGCAGGACCTGCGCGCCCGGCTGCAGGAGCTGTTCGCCCCCGACGCCGAGGACGCGCCGTGGGCGTGCTGGGCCTGCCAGGGCCCGGCCTCCCACCGGTGGGGCAAGTCCCTCTGGCCGCTGACGGACTCGGCCCGGGAGATCAACACTGTGCCGCGCACCGCCTACGGGCGGGCCCAGGGCGGCATGCCCGCCTGCCGCTCGTGCCGCATCGCGGTGTGGGCCCTGCCCTACGCCAGCTCCCACGACGGGGCGCACATCACCAGCATCGACGCCTTCGACGACGTGGACCTGCTCATGGGGACGGCCCGCCTGCTCGTGCCCCACAACCGGGCGGTGATCGACGCCCGCGAAGCCGCCTGGCCGCACCCGCGCACCCCGGCCGGGCTGCGCGAGCTGCTCACCCAGGGGGCGCTCACCCTGCACGTGTGGCGCAACGACAACCGCGACCCCACGGTGGTGAGCCAGTTCCTGCCCGCCGCCGCGCCGCCCCCGGCGCCCGACCGCACCACCCGATCCCGGCACACGAGTACCCACACCCGGGGAGCCACCCGATGAACCCGATGAGCACGACGCTGCTCTCCAGCTCGGCCGCCTTCGGCGAGCCGGTCGAGGGCTACCACCTCTCCCCCGCCCACCCCCAGTGGGAGGACCTGCCCGTGCACGCCCGCACCTGGATCCGGATCCAGACGCAGGAGGGGCGCGTGGTGAGCGCGGCCGCCGAGGACACCGACCCCGGCCCGGGCCGCACCTACCGGATCTCAGCCGCCCCCCAGTGCCACACCGCCCGCCTGACCCGGCAGTTCACCCCCACCAGCCCGCTCCGCCAGCTCGCCGCCCGCCGGGAGGGCCAGCCCACCGACACCTGGGTGCTGAGCGTGTCCCTGGCCTACGCCGAGCGCCCGTTCGGGCACACCGCCCATCCGCTGGAGGAGCATCTGTCCGGCACCGGCGACCAGGTTTTGGCCCGGGCCCAGCGCCTGCTGGACGAGCACGGCTACGCCCTGGACGGCGCCTGGCGGCGGAAGGAGGACGGCCTGCGCGAGGTGGACCTGCACCCCCGGGAGCACACCAGCGCCTGACCGCCGAACCCGGCCCCGGGCTCCCGCGAGGAGCCCGGGGCCGGCCCCTTCCCACCCCACAGAGAGAAGGCGAACCCGTGACCGACACGAAGGACCTGGCCCAGATGCGCAGCACCCTGCGCGCGATGCTCGCGGACCTGGACACCCTCGACCGGCCCGCGCCGACCCGGCACACCCCGGCCGGCCCGGTGTGGGAGGTTCGCGAGTCCCTCCCCCGCCCCTCGACCTGGCGGGTGCGCGCCCACGAAGGCGAGGGAGGGCTCATCGACTGGCAGCTCCCCGAGAGCGAGCGGATCTCCGCCGCGACCCTTCCCGGCGACTGGAGCATGCTCACCGTCCTGGACGCCCGGCGCGTGGCCGCCGCCCTCCTGGCGGCCTGCGACTACGCCGAGGAGTCCGCCCAGGGAGTCGTAGCGCTGCGGGCGCGGCGGCGGCACCGGGCAGACTCCGCCCCGGGGGACGGCCCACACGGCTGCTCCCGTCCCAGCTGAGCCGATTCCGCCCCGGCGGGGCACCACCCGTGACAAGCTTGTATACGAAATCAGAAGGGGTGGGGTGGGATGGACGAGAGCACCGCACGGCCCATGCAGGGCCGCATCGCGGACGACCTGCGCGAACAGATACGGAGCGGTGACCTCGCGCCGGGGGCCAGGCTGCCCACGCTGGCCGTGCTCGCGACCCGGTACGCGGTGAGCGTGATCGTGGCCCGGCGCGCCGTGGAACTTCTGCGCCAGGAGGGTCTGGTGATCAGCCGCCGCGGCAGCGGCAGCTACGTCAGGCAGGCGCCCCCGGTGCACCGGTACAACATCGACCGTTACAGCCGGAAGATCTGGTCAGGCGGTGAACCGCAGCCCATCCTCCTGGCGGAAGCGGTCGGCCAGGGGCAGGACGCGGAACAGGGCATGAGCACGGACCGCATTCCGGCACCGGACTTCGTGGCTCAGCGCCTGCCCGACGTGGAACCAGGCGACCCGGTCCACGTTCGGCGCAGGACGACCACCCTCGACGGAGTCCTCCACCACAGCGCTGACTCCTACTTCGCCCTGGCCACGGGCGACCGCGCCCCCGCGATCGTGGACGGGGCGGGTCCGGGCGGGCACATCGCCAGGATTAACGCGCTCTCCCCTGTCCTGAGCGTCCAGACAGAGCTCACGACCCGGATGCCCTCAGGGCAGGAGGCGGAGAGACTGCAGATCCCGCCGGGTACCCCGGTCTTCTCCGTGATCCGCACCTACCACTGCGAGGACGGCCCCCTGGACGTGACCCACGTCGTCATTCGCGGGGACATGGCAGCCTTCGACCACACCTTCCCCGTGCCCGACTAGACCCACTTCTCCTCCCCCCTTCGCCCAGGGCCCCACCCGGTTACGCCCACTGAGCCTCATGTATGCCCCGCACACGCGGGGCCGGCCCGCCCCGCCCGGGGACGGGCACCTACCGCAAGGAGATCCATGAACAACACGCTGAAGGTCACCGTCGCGGATGTGCGGAACCTGCTCGCCGACGACCGGGACGACCCGGTGCTCTACGTCACCGAGGAGGGAGAGCTGGATGTGTGGGTGGAGGCATACGTCCCCGACCACCAGCGCGTCGCCCGTCGGCACGAAGTGCAGGATGTACTGCTGCCGAAGGGTGCGGACCCCCTGACTGAGGAGGACATCCGCGGATACCTGCCCGGGCTCCAGCGCGAGGTCGACCAGGTCGTCGGGGCCCTGGCCTCCTGACCCTGGGAACGGGGCTCCGCCCGCAGGCAGCGCGGGCGGAGCCTCGCCAGGATACAGAGCAGCGAGTTTCTGCACGCCGGGCGCCTCCCGCCCGGCGACGGCACAATGAATCGGTCACCTATCCCGCGCGCGCGGGGATGCACCCCGGGTCCGGCGGCACAGCCCCGGACCCGTTCTCCCCGCATCGGCGGGGACGGCCCCCACCCCCTGGGGGCGAGACCTCCGCGCCCGGCCTCACACCGCCGGGCGCGGTTCCCTGACGCACGAGGAGTGACACTGTGTCACTGGATCTTTTCGCCGCCCCGTGGATTCCTGTGGTCTACCTGGACGGCACTCACGGCGAGGTCGGTGTCCGCGACGCCCTGACCGACGCGGCCCGCATCCGTACCGTCGCCGCCGAGGACCCCACCGTGGATGTCGCCCTGCACCGGCTGCTGCTGGCCGTGGCCCACCGCCTGGCCGGAGAGGTCGCCCCGCAGGCGTGGCCCGCCTGTGGGAGTCGGGCCTGCCCCTGGAGGGGCTGGAGGAGATCGGCGCCGGCCGGTGGGAGCTGCTGCCCGCCGACGGC
Organism: Nocardiopsis sp. NPDC006198; assembly: GCF_040613895.1. Taxonomy (NCBI): domain Bacteria; kingdom Bacillati; phylum Actinomycetota; class Actinomycetes; order Streptosporangiales; family Nocardiopsidaceae; genus Nocardiopsis; species Nocardiopsis sp. NPDC006198. Next base: position 172,671 of record NZ_JBEXSY010000008.1, on the reverse strand, counting down.
TCACCCGGATTTGCCCAGGACCCCGTCGAGCGCCCCGAAGCGGCCCCCGTGGCGTCGCTGACCATGCTGGCCGAGCGCGGCGCCGGAGCGGGGTTCTTCTGGCGCATACCCGAGTCGCTGACCCCGGCCGAGGCCGCCCGGTGGCTGCTGTGGTGCCAGTCCTACGACACCGCGGGCATCCGCGCCGCGCACGGCAAGGGACGTGACTCCGGTGTGCCGGTCGGCCCGGCGGCCGCCGCCCCCTACACGCGCCTGGTCGGCCGATCCCTGGCCCAGACGCTGCTGCTGAACCTGGCCCCCGGCGCTCGCGGCCCGGCCGGAACGGGGTGGTGGGAGCGCACCGAACCCGTGGTGGGGCGCCGCCGCGGCCGCACCCCGGAGGGGATGGTGGACCTGCTGTGCTGGCCCGCCCGCCGCATCCGCCTCCTGCCCGACGGCGACGGCCTGGTGCGCCGGGTGTACGTCACCGGCGGCGACGACCTCAAAGCGCCCGCAGACCCGGGCCACGGCGCCGACCAGTCCTATCAGGACGCCTACAAGCGGGTGCTGCCCCGGTCGCTGGAGGCCACCGTCCCCGGCTTGACCGCCCCGACCAGGCGCCGCACCGCGACCCCGGTGACACCGGAGGCCATCACCTGGCTCTCCGACCGCCACCACCTCCTGAACCAGGTGACGGTGGAGACCACCACCATGGCCACCGACAAATACAGGTCCACGATCCAGGACACCCACGCCCGCACCTGGGACCTGCCCGCCGCCGCCCTGGTCCCGGGCACCGACGCCCATGCCCGCCTGGTCCAGGTGCGGAACATGCTCCACCTCGCCGACCACGCGGTGCGCGCGGCCGCGGCCGCGACCGTCCCGGCCCGGTCCTCCCACGCGCCGGAGCAAGCGGAGAACTTCGCGGACCGCGCCCGCCACCAGTGGTCCGGGGACCTGGCCCCCGAACTCGCGCACCTGGACTCCGTCACCGGGGTGGCACAGGGCAGGGAGGCGCTGGTGGCCGTGGTGGATCAGCACATCGAGCTGGCCAGCCAGCGCCTGCGCGGCAACCCCGCCCGCCAGGCGGCCGGCGTTGCCACGTTGGCCCAGGCCCGCGGGCTCCGCGACCAACTCGCCCGGTACGGCCTCGACAGTCAGGCCGAGGAGACCCCCGGCATCGGTCGGTAGGCGGTGCCGGCGCTCTTGCTGGCACCAGGGCCAGCATGCTCATCGCAGGACGCCACGAGCGATCGGAATATTGTGTGCCTCGAACTCCTGACAACCCCGTCGAATGCCTCTCGGTCACAGGCCGCTGACATAATCTCGGCCATGTCATCTCCCCACCCCTACCCTCCGCTTCCCCCGCAGGCGCCTTCCCCCGCGCCCGCACCACGCCAGAGTCGCCTGCGCGGCGGGTACATCGCGAGCCTGATATCCCTGGTTGCCACCCTGATGGTCCTCGGGATCCTGTTCGCGTTCGGCCCCTGGGTGCGCCAGCCGGCCCCGGAGTTCATCACCGAAGTCACCGACGAGCCCTTGCTGATCGAGGTGGACCTCGGAGAGGAGCACCTCGGCGAACTCGGCGTCTACGGCCGTTCGGGAAGCTTCGGGTGCGCGGTTCGCAATCCGTCCGGGACCCTGGCAGAGGGCACCAGGCACTGGGCGAGCCGATACACCTACGGTGACAGCGAGTGGAATCTGGACAACGTTTTGGAGATCACCGAGACCGGCACCCATGAGATTTCCTGCACCAACAGGGGGGACGCCGGCATCGCCACCATGGACGTGGTCGAGAATGCTCCAACCCGGCAGATGCTGTGGGCCATCACCTGGGTCAGCCTGCCCACCCTGGGACTGGTCACCACCGTGGCCCTGGCCGTAGTCACCCTGGTACGCGCCCGACGCCAGAAGGCCGCCGCCGACCAGCTTCGCTGACCACGACACACAGCCCGCACGGGGGTCCGCCGCAGAGCGGGCCCCTTCTGCTGTACGGAGACCCTCTCCGGAGCCGTGCGCGAGGCCCTATGAACCTGACCTGAAACATTCCCAGGTCACGAGCGATTCGAGGCGATATCGGGGTCGAAACCGGTTTCGAGTCGCGGTGAAACCCAAGAGTTTCACCGCGACCGGAGAGTGCAACCCTCTCCGACCTGCGAGGGTTTCACGGGTTGCAGGGGTTTCACCTACTGACGCAGAGCGCCCCGGCACGATGTGCCGGGGCGCCACGAACAGTCCTACGAGGCGGGCCACTCGTAGTGGAGCACCCACTGGGACGTCGGCATTACGTGAATGCAGATTTCCACGGGGCGGTCGTCGGCACCCCACGCTGTGTGCAGGACCTCGATCCAGGCACGGGCGGGCACGGTCACATGCCCCAGCTCGCGTTGCGCACCGCCCCGACCAGGTCGCCTACCTGCCCGGGGGTGTCCAGGGTCGCCCGGTAGAGGGACAACCAGGCGCGTGCCTGGTCGGCGGTGGGCTCCGGGCGCCCCTCCAGTGCCTGCAATGCCGCCCCGACTTCCTCGCCCCGGCACCAGGTGCGGGCGGTGGCGGTGTCGCCGTCGGCGGCGAACAGGAGCGCGGCCAGACAGTGCCGCGCCCACAGGGCGGGCCCCGGCGCCGGGCCGGCTCCGACCAGCAGTTCACCGGCGCGGGCGTAGGCCCGTTCCCACGCGCCGGCCCCGTGCGCGTGGTGGTCCACGAACGCGGCCGCGCCGCCGTAGGTGCTGGCGAGCGCGGTCAGCGCCCGGTTGTCGTGGCCGCGCTGGTAGCCGGTCACCGCGGTGGAGCGGCCCTTGCGTGTCAGCTGTTCCCCGCACCCGCACCGGCAGTACGCGGGCGGGCGCGTCAGGTAGGCGATGGGGTTGCGCGAGGTCGTCTCGGGCTCGGGGCGGCCCAGGTGGGCCGCGGCCACCGGGTGGTCGGGACCCAGGACGGAGCCGACGATCGCCCGGCGGCGCGGCCCGGCCGGGACCAGGCGGTCGATCTCCACGACCAGGCGCACGGTGCCCTGCGCGGTGATCAGGGCGTAGTCCTGCTCGTCAGCGTTCGGGCCCAGGACCCAGCAGCCGCGCCCGGCCTCGTACACCTGGTGTTCGTCCAGGTCGGGCGACCACCCCACGTGGTCGCGGCCCAGGGGGTCCAGGACGGGGTCGACGGGCCTGCGCGGGCCCAGGCGGATCTGGATCACGGCACTCTCCTCGGTTTGCGATGATGGTGGTGGCCCCGCTCCTTGGGCGGGGCCGCCGGGGGCCGCCGGTCGGCAAAACGGGCGGCCACCGGCAGGCGGGGCCGCACCCCTTGCGGGTGCGGCCCCGCTGTGCTCAGGCGCCGATCTGGGTGCTGGCCCACGTGCTGCGCAGGAGGCGGTAGGCCAGGCGGGCCCGGCCGGTCTCGTCGCGGGCGTGGGCGGTGCGGGCCGCCTCGAAGTCGGGGTAGGCGGAAAAGCCCCAGGGCCTGCCCCGGGGACCCTCGGGCTCCTGGTGGGCGACGCCGTGGTGGGTGAGCACCGAGTACACGCCCCCCTCGTCCCAGGGCTCGGGTCCCCGGCCCGGGTCGAGGTCCTCCCGCACACGGGCGTGCAGGTCCACCGGGGCGAGCATCAGCGTGGTCTCCTCCCGCAGCACGCGGTAGGTGCGCGTGCGCGGGGGCGTCTGGGCGCTGAGGTTGTAGGCGGTGCGCAGCGCCCGCTCTCGGTCCCCCAGGTGGGTGTGCTGGGCGTACTCCCAGGACGTGGACGTGTCCTCCTTGGACATGAGGCGGTGCTCCACGTGGTGGTCCAGGGGGCCCACGGCGGCACCGGCCGGGCACCGCACCAGCGCCTCCCAGTGCACCAGCGCCGAGTAGGAGGGGCCGAAGCCGCCCAGGGCGAAGGCCCGCTCGGGGTGGTCGCCCGGGGCCTGTTCGCCGCGCAGGTCGGGCGCGCCGGGGGTGCGCGTGTCGATCAGGTGCAGGTCCCCCTGCTCGCCCCACAGCGGCAGCAGGGCGTCGGTGAAGGGGTTGGAGGCCTGGTCCTCCCACAGGAGACGGGAGAAGCGGCACGCCTCCTCGAACCCGACGTGGAGCAGGGAGTCATTCAGCTCCTCGCGGGGGGCGTAGATGCCGGGGTCGTCCGGTGTGCACACGGTGTCGGCAGCGACGTAGCCGCCGAACCAGCCGAGGTCGCGCACGTACCCCATCGCGGGGGTGAAGGTTGTAGCAGTGCAGGTCATGGCAGTCCGTTTCCTTGGGTCGGGGGGTGAGGGTCGGCATGCTCGCCCCCTCCGACAAACGAAGTTCATACTTGCAGTTCTGGAACTGCAAGTATGAGTCTGTCACATCTCGCCGATACTTGCAATTCTGGAAAAGCAAGTATCGGTCCCCGGTTGGGGTCTGTGCTGGCCCGCACGAGTCCCCACCCGGCCTGCGGCCGCCTCGGCGGGCGGGGGCGGGCTGCTGCGTTCTGAGGGGCGGGGTTCCCGCCGCGTGGGCCGCGTGCGGCCCACGCGTCTCCCATTCCAGGGGCGAGTTTCGGCCGCCGGGTGCTCCGCCCTGTCGGCAGTCGGCAGCGGGATGGGGTCCGGGGGTGCCGCGCGGGACGACTGCACCCCACGCCGTCATACTCGATGTTCTGTAATTGCAAGTATCGGCGCGATGTGGCAGACTCATACTTGCAGTTCCAGAACTCCAAGTATGAACTTCGTTTGTCGGAGGGGCCGAGCATGCCGACCCTCACCCCCCCGACCCAAGGAAACGGACTGCCATGAGCAGCGAAAACAACGCATTCGTCGCACTGGCCACCGCGTCGGACCGGATCGGCCACGACGGCCGCCTGCCCGAGGACGCCTCGACCGCTGACCTGGTGCGCGCCGTCCTGGCCCGCCCCACCCCCGCCGGGGTCTACCTCACCCCGGCCGGACGCTGGGCCCTGCCCGGCGACCACCCCGCCCACCGGCACCTGCACCGCCCGGGCTGGGACTGGGGCATGGACGCCCACCCGGTGGGCGAGGCCGCCACGCCCACCCCCCAGTCGCTGCGCACCTGCCCGCAGTACTGGATCCACGGCCCGGGCCACGATGCGGCCTCGCGCACCCCCTGCGGCCACGGCGAGTACCGGCTCACCAACTCCTGCCCCGACTGTGAGGACGCCAACGAGGCCCCCGCAGACACCGACCCCGACGCCATGACCGGGCCGCTGTTGCTCGCCGCGCTCGCTCAGGTCGACCTGCCCGTCAAGCCCAGCACCGAGGGCGACTGCCTCTTCGTGGACCTCGGACAGGTGTGGATCGAGATCACCGACACCATCAGCGAGGCGTGGGACTACCCGCTCGGCCAGCACCGGGGGTTCTGCGCTCAGGTCGTGCACCGGGACGACCCCTCCCGGTACCACCTGTGCTACGCCTCCGCCGACCACGACGCCCGCCGGGACGTGCCCCACCTGGTCCGGGCGGTGGCCGCCGAGGCCGACCACCGCCGACGCCTCGGATAGCCGAAAACCGGCGCCGCCTGCACGCGCCCGCCCGCTCCTGGAGCGGGCGGGCGCCCCTGACCTGCGACCATGGACCCATGTCCGAGTTCGTGCCCCCACCACCGCACCCGCGCGTGAGCAACTACCCCCGCCGGGCGGCGGCCTGGGTCACGCTCATGGTGGAGCCCGCGCTGGTGCGCGCCGTCCTCGAACTCGCGGAGTACCCGCTGGCGGCCGGGAGGGTGGCCTGGGTCAGCGCCCTGGCCATCGCGGCCGCGCGCGGCCGCGAGGAGACGCACGTGCCGCTGTCCATGTCCGCCGTCATCCCCGCGCCCCTGCTCGCCGAGGTCTTCCCCGACCAGGCCACGGCCCAGCTGCGGTCGGTGGCCCTGGACATCGGCGACGCCCCCTCCCCGGCCGTACTGCGCCGGCGCCTGGAGCACCTGGCGCAGGCTGGACCGCACCTGCCCGTGCACTTCCTGCGCCCCTGAGGGCGCCCTGTTCGGGTGTGTCCACCACCGGCCAACGGCCGCGAATTCCGCACGCCGGGCGGCCCTCGTGTGCTATTCGTGCCCCATGCAGCCCGACCGCCGACGAGTGCAGACCGCCGTGACCGGTGATCCCCACTCCGCCGAACCCGCGTACATGCCCACCGACCCCGACGAGGCCGAGCAGTTCCGGGACCGGGCCAGAGAGCGCGCCCAGACCCACTGGTGCGGCCTGCTGCTGGGCGGGTGCGGAGGGCGGCTGTCGCTGAAGATCGTGCGCGAACGTGAGGCCGTGCCGCACTTTTCCCACAACGCCGGGTCCAACCTGTGCGCGCGCCTGGCCCGGGGCGGGGAGGCCACCCGGGGCGGGCACAGCGCCGACCACCTCTACGCCAACCGCCACCTGCGCGCCTGGCTCGCCGAACACGAACGCGCAGTGGAGGCCCCGGCCCAGTACCTGGGCCTGGACCGCGGGCGCGGCTGCACCGAGCTGATCGTGCCCACCACCGCCAAGCCGCTCCGGCTGGTGTTCTCCCACGACCTGGACCACGAACTGCTGGCCCTGGCCAAGTCGCCCCAGGCCAGGGACTACGTGTGGCTCGTGCGCGCCAACCAGTCCGTCACCTCCGCCCTGTTCGCCAACCGGGTCCCCCACCGCCTGTTCCGCCTCAGCGACAGCGACGGCGCCGAGCACTCCCGTGCTGTGCAGGTGGGCATCCGCGACGGCGCCGGGAAGGTCGAGTGGGTCCCGCTCGCCAAGTGCGTGCTCCGCGGCGGCACCTTGGTCAAGGCCGTACCCGCGGCGGCCGCGCCCCTTCCGCGCCCGGAGAGCGAGCCCTTCCGGGAGAGGGAGGAGGTGGACCCGCTGGAGCAGGCCCTGCGCGGGCTGCGCCACGCCCTGGCCGAGGGCGACTCGCGCGCGAACGTCTCCACGATGGCCGACCGGGTGCGCCTGCAACTGCGCGCGGCCCGCGTCCGCGGTCTGGCCCCGGACCTGGCGGTGGAGGCCCGCAACCTGCTGGACCAGGCCGCTGACGTGCTCAACCCTCAGCAAGATGCCAAGGCGTCCGGTTTGACGAGGGGGCAGGCGCAGGAGGAAGTGCGGAACCGGCAGGTCCAGTCGTACCGTGAGTACGAGCGCCAGGAGGAGCGCTACAGGCAGACCGCCCGCCAGGTCGACCAGCTCGTCGGCAAGCTCGCCTGGGCCAAGGAGAACGAGCGCAGCCGGGTCTACCAGGACAACCGCGTCCAGCTCGTGGAGATGCTCAACCGCCCCGACACCCCCAAGCACATCGCGGACCGCATCAAGCAGCAACTCCTGATCTATCCCAAAGACCTGTTCACCGCTCCTGCGCCCACGCCGGGGCCTCGGCCCCGGAGCCGTTCCGGGCAGCGCGGCTCGGACAGGCGCGGGCGCCGCGAGGCCCAGACACCGGCCGTGCCCGCGCCGGCGCGGCCCGTCCGCCAGGCCGAGAAGCTGGAGGTGTCGGCGCGCATCGACCAGCGCAGCCGGGAGCTCCTGCGCGAGCTGCGCGCCTCCGGGCAGCGGCCCGTCCCCCGCCAACCGCCGACACAGTAGCCACCGGACCAATCCATCTGAGGAGAGACGTGGAACGCATCGACGACAACGCCGCGGACACAGCACAGCGCCTGCGGAGCGAGCACCCGGAGGCCGCCCGCGTGGCCGCCGGGTTCGCGCTCAACCTGCGCCAGGGGGTGCTGCTGGCCTGGACCGAGCTGATGGGGATGGCCAACAACCACCCCGACCCCGGCCAGCGGGAGGCCGGCGCGCAGCTGCGCGACGGGCTGGCCCCCTGGTTCGGGGAGCACGGGGCGCCCTCGGCCGAACCCGGCGCCGTGCTGCAGTGGCTGCTGCAGCTCCCGGACGGTGAGGGGCAGCTGCTCCGCGCGCGCCTGGGCGCCGTCATGAAACACCTGCGCACCACCCCCGTTGGCTGAGGGATCCTGCGGCGGGCCCCCGGGGGGCGCGTGGACTGTGCCCCCCCGGGGGCCGCCGTCTCAGTCCTCCTTGACCAGCACCACCTGGCGGCCGTGGACCAGCCCCTCCGCATGGCGGGAGGCGTCGCCCGTGGCTCCGGGCACGGCGTAGAGCTCGACCAGGTCGGGGTAGGCCGTGTCGGCGAAGACCGCCAGGGTCAGAGCGTGCACCGGTTCTGCCTGGGAGGGGGCCCGCTCGCCGACCCACACCTGGGTGGCACCCTGGTCCAGGACCTGGGCGACCCAGGGGGCGAGTTCGTGCAGCAGGTCGGCGTGCTCGCCGGTGCGCCCATGGCCGGAGAAGGTGGCCCGTGCGTCGGAGGCCAGGCGCCCCACGGCAATCCCGGTCCCTTCCCAGTACCCCTCTGTGCTCGCCCCGTCGGGGTCGGTCACGATCGGGGCGGCGCCCAGGGCCCGGGCGAGTCGGCGCACGGCCACGTCCTGGCGGGCGGAGGTGACCGTGGGCTCGGGCCTGATCTGCACAGGAAAGTCGGAGTCGGGGTCGTAGTGGACGCTCACCGGGGGCAGTGGCGCGGCGGCGCGCAGCACGGCGGCCGCGGCTTCCAGGTGGGTGTGCACCTGCACGGGCAAGGGTGTGGGCATGGGCGGCATCCTACGCACCCGGTCCGGGGGCTGGTGCGGGCGCGCGCCGTTGAGGATGCCCTGGGGCGGTTGCGCCGCGGGGGCCTCGCCCCCGCACACCCGGTGCCGGGTCCATCCCCTCGCCCTTCGTCCGCCCGTAGGGCGAGCGCGCCGTGGGGTGGTCTGCCACCGAGCGAAGCGAGGCTCGGCCCCAGAGCGGCGCCGGGTGACCGGGTGGAGCGGGCCGTCGCGAGGAACGAGCGGCGGGGCGCGCAAGCCGCAGCTCCCGGCGGTGCGGCGGGGTTGGCGGGCCGCCGCGCGGGGTGCTGGTCTGTGACCGGACGACGGGAGAGGGGGTGGACCCGCCCCCACCACAGACCACCCGCACCCGACCGCACGCCCCCGTCCATCCGCGAGCCCGGAGTCCCCGCCGGAGGCACCCCGCCGCGGCGGAAGGTGTGCGGCCCGGGGCGCGCGCCCCGGGCCGCGATGACGCACTCAGCCGAAAAGCAGGGCCAGCGTGATGGTCAGCACTGTGATCTCGGCGTTGTAGGTGGCGTGGGCGAGGATGAGCGGAAGCAGGGTGCCGCGCCGGTACAGCGCCATCAGCGCCACACCCAGCAGCACCCACCACAGGGCGTCCCACCCGTGGTGGGCGTGCATGGCGGCGCGGATCCCGGCGGAGAGCGCGTAGACCTCCCACGCCGGCCGTTCGGCCAGCCCCAGGACCAGGGCGATCAAGCCCAGCAGGACCATCTCCTCGATCAGCGAGGTCGCCAGGGTGTTCGGAACCCGGGTGCCCACCTCCCACAGGACGGCGTCCAGGCCCGGTCCCGGCGCCGAACCGGCCGCCTGCGCTGGGGCGGGGGTGGCCAGGACGGCGGAGAGCTCCAGGCCGGCGAAGAGTCCTGCGAACGCCAGCAGGCCCAGGACCCAGGTGATCACGGGGTGGATGCGGCGTCCCGACCGGGTCGGAGCCGGGGCGGAAGGGGTGAACAGCTCCCGCACGCCCAGGCCCAGGCGCCTGCTCACCCACACGCAGCCGAAGATGACCAGGCCGAGCATCAGGGCGTAGCGGGCCCAGTCGATGAGCACGTCCGACCACGTGGCGGCGGGGGCGGGGCCGCCGAGCCCCTCGGTCAGGGAGTGGATCATCACCAGGTAGGAGGGCGAGTAGGCCACGGCGACCACGACGCCGAGCAGGGCATAGGCGCGGCCGGCGCTCAGGGTGGCCGGCGGGCGCGGGGCCGCTTCGGGTGAGAGGGTCACCGGGCCTCCATCCGGTCCAGGCGGGCGCGCACGCGCTGGCGGACGGGGTCGGCGGGGGCGAGCAGCTCCAGCAGCTCCAGGGCCGTGTTGTAGGCCCTCCGGGCCCCGTCCGGGTGGCCGCAGGCCTCGCTGAAGACGCCGATGCCTTCCATGGCCTGGGCCTGCCCGGACAACGAACCGTGCTCGACCATGGCGTCCCGCGCGGCGTTGAGTTCCTGCAGGGCTGGCTCGTGCTGGTCGAGCCGGACCAGGACCTCCCCCAGCGCGATCCGCGCCCGGGCCGAGTTGTAGGCATCGCCCTGCAGAAGCTGCAGGGCGTGCTCCAGGCGGGTGCGGGCGGGCAGGACCTCGCCCAGGGCCAACAGGGCGCGGCCGAGCTGGAACAGGGTGATGCCCCGGTGGTGGTCGGCGCCGGTGTGCTCGTCGGCGGCCAGGGCCCGCTCCAGGTGGGTGACGGCCTCGGCGGGGTGCCCCGCCTCGTAGGCGATGATGCCGCGCCGTTGCAGGGTCTGGGCCAGGCGGGGCCGGTCGTCCAGGTCGGTCCAGATCAGTTCGGCCTCGTTCAGGTCGGTCAGGGCTTCCTGGTCGCGGCGCAGGTGGCTCAGGGCCAGGGCGCATTTTTGCAGCAGGCGGGCGCGCAGGGCGGGGGCGCTGTCCTGGAGGGCGTCCAGGGCGGGGCGGGCCGCGCGCAGCCACAGGTGGTCCTGGCCCTGGTGCAGCACCATCGGCCACATCCCCTCGACCAGGCGCACCGCCTCGCCCACCAGGGACAGCTCCAGGGCCAGCGCGCTCAGCGCCGCCAGGTTCTCCCGCTCCTCGAACAGCCAGGCGTTGGCGTGGGCGGCGTCGGGGAAGATCTGGCGGGCCGCCTCCCTGTCCGTCGGGTGCTCGTGGGCGTAGGGGCGCAGCGCGCGGTCCGCGGCCGCGGCCAGCATCGCCCACCCGCCCACGAAAAGGGCCTGGGCCTGGCGGCGCTCGGCCTGGGTCTCGCCCGCCTGGGCGGCGGCCCGGGCGTGGTCGGGGTCGGTGAGCCGGTACCGGCCCGGGGCGTGCTCGTGGAGCAGGCGGGCGGCGGCCAGCTCGGCCAGGTCCTCGGGGTGGGGGGCGTGGCCGGGGTGGGTGAGCATGGCCACGGCCCGTCCGGTGATGTCGGGGCCCGGATGCCAGGCCAGGTGGCGGTAGGTGTGGGCGGTGTCGGGGGGCAGGTCGGCGTAGGCCGGATCGAGCGGGTTCATCGGTGTCTCCTGGTTGAGGGTGCGGGCGGTGTGCGCCCAGGGGCGGGGGTGTGTGCTGTGCCGGGCGGCGACGGCGCACAGCGCCAGCGGCAGGCCGGCGCACCGGGCGCTGATGTGTTCCAGCGCCCGGTGGTCCTCGGTGCGGGTGGGGTGGTCCTGGCCCACGGCGGTGAGCACCCGCAGGGAGTCGCGGGCTCCCAGCGCCGGGACGGTGAGGGCGAGGGCGCCGTCGACGCGGAGCTCGGCCAGCGGGCGGCGGGCGGTGACCACGACCGTGCTGCGGGCCCCGGCGGGCAGCAGGGCGCGGACGGCGGCCGCGCAGGGGGCGTCGTCCACGAGCAGGGCGATGCACAGGGGGGCGGTGGCCGAGCGCCACCACGCCGAGCAGGCCCCGGGCGGGCGCGGCGAGGAGCCCAGGGGCGCGCCCAGCGAGTACAGCAGGAACTCCAGGACCTCCTCGGGGTCGGCGGGCGCCGTGGCGGTGCCGCGCAGGTCGGCGAGCAGGTGCCCGTCGGCCCCCAGGTCGGGGTGCTGGTGCAGGAAGCGGGTGGCCAGGGCGGTCTTGCCGATGCCCGCGGGGCCGGTGAGTACGATCAGCGCGGAGCGCCCTCGGGCGTGGGCGTGTTCCACGGCGGCGCCCATCCGCTCCAGGGCCGCGGTGTGGTTGACGTGCACGGCCGGGGCGAGGGGGAGCTGGCGGGGCGTGGGCGGCCGCGGCCCCGGCGGGGTGGGGGCGTGCAGGATGAGGTCGCCCTGGACGGCGTCGACCTGGGCCAGCGTGCCGTGGACGTTCCCGTGCACCTGGTGGTGCGGGCGCTGGCTTGGGGGGTCGCAGGTGTTCACCGCGCCTCGTCCACGCTGGCGTGGATGTTGTCGACCAGGGCGTCGATGACCTCGCGCAGCCAGTACTTGTGCTGTCCCACCTTGCGGTGGTGTTCGGGTACGGCCCCTTCGATGACACAGCGTTGGAGGGTCTTGGTGGTGACGTTGAACCGGTCGGCGGTCTGGTCGAGGTCGTAGTAGTCCTCGATCGGCCGGGCTCTGACAGCGGCCAGCGCACGCACCTGCGCCTGGTCGTAGCGGCGGTGGCCCCTCGGTGTGCGCATGCAGACCAGGCCTACCTCCGTGGCCAGGCGCTTGAAGGCGTTGGCCGATATCTCCAGCATCCTGGCCGCCTCGCCGGAGGAGAGCTGGGAGCGGCCCGTCGTCGACCCGGGGGGTGGAACCGGTGGCAAGTCGGCGGCGGGTGCCGCCGCGGCGGGGCGCGGCGACTCCACCGGCGGCGCGGGTTCGGCCGGAGGCAGGGCCTGGGAGCGCACCTGCAGGTACCCGGTGCCCAGATGGCGGGGGCCGGGGGGCAGGGGCGCCACGTCCCAGGGGTGGGCAGTGGCGGGCACGATGCGCGCCCACACCCCGCTGGCCGGACGGGTGGCCTGGTATTCCTCCAGCCACGGGGCCAGGGGGGTGAGCAGGTGGGTGAGCGTCCCGGTGCGGGTGAGGTCGTGGTCGTAGGGGCCCCTCGGTCGGCCGCCGCGGTACAGGTCGATGCGCCAGGTATCGGATACGGGCGTGGGCGATGTGTGGGGGGCGGGCGGGGAGTCCTGGTCCTCCCCGCGCTCTTGTGTTGGTCCGTCCGTCGACTCCTGGGCGGCGTCCTCGCCCGGTTCCGGTACGGGTGAGGGCGGGGGCGGTTCGGCGGACGCTGGCGGGACGGGGAACAGGGTGCCGTCCTGCTCCTGCGGGGGCGCAGGGGCGGGGGCGGACGGGGGCCGGAACAGGGGGGTCCCGCTCTCCTGCAAGCCGGGCTCCGGCGGCGCGGTGGGGGGCGTTGTCGCACGGTCGGGGCGCGCGGAGGGGCGCATCTCAGTACCCGCGTCTCTGAGCTTGTCGTAAACGTAGGACGGGGACCATCCGGTGGCGCGGGCCAGCTCCGGCACGGAGCCGCCAGCCTCGTAGACCGGGCGCATCCGCGCCCCGGTGGCTTTATGGGGCAGGCCGCGGTACAGGGCAGTGAGGTGGCCAAGGCCGGGGACGGATCCGGGTGTGTCCGGCCGCGTCGTGTTCTGGCTCACGAGGAGTTCTTTCCAGTTGGTGCGTGGGTCGTAGCGGACGGGCTGGGGGCGGCGGGCGCGGGCTCCTCGGCAGGGGCGGGCCGAACCTGGGCCAGCGTGCCGTGGACGCTCCCGCGCACCTGGTGGTGCGGGCGCTGGCTCCGGGGGTCACAGACGCTCACCGCACCTCGTCCTCACAGGCTTCGGTGTCGGTGAGCAGGCCGTCGATGACCTCGCGCGACCAGTACTTGCGGTGTCCGACCTTGTGGTCGTGCGGGGGCAGGAGTCCCCCTCTAACCCATCGGGAGATGGTGTTGGGGCAGACACGGAACAGCTCGGCGGTCTCGTGTAGGCGGTAGTAGTCCTCGATCGGCCGGAACCAGTCGGCAGCCAGCGCGCGCACCTGCGCCTGGTCATAGCGGCGGTGGCCCCCCCGTGTACGCGTGCAAACCAGGCCCTCCTTCTCGGCCAGGGTTTTGAAGGCCTCGTTTGACAAGCCCAGCAGCTTGGCTGCCGCGCCAGTGGTGAGCTGGGAGCGGCGCGTTCTCGGCCCTCGGAGCGAAGCCGGCGGCAGGGGTGTGGTGGCGGGTGCCGCCGCGGCGGGGCGCGGCGACTCCACCGGCGGCGCGGGTTCGGCCGGAGGCAGGGCCTGGGAGCACACCTGCAGGTACCCGGTGCCCAGATGGCGGGCACCGGACGGCAGGGAGGCCACGTCCCAGGGGTGGGCGGTGGCGGGCACGATGCGCGCCCACACCCCACTGGCCTGGTGTTCCTCCAGCCACGGGGTCAGAGGGGTGAGCAGATGGGTGAGCACCCCCGTGCGGGTGAGGTCGTGGTCGTAGGGGCCATGTGGTCGGCCGCCGCGGTACAGGTCGATGCGCCAGGTGTCGGTTACGGGTGCGGAAGGGGTGTGGGGGGCGGGCGGACGGCACGCCGGAGGGGAACCGGGGTCCTCCCCGAGTTCTTCCTTTGGTCCGTCCGTCGACTCCTGGGGGGCGTCCTCGCCCGGCTCCGGTACGAGTGGGGACGGTTCGGCGGGCGCTGGCGGGACGGGGAACAGGGTGCTGTCTGGCTCCTGCGGGGGCGCAGGGGCGGGGACGGACGGGGCCCGGAACAGGGGCGTCCCGCTCTCCTGCAAGCCGGGCTCCGAAGGCGCGGTGGAGGGTGAGGCGGGGGGTGCTGCCGCACGGTCGGGGCGCATCTGAGTACCCGCGTCTCTGGGCTCGTGGTGGACGGTGGACGTGGTCCGTCCGGTGGCGCGGGCCAGCTCCGGCACGGAGCCGCCGGCCTCGTAGACCGGACGCACCTGTGCCCCGGTGGCTTCCCGGGGCAGGCCGCGGTACAGGTCCAAGACGTGTCCGGGGCCGGGAGCGGCGCCGGGTGTGTCCGGGCGCGTCGTGTTCTGGCTCACGGGGAGGTCTCGTGGGTCGTGGCGGACGGGCTGGGGGCGGTGGGCGCAGGCTCCTCGGCAGGGGCGGGGCGGGCCAGGCGGGCCAGGCGGGCCTGGTGGGCGCTGGCGCGCTCCTTGACCACCCGGTCCGCCTCGCGGGCGACGGCGCCCTCCTGCCCCACCGGGCCCACCTCCTGCCAGCCCTCATCGGTGTCCAGGAACCAGCACGGGCTCCCGCCCGCTCCGGTGCGGGTCCGCACCCGCACCTGGTGGCCGAACCTGGTCAGCGCGACGTCCTCGCCGTCGGGTCGCAGGTGTAGCTGGCAGCTCCGCGCCGCCTTGGCCAGAGCCTGGCGCTGGAGCCGGACGGCGCTGGCGGGCATGGACAGACCATTCATCGGTGTCGTTCCTGTGTCGTGTACGGGTCGGTGGCGAAGGAGGCGGGCGCCGGCGTTGCGGCCAGCGCCCCATCGGCCCCCCAAGGGCCAGGTGTCAGTGGCTGGCCCAGGTCAGACATGAAGTCTGGTAGTCAGCGAAGGGTCGATCAGGGAGGGGGTGAATTCCCAGACCAGGGCCTTGTGGTCGCTGGGGATGTCCACCTGTTCCAGCTTGCGGACGGCGGGCACGACCGACTCCGACACGTACACCCGGTCCACGGCGAATCCGCCGTTGATCCCGGTGGGGGCAAGGAGCCGGGCCTGCTCGCGCCGGTCTGCGGTCTCGTTCGCGAGGTGGAGGGCGAGATCGGTCCACCGGCATCGGTCGAACAGCTCAGCGACCGGCCGGTCCACCTGCTCTTCGCCGGCCCGGCCGGTGAATCGGTAGGCCAAGTTGGCTGCCGGGAGCTGGTCGGGGGAGGGTTCGGGCGGGGCCTCGGGGTGCGGCAGCCGGGGCTGGTTGACATCTCCGAACACCATCGCCGCCTCGGCCCGGGGTGCGCCGGGAGGCTGGGATCGGTCGGCCACCCGGCGGACGCGGTCGTTGGCCGCGCTGGCTTGGTGCAGGGCAAGCGGGGCGCTCTGGTGGGACAGGTGCACCACCACGACCGCCAAGGAGTAGGGCAGGCCGAGGTCGAAGCGGGCGGTCCCGCCGAACCCCTGCCAGAAGACCTCGTTTCCCTCGGCGGGCTCCCACTCCTTGCACTCCATGGCGGTCGGGTCGTACAGCAGGCCGGTCGACTGGCCGGGCAGGAAAGAGCCTGGGACCGCGGTGAGCCCGAGCCGGTCCTCGACCTCGCCCAGCAACTTCTCGTCCTCCTTGGCCCACTCGTTGACCTCCTGGAACCCGACCATGGCAGGGGCGTGGGCGGCGATCGCCTCGCACAGGGCCGGGATGCGGTCGGCCGGCGAGCCGTCCGGGTTGCTGGTCCCGCTGCGCCAGGCGTTGACGGACATGCAGCGGAGAACAGGGGCAGGGGACATGGGACTCCTCGTGTGAGAGACGGGACGAAGCTCCGGAACAGGGGGAAGGGGAAGGCGCATGTGGCCGCGGGCACCGCTCCGGTCAGGTGGTGACCGGATGGACGGGGACCTGCCCGCGCTGCGGCGCAGGGCGTCTCACCCGCTCCCCTGCTCCGTGCGTCGGCGGGCCAGGGCGTCGACCACGCTGCGCGGGTAGCGGATGTAGGGCTGGTTGGGCCAGCGCCTGCCCGCCAGCTGGGGCGCCAGCTCGGCGAACTTCTCCCCGGGGACCTTCAGACGTTCGCGGGCCTGCCCGGCGGTGTAGGTGCGCTTCATCCACAGCGCCTCGGCCTGGGCGTCGACCTGGTCGGCGGGGTAGAGCCAGCACCGCCGCCCCGGCACGTAGATGTGGTCCAGGCGCCCGTTGCGGGCGAGTCGGCGCACGGCGTCGGTGGTGATGCCCAGCAGGTGGGCGGCCTCGCCCGGCGGGTAGGCGCGGGGCAGGGCCAGGACCTCGTCGCGGTCGTACAGGGTGGCCCCGCTCTCGGCGAGGGTGGTGCGCACCAGCGCGCGCACGTCGTCCAGGTGGTAGCCGGGGGCGACCGCCTCGCGGGTCTGGGCCGCGCTCAACCACCGGGGCAGGGCCCGGGCGGGGGGACGGCGGAGCAGCTCCTGGAGCCGGCGGGGGGCCACGTAGCAGGCCAGGTCGCCGGAGTTGATCAGCTCAACTGCGCGCCGCTCGTCCATGCCCACGGAGCGGGCGGCCTGGTGGAGCGGTAGCAGGTCGGGCACGGTGTTCTCCTCAACACGGTCATCGGAGGGGGCGGGGCCGTGCGCCCGCCCGGTCGGCGGGCGCACGGGATGGCTCGTGGCCACGGGGTCAGAAGACGTGGTCGGGGTCCAGGGGGCCGACCGCGGCCACGGTCTGGGGGCGGGTCAGGACCTGGGCGGCGACCTCGGCGACCTCCTCGGGGGTCACGGCCTGCACCCGCTCGATGCGCTCGGACAGGCCCACGAAGCGGGGGTGGTACAGCTCGCTCTCGACCAGCCCGCTCCTGCGGTCCAGGACGCTCTCGTGGTCCAGGGCCAGCCCGCCCAGGACGCGGGCACGCGCCCGGTCCAGCTCTGCGGCGCCGATGCCCTTGGCCGCGACCTCCTCCAGTTCCTGGCGCATCAGGGCGATCACCTCATCGGCCCGCTCCGGCGCGCAGCCCGCGTAGAACGTCAGCTCGCCGGTGTCGGCGAAGCTGTTCAGGGAGGAGAACACCGCGTAGACAAGGCCCCGCTCCTCCCGCAGCCTCGCGCACAGCCGCGACATGGGCCCCTCGCCCAGCACGGCGCTGACCAGCTGCAGGGCGTAGGAACGCTCGTCGGTGTGCGCCAGCCCCTCCACGCCCAGGACCAGGTGCGCCTGGTCGATGTCGCGCGATTCGATCGTGGTCCCGCAGGAGACCCGCACCCGGGGGTGGGCGGGGCGGGGCCGTGCGGGCAGGGCCCCGTCCGTCGCCATCATGGTCGCGGAGAGCGCGGTGCGGACCTGGTCCACGACCAGGTCGTGCTCCAGGGCCCCCGCGGCGCTGACGATCAGGCGGCTGGGCACGTAGGCGGCCCGGTAGCAGTCGGCCACCGCCTGGCGGCTGATGGAGCGGATGCTGTGCGGGGTGCCGCCGATCGACGCGCCCAGCCCGGAGCCGGCGAACAAGGCGCTGGTGAAGAGCTCGCCGACGTGTTCGAGGTGGTTGCCGGTGTGCAGGTCGATCTCCTGCAGGATCACGCCCCGCTCGACCTCCATCGCCTCGGGGTCCAGGGCGGCATGGGCGACCACGTCGCTGAGCACGTCCAGGGCCACGGGCAGGTCGCCGCCGCGCAGGTGCGCCCGGACCGTGGTCGACTCCTGGGTGGTGAAGGCGTTGTGGCGTGCGCCCACACCGTCGAGCGCGCCGAGCAGCTCGGTGCGCGAGCGCGTGGTGCTGCCCTTGAACAGCAGGTGTTCGAGGAAGTGGGCCGCCCCGGCGTGGGCGGTGTCCTCGTCGCGCGTACCGGAGTCGGCGGTGATGCCCACGGCCACGGACGTTCCGGGCAGGGTCTCGGTGATCACGCGTAGGCCGCCGGTCAGCACCGTGCGCTGGACCAGGCCGGTGGCGGCGTCGGGCTCGGCCAGGGTGAGGGTGGTCTGGGGTGCCTGGTCGGCGGCCAGACAGGGCGGGAGGGTCAAGATCGGCCTTTCGGGTTGCGGTGCCGGGGGATGCGGTGGGGGCGTGCGTGGGGGGGCGCAGGCCGGTCTGGGCCCGGGCGCCGCAGCCAGCGGCGGGCGCGGCGGGCGGCGGCCCGGTTCGGGAACAGGTCAGCCGTGGGGGCGGGCGAAGGCCTCGATGCCCACCGCGTGGTCGGTGAGCCGGGCCAGGAGGTCGCCGGCCTCGGCGGCCAGAGCGGGGTGGTACAGGCGCACGGCTCCGCCCGGCCAGCCCCCGGGGGTGTGGTGGCGCAGGTAGAGCAGCCCCAGGCGGGGGTAGACGACCAGGTCCGGCAAGGGGTCGGCGCATCCCAGGCGCACGCGGCTGTGGTGGTCGAGCACCCGCACGTCGAAGCCCGTCGTGCCGAGCATGCGCAGGGCGTGCAGGCAAAAGCGCTCGGCGTGGGTGAGGACCGCACCCGGCGCCCACAGGGTGCGGCTCGCCAGCCCGCGGCTGGCGTCCAGGTCCGCCCGGATGGCCTGGACGATCTCTCTGTCGTGCAACAGGGTGAGGGCCTCCTGGAGACGGCCGCGCATCCACATCCGGTGCGCTCGGGGGGCCGAGTCCACGTGGGGATGGGCCATCAGCCGCCAGCACTGCCCGTTCCCTGCGTGGCGTGCGGTGGCCTCATCGACCAGGTATTCGCGGTGGGACAGGCGCTGGCCCTCGGCGGCGGCGGCGCGGCGGAGGGCGTCGAACACCGTCGGGGCGCTCTGGGGCGGCGTGGTGTGGTGGGTCACGGATGCACTTTCATGAGGTGGTGCTGACAGGGGGCGGTGGCGGACCAGGGGCGGCCGTTCAGGGGCGGGGCCAGGGCTCACCGGCCGCCCACAGCTCCTCGAACACGCCTGCGGCGCGCTCGGCGCCGGGCACGGCGAACCACCCGCCGGGCACCTCCATGTACTTGCGTCCCCCGCGCACGGTGAACGGGGAGGCCCACGCCAAAGGGGCGTGGGCCGGCACCACGCGCACCTGGATGTGGTCCAGGGCCGCCATCTCACCGATGTGGCGGAGCTGGGCGTCCATGGCCGCGTCGGCCACCAGGGGCCGGTGCGCGGCGTAGTGGGTCAGGGCGTACCGCTGCGGGACGCCGGTGGTGCGCCGCACCAGGTCGGCCCTGTGCATCTGCGCGTCGAGGGCCTCGGCCAGCTGGTGGGCGGTGAAGACCGCGCACCAGCCCAGGACCGCGGCGGCGTACTCGCGGCTCTGGAGCACCCCGGCGGCCAACAGGGGGCACCAGTGGTCCCCCGGCTGGGAGGCCTCGGACCGGGCCAACATGTGCTGGCTGCGCACCAGGTGGTCCCCCGGGTCGGAGTCCTGGTCGTGTCCTGTGGCGGTACTGCTCATCGGGGGGGTGTTCCTTCGGAAGGAGTGGACTGGGTGGGGTGTGCCCCCGCCCGTGGGAGTCGGGCGGGGGCACGGCGGTGGCGCCGCCCCTGGGAATAGCAGGCGCGCGGCGGCGCCACCGGCTCAGGGCCCGAGCACGGTGTCCAGGGCGCGGGCGATGCTCGCGATGGTCGGCTCGTGCTCGGGCAGGTCGGCGGGGGGCTGGTGCAGGCCGCGCAGCAGGCTGGTGCGCAGGGTCAGCACGTCCATGGAATTCATCCCCAAATCGGCGAGGTGGGTGTGGTGGTCCTCGGCGGCGACCGGGACCGGCGCCAGGTCGGCGACCGCCCCCTGGGCCAGGTCTAGGAGCGCCCGGTGCCGGTCGGGTCCCGTGAGGGGGCGGATGCGCTCGGCCCACCGGTCCGAAGCGGCCGGGGCGGGCCGCCAGGAGAGCGGCCCCAGCTCCAGGGGGGCGGCGCGCCGGTGCGACCGCTCCAGGGGCAGGCGGTGGGTGTAGGCGACCGCGGCCGCGCGGGCCAGCCCCGCCCGGGGGTCGGCCCGGTCCCGGACGGTGTGGAGGCGCAGGTCCAGGTGATGGCGGGCGCGCGTCTCGGCCGTGGGCACCTCCAGCACCGGCTGAGGGGACACCTCCAACACCAGAGTGCGGCGGGTGGAGGCCACGCACAGCACCGTGCGCTCCCACTCCACCGGCTCGCGCAGCTGACGCACCCAGTAGGGCGCCCCCAGCTCGGTACCGTCCACGCGCGTGGCGCTCACCGAGCACAGGTACTCGACCCCGGTGGGGCTGCTGCGCGGGCGCAGCCCGCGCAGCGCCGACGCCAGCTCGTCCAGGTGGGTGTCCACCGCGGCGCTGTGCGCGGGCGGGGCCCCCTCCAGGCGCCGGTGGCGCACCTGCGCGGCCTCCAGCGCCGCCTCCAGGCGGGCGAGCGGGGCGTGGCGGCCGCTGAAGACCACCCGGGCGGGGGCGTTGAGGCAGGCGATCTCCACCCCCGCCTCCTGGGCGATTTCCCGGGCCGCGGCGTGGTCGACCTGGGCGGCGACCATGCCCCCCGCGGGCAGGGCGCGCTCCAGGACCTGGGAGCGGGCGCACACCAGGCGGGCGGCGTCGGACAGGGACAACACCCCGGCCACGTGCGCGGCGGCCACGGCACCCAGCGAGTGGCCGGCCACCGCGTCGGGGGCCTGGCCCCACCGCTCCTGCAGCACGCCGGCCATGGCGACCTGCGCGGCGAAAGTGTCCTGCTGCAGGGCGGCCAAACCGCCCTGGGCCCCCCGGTAGGGGGCCAGGGCGGCCTGGACACGGTCCAGGTGGTCGGCGAAGCCCATGTCGCAGGCGGCCAGGGCGCGCACCGCCTCGGCGTCGTAGGCGCCGTGCCCGCCGAACACCCACACCGACCGGGGCGGGGCGGGCAGAGGGCCCGGGACGCGCCCCGGCGCGCTCACCGGTCCCACCAGCGCCGCATCGGGGGAGCCCTGCCCCAGCGCGGACAGGGCCCGGCGCGCCTCCTCCCGGTTGGCCGCCAGGACGGCGGCCCGGTGCGGGCCGTCGTCGGCGCGGTGCTCCTGATGGGCGGCCACCCGGGCCAGCTGGGGCACACCCGCGGTCGGGCGCTTCGCATCCTGGCCGGTCAGGGCCAGGGCGAGGCGGCGCGCGGAGGCGGACAGCGCCGGGCCGCTGTGCGCGGCCAGGGGGATGAGGGTGAGGGCGCCGGTGTGGGGCTGGGCCGGGCCGGAGGAGCGGGGGCGCGGGGCCGCGTCGAGCAGGGCGAAGCCCAGCGCGCCGGAGAACCCGAACGAGCCGACCGCGGCGCGGGCCGGGGAGGGGACCCCGCGGTCCGGCCACGGCGAGGCCGCCACCGGCACCTGCAGGGGATAGGCGTCGAGCTTGGGGTGCGGGCTCTGGTGCCCGGCGGTGGGCGGGATCCGGCGGTGGTACAGGCTCAGCAGCGCCGCGATCACCCCGGTGAGGCCGGCGGCCCCCTCGCCGTGCCCCCACAGCCCCTTGACCGACCCGAGCAGGAGCGGATCCCAGTCGGGACGGTTGTAGACCTCGCACACCGCCTTGGTCTCGGCCAGGTCCCCGGCCGCGGTCGCGGTGCCGTGGCCCATGTGGAGGTCGACCGTGGCCGGGTCCAGGCCGGGATGGTCGAACAGCTGGCGCAGGAGCTCGGCCTGGGCCGGGGTGGAGGGCATGCCGGTGCCCGGGGAGCGCCCGTCACCGCCCACCACGGTGCGCGCCACCACCCCGTACAGGCGGTCCCGGTCGGCGCGCGCCTGCTTGTAGGCGCGCAGGACGAGCACCGCCACGCCCTCGCCGCGCACGTACCCGTCGGCGGCGGCGTCGAAGGGGCGGCAGACCCCGGTGGGAGACAGGGCGGTGCCGTCGCCGAACGCTCTGTGCACGACCGGGTTGGCGGCGGTGTTGGTGCCGATGACGATGGCGGTGTCCACCCGGCCCTCGGCCAGGTCACGGCGGGCGTCGTGCAGCGCGTACAGGGAGGAGGAACAAGTGGTGTCCAGGGTGACCAGTGGTCCCTGGGCGTCGAGCCAGCGGGCCACGGGGGTGGCGAGCATCCCCATCCCGCCCGCGGCCAGGTCGGCCAGGCGCGGGCGGGCCCCGTCCGCGAAGGTGTCGGCCTCGTCCGGAGAGGCGTTGCCCACGTAGATGCCGGTGCGGGGCCCGGCCAGGCAGGAGGGGGCGATCCCGGCGTCCTCCAGCGCCTCGGCCACCACCTCCAGGATCAGGATCTGCGTGGGCGAGAGCTGGGCGGCCTCGGAGCCGCGCAGGCCGAAGGCGTCCTTGTCGATCTCGCCCGGGGCGGGCAGGGCGATGGGCGCCACCGGCCAGGGCCGGTCGGTGCGGTCCTCGGGGTGCAGGCGCTCCCGCATGGCCGACCACCGCTCCTGGGGGTAGCGGCCCAGCGCGGGCGTGCCGCTGAGCAGGTGCGCCCAGGCCTGGGCGGGGCCGCGCACGTCGGCCCCGGCCGGGCCTGGCAGGCGCAGGCCGATGCCGACCGCCGCGGCCGCGCGGGGTATGAGGGTGTGGCTCATGCCATCACCTCCCACAGCAGCGTCGCGCCCTCACGCCACACGCGCAGGCTCACCGCGTCGGGGAAGGCGAACGCCAGGACGCTCTTGAGCTGGTGCTCGGTGTCACCGGCGTTGTGGAAGGTGTTGTCCTGGGCGTTGTAGCGCCGCCGCACACGCGCCCCCAGCGCCGAGATCGGCGCCGGGTCGTCCTCACCGGCGACCGCGCACCCGAAGAAGACGCCGCCGGGCTTGAGCGCGCGGGCCGCCCCGACGAACGCGGCGACCTTGTCGTGCAGGCTGCGCCCGGGCAGGGTGTGCACGACCATGGTCATGCCCACCGAGTTGTAGGTGTGCTCGGGGACGGGCCAGGCGGCCAGGGCGTCGCCCCGGTGGACGGCCAGCGCCGGGTAGCGGCGGCGCAACCGCCTGGTCCCCACCTGCAGGGGCCCCTCGTGGTAGTCCATCAGATCCACACGCTGGGTGCGCGCCGGCCGGTGGGCGCGGCGGGCCTGGCGGCGCTGGCGGCGCGAGGCGCGGCGCAGGAAGTGGCTGTTGCCGGGGCCGACCTCCAGGTGCACCGCGCCCATGTGGCGGTCGTACAGGTCGTGGATGGTGGCGTTGCGCACCCCCCACAGCGGCCAGTGGGAGCCCACGATCACCACGCCGGTGTAGGCGGTCGTGAGGAGGAATGTGCTGTACAGGCCGGGGTTGGGGACAGAGACCGGCGCCGGGCTGGTGGCGTCGGGCAGGGTGAAGTGCTCGTCGTGGCCGCCCTGGGGCCGGCCGTCGTCTCTGGGTTCGGGCATGGGTGTGGGTGTGGCGGACATGTGTCCTCCGTGATGGTGTGGGGGGTGGGTGGTGTGGTGCTCAGCGGAGCAGGGACGCCATCAGGGCTGGCTGGTCGATCCCCTGACCCCAGGCCGCGGCCTGTTCGGGGGCGTGCTCCAGGGCCGCGACCATCTGCCGCACCCGGGTGTGGTGCGGGTGCTCGGGGTTCCAGTAGGCGTCGACGAAGGTGCCGAAGGTGTTGGCGTGGGAGCCGTGGGCCGCGTCGAACGCCGACCACGCCCCGTTCAGGAAGTCGGCGTCGAAGGGGCCGCTGGGCGCCGCTCGGCGCTCGCGGATCTGGGAGCGGACCGTGGTGGCCACGAGCGCGGAGACCGCCGCCCCCTGCCCGGAGGCGGGGTGGGGGCTCATGGTGACGCCGCCGATGCCCAGGACCGGGATGCCGCTCATGAGTGTGACGGGGCGGCGGACCTGCGCCATGACGTGCTGGATGAGCTCCGAGCCCGGCACCCGCGGGGCGTGCCGGTAGCGTTCGGCCAGCTCGGGGGCCTGCTCGTGCAGGGCGCCCATGGCCTTGTCCCAGGCGGCCAGGAACCGGTCGTGGGCGGGGATGCGCTTGTCCGTCGGGACGGGGTCGGGGGCGAAGGCGCCGCCGGGGCGGGCGATGACCTGCACGCACACCGACCAGAACGGGTCGATCTGCAGGTTGCGGGCGGCGGCGCCCTGGTCCTCCCCGGACAGTGCCAGCACCTGGTCCTGCGTGATGCGCTCGTAGGCCAGGACCGGGCAGATGATGACCTCGACGTCGGGGTTGCTGAACACGATCAGCCGGGCTTCGTCGGAGCCCCAGTCGGAGGTCTCCACGTGGGCCTGGACGATGACGCGGTCGCTGGCCGCAGCGGTGCGCCCGGGGTCCACGGGGAAGGCCTCGGCCAGGTCGCTCTGCGACCCGGCGGCGATCACCGCGAGGTCGTAGGGACGGGCCCTGAGCAGGTACTCGACCACCTGCTGGGTCGAGTGCTGCACCAGCGGCACGACCCCGTGGGCTTCCAGGGCCTGGAACCACATCGCCGTCGCCAGGCGCCGGTCCACGGAGGTGGCCAGCCCGGACAGGCGGGTGCGGATGGTCGTGCTCTGCCCGCCCGGGTCGGCCAGGATCATCTCGACCAGGTCGACCTGGGGGGCGGTGTCGGACCACACGTCCAGCCCCAGGAGGCGTTCCTGGGCGCGGGCGAAGGGCAGGAAGGGCCGGGTGATGCGGGGCGGGCCGCCCAGCAGCTCCCCCAGGGTCTGGCGGGTGGTCATCTCCACCCGCCACCCGTCCTGGGCCAGGCCCATGGCCAGGGTCAGCCCGGAGTGGCCGCTCCCCACGATCAGGGCGTCGTCGTTGCTGTTGTTCCTCATCGTTCCTCCAGGCGGCGGACGGCCTCGTCGACATCGCTGCGCACCATCGCGCGGCCGTAGACCACCGGCGTGCTCTCGGCCAGCCCCAGGGCGTCGCACACCCGGGCGTCGTCTGCGGGGGTGAGGTCGCGGTCGGTGTCCACCAGCACGGCGGTGGGCACGTGGTGCTCGGCCAGCGCGGCGGCCTGGGCCCGGGCGGCCCCGAACTTTTCGCCGTCGGTGATGACCAGGGCGCCGGCCGCCACGCGGGTCAGCCACTCCCACTGGGAGCTGGCCTCCTCCAGGCCGCACACCGCGGCCATGGAGGTGTAGGCGTTCTCGTCCAGTGCTGCGGCGTACCACACCGAGCCCCGGGTGTCGGTGACCGGCAGGTGCATGGGCCCCACCGGTGCCAAGGGCCCCAGGGTGCGGCGGGCGGTCTCGTCGCCGGAGACCACCAGCCACAGGTCGTGGTGCAGGGTCGGCTCGGGGTGCAGGGCGCCGGGGGCGGTCCAGGCCCGCCAGCGGGCAGCCGGTGCGGTCGAGGGGGCGAAGACCTGCCGTACCGGGGCGCGCAACGCGGTCGGGGTGTGGCGGTCCCGCGCCGGACGGTGCTCCCTGCCCGGGGCGGAGTTGGGCGGTCGGGCGGTGACGAGCTCGGCGACGGCCGAGGCCATCGCCACGGGGATCTGGTCCATGCGGGCGGCCAGCTCCAGGACGCTGGTCGGCCGGTCCAGCCGCCGGATCAGGTCCAGCGTGGCATCGGCCGTCTCGGACAGGACCTCGGGGGTGGGCGTGTTGGGCACGGCGGTGACCAGGGTCGTCACGTACACCCCGTACAGGGGCGAGACCCACAGCGGTGGAACGGTGCGCCGGCCCGGAGAGGCGATCCGCTTCCAGGGGCGGCCCGGACCCATGGCGCTCATCGGGACGCCTCCCGGGCCCGCGCCAGGGCGTCGCTCACACGGGCCGCGCACTGCTCCAGCGCGGTCAGGACCGTCTGCGGGCTCCCGGCGGGGGCGTCGGGGATCTCGGTGACCAGTCCACCCCACCCGGTGATCGGCTGGATCAGCACCCACCAGGGGGCGGCCTTGGCCTGCCCTGCGGGGGCCGGGCGGCGGTAGCGCACCGCCAGGTGCTCGGCTTCGGCCGCGGAGGCCCCGGACCACATCCGGGCGAGCTGGGCGGTCAGGCAGGTGTGGCCATAGGCGACGGCGGCGTACTGCTCGGCGCGGATCCGGGCGTTGTGGTCGTCGGCTTCGGCGGCATGCCCCAGCAGGACTCCGTCGGCGCCGAACGCGATGGTGTGGCGGGCCTGGCGGTGCTCGCGCTCGAACTGCACCAGCAGGTCGCCGACCTTGGCGGGGCGTTCGTGGAAGACCCCCGGTGGCATGCGGGTCGGTGTGATCATGCACCCCAGCATCACCACACCCCGCGAGCCACCCCATAGCCACGCGGGCTCAATCGTGAGCCGCAAAGGGTTCGCAGGTCAGCGCCCTGATGGGCTCAAAACCCGAGCGCCCGGGACGGTCCGGCCCTAGGGTGCACCTCATGGAACTGCCCACCGCGGCCGACGTCGCCGTCGACGCCGCCCTGCTGCGCATGCTGGAGCTGCACGAGAGCGGCCGCCCCGACCAGTGGCGGACCCTGGACACGCTGATGGCCGGGGCCCCCGAACCGGTGCGCGCCTGGGCGCGCAGGCACCGCCGGCGCATCGGCGACACGGCGACGGCGCGGGGGTGGGCGGGGTGCCGCGCGTCGCTGGACCCGGCCGGGGAGGTCTTCCGGCTGAGCCCGCCGGGAGCCGATCAGGCCAGGGCCGTCCGCGCCCTGGCCCAGGGGCCCCAGCGCAAGGCGCGGGTCCGCGAGCACGTGTTCGCCTACATCCACGCGATGAGCGAGCGCACCGGTACCCTGCGGGTCCACCTCGCACCGATCAACCAGACCCCGCTGGGCTGGATCGGCGCGAAGGCCATCACCCGCCACGAGACCACCCGGGCCTGCGCCCTCCTGGCCGGACAGGGCCTCGTCCGCATCGAGCTGACCCTGATCACCGGCGACACCGAGTTCGTCGTCCTGACCCCCGCCGGGCTCACCGCGGCCGAGCACCACGGCGGGTCCTACCACCGGTGGGAGAGAAGCTCCCACCACACCCAAGGAGGCAGCATGGTCCACGTCCACCTCAACAACAGCCCCAGCGCACAGGTCAACACCGCCGGGACCGTGCACGGCGACAACACCCAGACGGCGACCACGGTCACCGCCCAGCCCCCGGACCTGGCCGGGCTGTGCCAGGAGCTGCGCGCGGCGGCCCCCACCCTGTCCCTGGACCAGGACGACCGCGCCGAACTCATCGAGCAGGTCGAGCGGGTGGAGGGGGCGGCGGCCGCACCCGAGACCATGGTCGCCAAGCTCAAGCGGTGGCTGGCCGCGATCAGTGAACTGCTCAGCGGCGACACCACCGGCAACGCGCTGCACCTGCTGGGCGAGGTCGCGGCCGCCCTGAGCTGGCTGCAGGGCCTGGCCGCCCCGACCGGCCTGGTGTGATTCGCCCCCGGAGCGGCACCCGCCCCTGCCGCTTCGGGAGAGTGTTTCTCAGGCGAGTGGGACGCGGATCTCCTCGTCCCACTCGTAGACGCCCCGGTCCCGGTGCAACCGGATGAGGCTGACATGGTCGACCTCGACCAGGGCCCGCACCGGGGCCTTCGCCAGCAGGGCACGCACCGGCGCCAACGCCGCACCGTCCTGTGCGGCGTAGGCCATCGTCACGTGCGGGCGCCAGCCCGCCGACTCTTCCACTCGGTGCTTTCCCAGCACCTGGGCCAAGACCTCGCGCACACGCAGGCGCACACCGTCCAGCCGGGGGTGGGCGGCGGGCAGGTTCACGCCCTCGGCATCGATCAGGGGCGGCCCCAGCTCCAACACCAGCGGCCCGGTGCCCGCCAGGGCCCGCCCCGCAGCCTGGGCCACGGCCGCGACTTCCTCGGCATCGAGCTGGTCGGCGAACCCCACACCCTGCATGGTCAGGTGCAACCACCGGCGCGGCACCGCATCCCATCCGGGCAGGCCCCGCACCTGCTCCAACGCGTCCACGGCCTCCAGCAGAGACGACCGTCCGGGCTGGGCGCCGAACACGATGTGGAGGGTCCAGCACCGCGTGCCGGGCCCCCACCCCGGACGCCACCACCAGTGCCGTCGGCTCGTCTCATCCTCCGGCGGCGGGTTCAGGCTCACCCGGTCTCCCTTCACAGGTCGGCGAAAGCGCGGATGTGCTCCCTCATGGTGGAGGTCTCCCCGGCCAAGGGCAAGGCGCGACCGAACTGCTCCAACTTCAGCACCAGCGGGCGCGCCCGCAGCGCGGGCTCCAGCTCCAGCAGGGGGGCGACCTCGTTCATGGCCTCCTCGACCTGCCCCTGCTGGACCAGGCCCGTCGCCAGGTGCAGGGTCAGCATCCGCTCGGACCCCAGGTTGCGCACCCAGGACCGGCGGCCCACGTCCAGGCCCTCCCGGGCGCAGTCCACGGCCAGGCCCGCCTCACCGAGGCTGAGGTAGGTCTCCGCCCAGTACCCGGTGGCGCGCGGGAGCTCGCACGCCAGCGGCCCGCCCAGGTCGCTGTCCTGGGTGGGCTCGTTCTCCAGCGCCCGGCGGGCCACCTGGATCAGCTCCATGGCCCGGTCCACGCGCCCCTGCACGGCCAGGTCCTGGGCCAGAGCGCTGGCGGTGATCACCGCGGCGCCTCCGCCGACCGCCTGGGCCTTGTGCCAGGCCTGTTCGGCGAACTCGGCCGCGCGGCCCCGCCGCTGCTGCCAGTAGGCGACGGTGCGCAAACACATGAGCGCCCAGGTGGCGATGCCCTCGTGCCCGCTCTCATGGGCGGCGACCTGCGCGGCGCGGGCGTGGGCGACGGCGTGGTCGGGACGGGTGCGGTCCACACTCAGCCACGAGGCCAGGGCCGAACGCCATCCGGAGAGCACCCACAGGTCGCAGGCCACCGTGAGCGGGAGCCGGTGGTGGCGCCACTCCTCCAGCTGGCCCGAGAGCTGCGCCAGGTCGGCGGCGATCTCGGTGAGCGGGGCGGCCAGGTACCGGTCGGCCAGGTCCCGCAGCTGCTCGTACACCATCCCCGTCGACCACGAGCCGACGGGGCCGCTGTCACCGTGGCGCACCAGCCCTGCGGAGTGCAGCCCCAGGGCCTCCATCGGGTCGGTGTGCACCGGGGGGGCCAAGGCGGGCGCGGGGCCGTCCCACGCCATGGCCGGGGAACGGTCGGGATCCTCGCGCTCCGGGGGGGCGGGGGGCGGCGCCAGCCCCGCTATGGCGTCCGCGATCATGTGCGCCTTGGTCACCTTGCGCACGCCGCGGATCGTTCCGCCGACCGTGGTCTGGCCCAGGCCCGTCAGGGCCGCCAGCTCGCGCTGGGACAGCCCCCGCTGGTTCAGCGCCCGAAGGAGTGTGCGCAGGTCGCCTTCACGGGCCGCCTCGACCATGGCGGGGTCGTCCCAGAAGCCGTCGGGGATGCACACGCACCGGCTCTTGGCGCAGACCGGGCACATCTGACGGCCGACCAGGTCGCTCATCGGAGCACCCGCTCCGGGCCCAGGGGCCGGGCCGTGCGCCGTGCGCCGGCCGGACGTGCTGCCGCGGTGTCGGACACCGTTGTCCTCGCTCTCATTACTCACACAGTCGACGGGGCGGGCCCTGCGCTAGCCGTGGGCGGGGGTTCAGCGGAGCCCGCCCCGCCCGCGGCCGCGCCCCTCGTGCGGTGCACGGCCGCCGAGCGCCCCCGCAGGGGTGGTTACAGGTTGTGGGCGGCGCGTGCGGCCGTGATCTCGGCGGACAGGGCGTCCACGTCGGGCGCCTCCACCCGGAACTCGCCCGGGACCTGCGCCCACACCCGGGCGATCGGCTGCCCGGGGGGCGGGGCCTCGAACCCGGCCACCCAGTCGGGGGTGCGGGCCTCCAACGCGGCCAGCCCCGCGACGGTGGCCCGGGCGGCCGCCATGTCCGGCGGCGACAGCTCCCGTTCGCTGGACCAGGGGGTGCGCACCCTCAGCACAGGGCGGCCCTGGCGGGTGCGGCAGCTGGTGGTCTGCCATCCGGCGTTCACACCCCCACCTCCACCGACAGCTCACGGATCGGGCGGGACCGGCCCAACAGGTCGGTGAGCAGGTCGGTGAGCACGGAGGCCAGGGCGGGATCCTCCACACACCAGGCGCCCAGCGCCCGCCCGTCCGGCGCGTACTCCTCCAGGTACATCACCCGGCGCCCGCACACCAGCACGTCGGCCAGCGGCCGGTGCCGGTCCCAGGTCAGGTGCTCCACCGCCTTCGGCCCCGCCACCCGGATGTCCTGGCGGGCGTGGGCGGTCCGCGCCTGGTGGTCGCGCACCGCCCACTCCAGGTAGGGGGTGCGCGGCGCCGTCGTGTCGAACACGTCGAGCTGGCGGAACCGCTGGGCGCGGGCGTCGAACAGCTCGGCGCGGCGCTGCAGCTCGGGTACGCGGTCGGCGATCAGGCGCGCCCCGCCCTGGCGATCCCCGCGCAGCCACGCCGCCAGGGACGGCATCGAGCCCTCGGCGGCGATGTGGGAGCGGGTGTGCAGTCGGATGACGTCCCCGCGCACCCGTTGGAGCGTGTGCTCGTAGTGGGCGTCGTAGACGCGGCTGTCCAGCCACTGGCCGCCGTGGTAGCGGGCCTGGTCGTGCAGGGCCGCCAGGGGGGTGACGTACTGGTGTTTGGCGTTGAGGTGCTCGACCAGGGCGCGCCGGTCCAGGCCCCCCATCACGCGGGGACTGGGCAGGCGACCTTTGGTGATCATGTCGTGCACGCCAGCGATCGTCTCGCCGAGCAGGTGGGACACATGGTCCCAGGTCACGTGCTCGGGCAGGGACGCCAGGACGCGGGCCCGGCGGCCGATCGCCGCCGATTCTTCGGGGGACATCACATCACCTCATGGGAGTTGGGAAGAAGAGGGGCCGGGGAGCGGTGGCGCTGCCCACCCGCAGCGCCACCGGTCCCCGGCGGGGAAGGGCGCGGAGCCGGTCCGGGGTGAGCCTCCCCGGCGGACGGCGGTTCCGCGCCCGGGTTCAGACCGCCAGGGCGACGGAGTCCCGGTCGGGCGGGCCTACCAGCGCCCACACCGTGTGGCCGGCCCCGCCGTCCTCGCGGGCGTTCGGGGTCATTCCCCACCGGCAGGCCAGGGCGGAGACCAGGGGCAGGCCGCGCCCGTGCTCGGAGTCGGGGCCGGGCAGGCGCAGCGTCCCGGCGCCGGCGGGCCGCCGCAGGGTGGCCGAACAGGCCCGGCCCCGGCCCTGGTCGCGTACGGCCAGCAGCACACCTCCCTGGTGCTGGGTCAGGCCCAGCAGCAGCACGGAGGTGCGGGTGTGGGTCACCGCGTTCGTGACGAGCTCCGAGGCCACGCTCACCAGGTCATCGCGTACCTGTTCGGGCAGGCCCCACAGGGTGGCGCGCTCGGTGATCCAGGCGCGGGCCCATCCCGGGGCGTCCGGACCCGGGTCCTGCCTGGAGGCGATCGCGCGGTTCTTGCTCCCCGTCCAGCTCAGCTCGGGCTCTGCGCCGGGGTCATGGGTCGGTGCGATGCTCATCGGCGCCGCCCCCGCAGTTCGCAACCGGCCCGCCAAGCGGGGACAGCCGCGGCTTCGGCCCGGGAGGGCCGGGCGGCGCTGGTCAGCGTCCACAGCATGGGCGAGTTGAGTGGGGCGATATGGTTTTGCATGCTCTCACCGGATTCGTTCGATCTCTGGGGTGAGGGCCACTCCTCGGGGTCGCGGTGACGCGCGGCCGCCGAGGCTTGCTCTGTGGCCCGGCCCCGCCCCCGCACAACCCCAGGGAGACGGGGCCAGCAGGCAGAACAGAGTCCCGCACCGATACCGGGGTGGATGTGGTGTGGGACACTGCGCCGCCCGTAGCAGCAGCATCTACATCAGGTCCCAGACCCGCCAGCAGATCGCCCCGTGTACGACAGACTGTTGGCATCGTGCGACATCCCGTTGGCATTGCTGGCATCCAGCTGGCATCGGTGGCATATTGGGGAGATGAGACTTCCGCCCCCTCTCACGCCGGAAGAGAAGGAGTGCGCCGCAAGGTTCGCTCAGACACTGAAGGACGAGCGCAAGCGGCGGCGCCTCTCCCAGACCGACCTCGGCGCCCTCATCAAGTACGACCGGCGGACCGTCGGCCGCTACGAGAGCGGCCGATACCTGCCACCGCTCGACTGGGCACGAGCCCTGGACGAGGCCCTGGGGATCAGCCTGTTCGCCTCCCTGCTACCCCATCCCCAAGTGGAGCAGGAAAGACAGGAGCGCCTTACCAAGTATGTCGACATCGAGCAGAATGTCGCCACAGCGCTCAAACAGCTCCAGGTGCAGGTGGTGCCTGCCTTGCTGCAGACGGAGAGATACGCACGGACGGTGCTCGCGGCCTCGATCCCCCAAAAAGGGCCAGTAGACATCGACCGGATGACGCTGGCTAGGCTGAAGCGTCAGGAAGTGTTCAACCGGGAGGACCCGCTCCCCGCCCACTTCGTCTTGGACGAAGGGGCCGCTCGCCGGCTCATGGGCGGTCCGGCACTGATGGTCGAGCAGTGGAAACACCTGCTGGCGAGCATCGACAACCCCTACATCACGGTTCAGGTTCTGCCACATGCGGAAGGCGCTCACGCTGCCCTGCTGGGCTCCTACACCCTTCTGGAGACCGTGACCCAGGGGGACGTGCTGTATATGGAGACCATGGTGACAGGCACGGTGGTCACCGACATCCCCGAGGTCGGGGTCGCTCGTCAGATATTCGACTCGCTGATGGCGAGGGCCCTGTCCCCCGCCGGTACCAGGGCCTTCCTCGAAGGCCTCATCAAGAAAGAGGGCAGGACATGATTGCCGAACAGCCGTGGCACAAGTCTTCGTACAGCGGCAATGCCGGATCCGAGTGCGTGGAGGTGAGCGAAGGGGTGCAGACGCGGGTTCGTGACACCCAGCATCGGGAGCACGGTCACCTGAGCCTCCCGGCCGGGGAATGGGGAGCACTGCTGGGCGCTCTCACCAGCACCAACCGGTAAGGATTCAACGTGCTGCTCGTGGGCGTCCTCGACTCCCAGACGAGTGTCAACCGCATCGAGCGCCTGATCACGAAAGAGGCACCGTGAAAGACACGCCTCGCCGCAATTGGCACAAATCGCCTTACAGCGCCAACGAGGGGGAGTGCATAGAGGTGAGCGAGGGGCCACAGACGCTGGTCCGCGACACCGCGCACCGTGAGCACGGGCACCTGACCCTCCCGGCTCGGGAGTGGGCCGCTGTGCTCAGCGCCATCAGGTAGAACCTCCCGGAAACACCGTCGGCCCCCTGTCCAGTGACCTGACAGGGGGCCGACGCATGCGCATGTGCTCTCAGGGTATCGGCCCCCCGGCGCCATTGCCAGGACCAATGGCCTGATCCCCACCATTTGCCCATATCGGACCGGTGGAACGAGTTCCGTCGCAGCTCCCCGCCGTTACTGACCCGCCGTGGCCAGTTTCGGTGTCTACTCCCCTCGGGCTGGGTGCCCCTGTACCGTGAGCGC
Source organism: Nocardiopsis sp. NPDC006198 (assembly GCF_040613895.1). Taxonomy (NCBI): domain Bacteria; kingdom Bacillati; phylum Actinomycetota; class Actinomycetes; order Streptosporangiales; family Nocardiopsidaceae; genus Nocardiopsis; species Nocardiopsis sp. NPDC006198. The sequence continues at coordinate 139,474 of NZ_JBEXSY010000008.1, read as the reverse complement.
GCCCGCCCCCGTACCCGCAGAATCAGGAGACACCGAGTTGCACGTCATGCTCTACTACGCGCTCTACCATCCGATCTTCCTGAAGGGACCACCATGCGCCTCGTCCAGATCATCAGCTTCGGCTACGCCTGCGGCCCCCCACCCGCGGACGCCCACCTCACCCTCGACCTGCGCGACCACTTCACCAACCCGGCGCCGCACCTGCCCGCGACAGCCGCCTTCCCCGACGAGAGCGTGCGCGAGCACGTGATGTCCACCCCAGGGATCGAGGCCCTGGCCGCAGCCGTGACCACGACCGTGACCGCCTATCTGACCGGCCCGGGCGATGAACCGCTGGTGGTGGCCATCGGCTGCTCCGGCGGCGAACACCGGGCACCGACCGTGGCCTCCCACGTGGCCGCACTCCTGCACGCGCACACCGTGGAACTGAAACACCGCGACCTGCCCGACGAAGACGACGAGGTGGACATCGACTCCCCCATCGAGATGCCCGAGGGCGGAATCGACTTCGCGCTGCCCCGGATCCCGCGCTCCGAGGAGGAAGAGGAGCGCACCCGCTCCCGGATGGAGGCCCTGATCAGTGCGTGGGGGGCGCTCCCGGGCGGGTTCACCGCACCCCAGCTGGCGCAGGCACTGCGCGACGAGCACGGCCTCACACGCCCCCGGAAGTGGATCCTCGGCGAGCTGTACCGCATGGAGGCAGCCGGGACACTGGATCTGGACGACCACGGACGCTGGCACCCGCGCGTTTCCTGAGCAAAGGCCCCTGTGGGCTCGCCGACCCCGCCCGCAGCGGTCTGGCGGCGGAAACAGCGGTGCCGATGCGCACCGCAACCTGAGGCGGCGGTGCCGGTCCGGGAGGAGGCTCAACGCCTGGGGCGCTGTCTCCGTAGCCCACCCCCCGGACCGCCGCGGCGAGGATGCTCCGCACCGCTACTCACCTACGAGCCTGACAGGTCCCGGAGGGCTTCGGCACCGTTTCCCGCCGGCCTTCCAAGACGTTCCACCGCCCGGGATCAGCCGCCGACGCGAAACGCAGTCGAGCAGCCCGGCGCACTGCGGTGACCTAGTCTCGTCCCATGAACGGCTCAGACGAGGTGACCTACGCCTGGCACTGCGACCAGCTGCCGCCTGCGCACCTGCCCGTGCGGCAGGTCTACGGGTGGGTGCTCGACGCCCGCGCCCGCGTGGTGCTCCTACGTGACCTCGGCCGGTGGAACCTGCCCGGAGGTGAGCCCGAGACCCGCGACGGCGGCGACCGGGCCGCGACGCTGCGCAGGGAGGTGTGGGAAGAGGTCCAGGTCACCCTGGCCGACCCGGTCTACCTCGGCTACCAGAGCGTGGACGGGCTCGGTGCGCCCTTCGCGCAGGTGCGGATGGCTGCCCGCTTGCACCGACTGGCCGAGCGTGCCCCCGACCCGGACAAGAACCGGATCCACGAACGCCATCTCCTGCCTCTGGACAGAGCCGTGGAACTGCTCGACTGGGGGCCCTCGGTTCTTCCCCAGGTCGCACACCTGACCCGTGTGGTGGCCGAGCGGTGGGGTCTGCACGCCCGTACCGGCAGACCCCTTCAGGAGCGGCACGCCCATGGCGCCAGGCGTTGAACCACGGACGTGACGGTGTGGGTGTAGTCGTGCTCCTGGAGGACCTGGGCGGTGCGTGCGCGCAGCTGCTCGCGGCCGGCCGGGTTCAGGCTCAGGGCCCGGGTGATCGCATTCGCCAGCGACACGGGATCGGCGGGGGCCGCCGTGAACCCGGTGCGGGGTTCTTGCACGGTCTCGGCGAGCCCGCCCACGGCCGTGGCCACGACCGGGGGGCCACCGGCGGCGAAGACCTCCAGGGGGATGAGTCCGAAGGGCTCCACCCGGGAGGGGACCACCACCGTCCGCGCCCGCACGTGGGTGAACAGGGCGCGCACGCCGGGGTCGAACCCGGTCCACAAGGTCGCCTCCACACCCGTCTGGCGGAGCTGTCGGGCCAGGTGGTGCTGGTAGGGGGTGGGTTCGGCGGTTTCGGTGACCGCGGCCAGGATCAGGTGCGGCAGGCGCTCGCCGTGGTGCTGGAGCAGCGCCCAGGCCTCGATCAGGTCCTCGAAGCCCTTGTAGGGGGCGGCGCGGCCCAGGCTCAGAGCGAACCCGCCCTGGGCCGCAGCCGGAAGGGCGGGGGCCGGGGCGCTCTCGCGTGCACCGCTGGCCAGGCCGTCGGGCATGTCCACGATCTCCTGCGGGGCCAGCCCGTAGTCGGCTTCCAAATGCAGGCGCATGTGGGCGGAGATCGCCCCCACGTGCCCGCCCTGGGCCAGGATCGACGACCACCCCTGGTGCTCCCAGGCGGCGCGCGCGGTGTTGTGGGGCTCGTGCAGGAGTGCGGTGGAGCGCGGTAGCACCAGGGTCCGAGCGGCCAGGTCCTCGTCCAGGTGCGCGCCGATGCCGTGGAAGGGGGTGTCCACGGCCAGGACGAGCCCGGGCCGGGCGGGTCCGCGCAGGGCGTTGAGTCTGCGTGCCGCGTCCGCGCTCGCGGCGCGGAAGCAGTCCAGGTCACCGAAGCGAGTCCTCCCACCGGTACCGTTGTCGACCGGGTCGACGACGACACCGCCCCCGACCCCAGCCAGCAGGTGGCGAGTCCGGTCGTGCCAGGCGGCGCTGAACTCAGGGCTGTCCGGGACCAGCCCCACCGGCAGCACCCGCCAGGACACGTGCCCGTGGTGGGCGGCCAGCGCCTGCAGCAGCCCGCGGTTGGCCACCCCCGCGCCGGTGCCGCACCCGTAGAACCCGTCATGGACCAGCACGGCGATGCACCCGCTCACCGCCGCACCTCCTCGGTGAGCAGCTCCTGCGCCATCTGCGCCACCTCGTCCCGGGGGCGGGCGGCATCCACGTGCACCCACCGGGTCGTGGCCATCAGCTCTCCCAGGCCGGGCAGGGTGCGGCCTACCGTCTGTGCGGGGGCGGCGTAGAAAGCGGACAAGCGCTCCAACGCCTCGGCGCGGGACCAGGGGTGGTCGGGGCGCAGCCGACCGCGCCGGCGCTCGGTGCTGGTGGCCGGGTCCACGTGCAGCACCAGGTAGAGCCCGCCCAGGCGCAGCCGCCCGGCGTTCAGGTGCTCCCAGGCCCACCCGGCGCGGTGAGCGAGCGCAACGGGGTCGTTGAGGCTGTGGGCGTAGGCCAGGGCGCTGACCCAGTCGCGGTCGCACAGCACGGTGCCCGTGTGCTGGGCGCACAACTCGTCCTTGAGCAGGAAGTTGTCCAGGTGCGCCCGGTCCTGGTCGGTGGCGGGGTGGGCGTCGTGGTCCAGGGCGGTGCCGTCGGGGCGCGCGTACTCGGCCACCACCGGCACCCGGTCGGCCAGGAGGGCGGCCACCGAGCTCTTACCGGCCCCGGGCATGCCTTCAAGGACGACGAGGCGCGGCCCGGGGCCGCTGTCAGAACAGTCCGATCTGGTCATGGGTCTCTCCGGTGTCCGGGGTGTGCGCACGGGTGGGTAGGGCGTGCGGGGCTGTGGGGGCGGGGCCCAGACGGTAGCCGCTCAGCAGTCGGGCATCGGCCACCAGGGGTTCGGGTCGGCCGGGCAGGTCCACGATCAGTACGCGCCCCCACACCGCGCGCACCTGCCCCACCAAGCGGGCCCCCTCCAGGGGCGCGGCCGGATCCAGACGGTGGTGGAAGGGAGCGAGCGGAGTGGGGACGGTCAGGGAGAACACGGCGGTGTGGTCCTGCACCTGGTCGGAAAGCACCTGGACACGGTCGAGCAGACCCGACTGGAGGGCGCGCTCGCGCACTCGGGACAGATCGTCTCCCGCTTGGTCGCGGGCGGCCTCGTCCAGGCGCTCCAGGGCGGTGAGTTTGCGGGTCAGGCGGACCTGTTCAGTGGCCAGGGCGGCCCGGCGGATGGCCCGCTCGGCTTCGCGCACGGCGGTGAGCGGTCCCTGGGCCAGGGTCACCGACCACAGCGCCCCCTGTTCCAGCAGCCGGGCACGGCCCCGCTCGGCCGCCGTCATCCCCACCTTGACCAGCTCGGGGCCAAACCACGCCAGGTAGAGCAGGTAGGTGCGCTCATCGACGTAGGCATCCCGGGCCAACTGCTTGCCCCGGTCCTGCTCCGCGCAGGCCGGGCACTGGCTGTTCGTCCCGGCGGGCAGGGGCCGTTCACACAGGCGCCGCCCCTGCCGCTGATCCCACAGCCCCACGCAGGCCCGCGGACCGGTCAGGGCCAGGCGCAGCTCCTGCCCGCGGGGCAGGGGCAGGGACCGGTCGGCACGGTCGGGGTGGGAGGCCACCAGACAGGGCTCATGCTCATCCCAGAACAGTCCGGTAATGCGCCAGCCGGTCACCCGCGCGGGTGCGGTCGAAGGTGTCATGGAGTTCATTCAACGCCTCACGTCCCAGCAGATGCGCGATGTCGGCGAACGTCTCACCGGGGTTGTCGGCCATGTGCAGGTGGTTGCGCAGCTCACCGGCGCCGTGGGCGAGCCGGATCCGGTGCTTGAGGGCGGTGGCGTCCACCGGGGCGCCTCGGGCGACCATGACCAGGATCCGCACCGGGGCGCTCCTCATGTGCGCATCGCGCGCGGCCACGAACGCGGCCCCGTAGGCCTCCGGGTACAGGCGCCGCACGTCCGCGGTGTCCAGGGTGCGTTCGCGGCACTCGATCACGTCGTAGTGCTCGGCCAGATCGAGTTCGACGCCCTGCGGGGCGCCCGGTTTGAGCAGGGCCAGCGCCAGCCGGGGTCGGGGCCAGGCCAGAGCGGGCCGGTCCTGGCCCGAGCGCAGGATCTGGGCCCAAGCCAGCAGGCACCCCTGCGAGCACGGGGCGCGCAGGGCGTCGGTGTGCTGGGGCGGGTCGTGCCCGGCCAGCGCGTCGGCGCGGACGCGGCAGGTCGCACACACCGACGCCTCCTGGTCCTGGTCCAGGCGCAGTTCGGCGGCGGGACGCCCGGTGCGGTAGCTGATCCACCACCGGTTCCAGGGGTGAACCCGGGCCGGGAGGGGCTGGCCGAGCAGGTCGGCTTCCACGGTCTGGCCGAGCAGGGCCAGCAGCAGGGTACGCGGGTGCTCACCCATCACCGCTGCCCGGGGATGTAGACCGCGGTCGCGGCGGCGGTGGGGGCCTCGGCCAGGGTGAGGGCGGCGTGTTCCACCCCGCCCAGCACGGGGTGGAGCTGGGCGAGCAGGTGCTGGGCGATCAGCTCGGTGGAGGTGTTGACGATCGGCAGCACCACCACGTCCTGCGCCGGCAGGGCGATGCGGCGGCGGCCGTCGTCGAAGACGTACGTGCCGTTGTCCTCGTGGCGGTGCACCACCGTGTCGGGCGCGGTCGGCATCAGGGTGCGCAGGTGCAGTTCCGCCGTGGCCGCGGCCAGCGCCCGGCGCAGCGGCACGAAGTCGAGCACCAGGCCCTCGGCGTCGAGGGGGCCGCTCACCTCCAGGGAGGCGGTGAAGGTGTGCCCGTGCAGGGGCTCGAACCGGCCGCCGTGCAGGCCGGCGTGCGCGGCGCAAAAATGCGGGGCGCTCACACGGATGGTGCCGGGGCCCATCAGGCGCGCACCCCCGCCAGCGCCATGAACTCCTGGCGGGTCGAGGCGTCCTCCAGCAGGCGCCCGTGCAGGGCGCAGGTGACCGTGCTGGACCCGGCGGCCTGGGCGCCGCGCAGCGTCATACAGCTGTGCTCGGCCCGGATGAGCACCCCCACCCCGTTGGCTTGCAGGTGGTCGCGCAGAAAGTCGGCGATCTGCTGGGTCAGACGCTCCTGGACCTGGGGGCGGCGGGCGAACAGCTCCACCACCCGCGCGAACTTCGACAGACCCAGCATCGACTCCTTGGGCAGGTAGGCCAGGTGGGCGGTACCGGTGAAGGGCAGCATGTGGTGCTCGCACACCGACACGAACGGGATGTCGCGCACGACCGCCATCTGCTGGTAGCCCTCGGCGGCGAAGGCGGTCAGATCGAACGCCCCGGGGGTCAGCAGCTCGTGCAGGGCCAAGGCCATGCGCTCAGGGGTGCGCAGGGTGCTCGCGGACTCGGTGTCCACACCCAGCGCGCGCAGCAGGTCGCGGGCGGCGTTCGTGGCGGTTTCCAGGTCTACCTCGCGTGAGGGCGGGGCGATGGCGGGGGACAGCAGCAGAGGGGGCGAGCTCGTGGTCATCGACGCGTCCTTCGGATCAGTCCTGCTCCGGTGTTGGCGTGCGTGGTGTTGTGCCGGTAGCCGCGCACGAGCCGCTCCGCGTGCAGAGGAGGGCGTCCGATTCTGCTCCAGAAGGCGGCGTCCCGGGCTGGGTCGATTCTGTGCGGTCGGGCGCGGCCCCCGCAATTACTGCGGCAAGACAAGAGGACTTACCACCACGTGGTAAGTCCGATTCCCTTCCCCTCGGCCCCAGAGCGGCCTATTTTCAGGGAGTGACCCCCCACGCCCGCGCGAGGATCGCCGCCCGCCTGCGGCGAGAAGCCGAGGAGGGCCGGTGGCCCCGCGCGCACCTCGTGCAGCAGATCCATGAGCAGGCGCGAACACCGACCGTGCTGATGGCCTGGCGTCTGGCGATGGGCTGGAGCCAGCTCGACCTCGCCCGTGAGATCCGACAGGCCTCCGAAACCACCGACAAACCCTGTTCCCCCGGTCCCAGCCCTCACCAGATCTCACGGTGGGAGAGCTCGGGAGGGACCGTCAGCCCGTACTACCGCATGTTGCTCGCGAGCGCCTACGGCGTCACCCCCGGGCACCTGGGCGCCAACGTGTCCGGATTCCACCCGCTCACCACCCCCGAGGGAGACGACGTGCACCGTCGCCAGTTTCTGACCGCCGCGGCGACGACCGCCGCCGTGGTGCCGCTGACCGACATCCGCCAGATCCTGGACGCTCCGCTGCGGCGGATGCTCCCCGCCTCCGACCTCCAGCACTGGTCCGAGGTGGTCGACAAGCACGTCACCTCCTACGCCACCACGGGCCCGGCGCATCTGATCGAGGCCCTCACACCCGACCTCGCCGAGGTCAGCCAGCTCGCGAACAGGTACCCCCACCAGCGCGACCTGCAGGTGATCACCTCTCGCCTGTGCGGTCTGACCGGGGCCCTGCACACCGACCTGGACAGCAGCATCGAGGCCCAGGGGTGGCTGCGCACGGCCGCGGGGTATGCCCGCCTGGCCGACGACGCCGTGATGCGCACTTGGCTGGCGATGGCCGGCGCCATGGACGCCTACTACTCGCACCGCCCCGCCGAGACCATCCGGATCTCCACCCAGGCACAGGAAAGCATCGGGGAGGCAGGGGGTTGTGCCCTTGCCCAGCTACTGGGGCTGCAGGCACGAGCGCACGCGATCGAAGGCGACAGGGACGCCGCAACGGAGGCGCTCCACGCCGCACGCCGCGTCCACGAGGGCGCCCCGGTCGACGACAGCTTCTTCGGCTTCCCGGAAAAGCAGCTGGTGGCCTACTCCGCGTCGGTACTCAGCCACACAGGCGACCCGGCGGCGTGGGACGTGCAGGAACAAGCGATCGAACTTCATCACGACGCCCCCGTGGACCAGGCGGTGCTGAGACTGGAACGGGCCGACTTCCAACTCCTGGCCGGCGACGTGGACGCCTCCGCTCAAACCGCGACGCAGGCCGTGCAGGGCCTGGCCGCCTCCGAGCGCATCCCGCTCCTGCTGGACCAGGCATACGCCTATGCCAGCAGATTGGAGGAACTCAGCCCTGAGGCGGCGTCGGACTACCGCTCCCACCTGCAGCAGTAGGGTCTGACTGGCGGGCCTGAGGAAACGAAGGCGGCCAGGACGCCTGAACCCCCTTCACGGCGCACCCCGTGGTGCGAAGCTGGTCGAACACCAGCCCTCCCCCTTGCTAGGAGAATGCCGTGCACCAGACCCTGACCGTCAACACTCGGGGCGCCGGAATCAAGGGCGTCGTCCAGGTCCCCGGCGACAAGTCCATCTCGCACCGGGCCCTCATCCTGTCGGCGCTGGCCGAGGGGACGTCCACGATCACGGGCCTGTCGCGGGGCGAGGACCCCACCCACACCCGCCACGCCCTGGCCCAGTTCGGTGTGCGGCACCAGGACCAGCCCGACGACACCGTCCGCGTCCAGGGCGGGTTGCGCCACGAGGCGGAGGACGTGCTCGACTGCGGCAACGCGGGCACCGGCATCCGGCTGCTGGCGGGGGTGTGCGCCGGGTTCCGTGGCCTGAGCGTGCTGACCGGCGACCAGTACCTGCGCCGCCGCCCCATGGACCGCATCGCGGTCCCGCTGCGCAAGATGGGTGCGGTGGTGGCCGGACGGGCGAACGGGCGGCTGGCGCCGCTGATGATCCGCGGCGGGAACCTGTCGGGGATCACCTACGAGCTGCCCGTCGCTTCGGCCCAGCTCAAGTCGTGCGTGCTCCTGGCCGGGCTGTCCGCGGCCGGGCCCACCACCGTGATCGAACCCCACCCCACCCGCCGCCACACCGAGGAGATGCTGCTCGCCGCCGGGGCGCGCGTGGACGTGCAGGGCACGGCCGTCACCGTGCACCCCGGCCCGCTCTTGCCCACGCACCACCGCGTGCCCGGGGACCCGTCCCAGGCGGCGTTCTGGGCGGTGGCCGGCGCCCTGGCCGGGGAGGTGGAGATCCCTGGCCTGTACCTGGGGTACGGGCGCACCGACTTCCTCGACATCCTGCGCCGGATGGGCGCGGACGTGGCCGTGGAGGAGTCCTCGGGAACGGTGCGGGTGGCGGCCTCGCGGCTGCGCGGGGTGGACATCACCGGCGCCGAGGTGCCCGGGATCGTGGACGAGATCCCCGTGCTCGCGGTGGCCGCCGCGGGCGCGGAGGGAACCACGGTCATCTCCGGAGCTGCGGAGCTGCGTGTCAAGGAGTCCGACCGCATCGCGTCCACGGTGGCGATGCTGAAGGCGTTCGGGGTCGACGCCCAGGAGCGCCCGGACGGGATGGTCGTCCACGGCCGCCCCGACTTCGTCCAGGCCCGGGTGGACAGCGCGGGCGATCACCGCATCGCGATGGCCGCCGCCGTGGCCGCGGTGGCCCGCAGCCACGGCGAGACGACCATCTCCGGGTGGGAGTCGGTGGCCACCTCCTACCCCGGCTTCGCCGAGCACCTGCGCACGCTCTCCGGCGCCACCACCTCCCTGCAGGACGACTAGCCCAGCCTCTCCCTCACCAGGCGCGCCGCGTGCGCCAGGACCCGCTCCGGCGGTTGGCCCGCGTCGAGCCGGTGCACCCGGTACGGGACGTGCCCTGCCGAGCGGTCGAACGCGGCGCGGTAGCGGTCCAGGCGCCGGGGTGCGCCGGTGGTGGTGGGGTGGTCGCGCTCGGGGCGGTGCGCCAGCCGCTCCCGGGCGGTGGCCGTGTCCACCTCCAGGCGCAGGCTCAGCTCCGGGGCGCGCAGACGGGCGTACAGCGCGACCAGGGGTTCCAGGGCGGCGCCGTGCAGGGCCGCGGTGGCCAGCCAGCGCACCACGTAGGTGTCGGTGAGCACCACCTGCCGCCCCGGGTCCAGGGGCAGCAGGTGGTGGTGGACGGCGGCCAGGTGCTCGAAGGCGGCCGCGGTCTCGATGGCGTCGGGGTCGAAGAACTCCCACCAGGGGCGCCCGCCGAAGTCCTCGGCGGTGTCGGCGGCCAGGCGTTTGACCGTGGAGGGCCAGGACCGCACATAGACGGCCCGGCCCTGGTCGTGCAGGTGCCCGCGCAGCTGGTTGAGCAGGGTGGTCTTGCCCGAGCCGTCGATCCCGGCGATCTCGATCAGCACGAGGGCCTCCCCCAGGTGTAGCCGTGCAGGGCGAACTCGGCAGCGAACACGTTCTCGACCAGGCGCCGCGCCGCCGCGGTGAACGCCTGCCGGTAGTCGACACCGGGCGGGCGAAAGTGCGCCTTGGCGCGCACCCCCAGGTCCAGGGGGGTGATACCGGTCCGCTCGGCGACCTGGTCCCACCCGGCCGCCAGGTGTTCGTAGCGCACCAGCACGTCCACCCCCACCTGCCCGCCCAGCGAGTACAGGGGCCAGTTCAGGGCGTCGTGGGCCTCCCCCGAGGCCACGAAGTCCTCCAGGCTGAGGCGGGGCTCGGCGCGGTGGCGGTGGTAGTACAGCGACAGGACCTTCTCGGCCGGGTGGCGTTCCACGGCCACGGTCGTGTACCCCCGAAGGTCCAGGCGGGAGCGGATCACCTCCAGGGGCATGTGGTTCCACCACACCACCCCCGGGCCCGGGCCGGGCCGGGCCCCCGCGCCGTGCGGGGCGTCGGCGGCCAGGTGGTTGAGCGGGCCCCTCCCGCCGTGGCGCCGACGCAGCTCCTCATCGCGCGGGCTCAGCGCGGTGACGATGTCACCGCCGCGGGCCAGCCGCGACAGGGCGATCTCCACCGCGGTGCTGGCCGTCTTGCGGGTGCGCACATAGACCAGGCGGGGGCCGTGCAACACGATCATGGTCGCGCCCTTTCTACAGCTCGGGGAGGTGTTCGCCGGCGGGCGGGCGGTGGGCGCGCCGGTAGGAGGGCGGCACCAGGTGCTGGGCGGCCTGCGAGGCCAGGGTGAGCTGGGGGTGGGTGAGCAGGGCCCGGCCCAGCAGCACCAGGTCGGCCTGGCCGGTGAACAGGATGTGCTCGGCGTGGGCGGTGTCGTTGATCTGGCCGACGGCGGCCGTGGCCACCCCGGTGCGCTCACGGATGGCGGCGGCGTAGGGCACCTGGAAGCCGGGGCCGGTCCGGCGCTGCTGGGGGCGGCGGATCCCTCCGGAGGAACAGTCGATCAGGTCCACGCCCGCCCGGGCCAGGATCGGCACCAGGGCCAGGGTGTCGTCCATGCTCCACCCGCCCGGCTGTACGTCCTCGCACGACAGGCGCACGGCCAGCGGCAGTTTGCCGGGCCAGACCTGACGGACGGCCTCCACCGTCTCCACCAGCAGCCGGATCCGGTGGGTGAAGGCACCCCCGTAGCGGTCGGTGCGCTGGTTGGCGAGGGGTGAGAGGAAGGAGTGCAGCAGGCGTCCGTGGCCGGCGTGCAGCTCGATCATCCGGTACCCGGCCTCCAGCGCCAGCCGTGCCGAGCGGGCGAAGTCGGCCAGGACCTGTTCCAGGTCGGTGGTGGTGGCCGGGCGGGGCAGGGCGTAGCCCGGGGCGAAGGAGAGCGGGGAGGGCCCGATGACCTCCCAGCCGCCCTGGTCGGGCCTCAGGTGGGCATCACCGTCCCAGGGGCGGGTGCGGGAGGCCTTGCGGCCGCCGTGGGAGAGCTGGAGGGCGGGCACTGCGCCGGCCGCGGCGATCGCGGTGGCGACGTCGGCCAGCCCCTTCTGCTGGGTGTGGTCCCACAGCCCCAGGTCGTGCGGGGTCACCAGCCCCTGGGGGCTGATGCCGGTGGCCTCGACCATCACCGGGCCCAGGCCGGCGCGGGCCCGGGCGGCGTAGTGGGGCAGGTGCCAGCCGGTGACGGTGTGGGTGGCCGGGTCGGCCTGGTACTGAGACATCGGCGCCATGCCCACGCGGGTGGGCAGCTCCACCTCGCGCAGACGCAGCGGTGCGAACAGTCCTGTGGTCGTGGCGTTCATCGGCTCTCCTGGAAGGTCAGCGCGTTCAGGGCCCGGGCGTAGCCGGGCAGGGGGTCGTGGTCGGGGTCGTAGGCGTCGCGGGCGTCGAACTCCACCAGTTCCTCGCACAAGGCGTCGGCCGCCGGGAAGGGACCGCGTGAAACAGGAGGCCGGGCCTGGGGCAGCAGGGCGCGCGCCAGGCCGGGGTCGGCGAAGGCGGGCAGCCGGTGCAGGGGGGCGGCAGGGCGGCGGGCCCGCATCCCGGCCCGGGACAGCGCCGCCACCGCGGCCGCCGGGTCCGAGGTAGCGGCGTGCCACTTGTACAGGGCGCCGTGCGTGTGCCCCGGGGCCCGCTCCCAGCTCCGCCACCCCTCCCGCCCGGCCAGCAGCTCCTCGAACCCCGCCTGGCGGGCGTTGCGCACCTGCAGGATGTCCTCCAGGCGGCTCAGGTGGTCGGCGGCCAGCGCCGCGTGCAACACCCCCGGGCGCAGGTTGTGGCCGACCCCCGTCATGGCGATCTGGGCCAACACCCCCCCGGTCCGGCGTGCGCGGTGCTTGGGCTGGCCGAAAACCACGGCCCGATCGAAGACCGCGCCATCACGCGCGGCCAGCACCCCGAGCATCGCGCCGGAGACCGGTTTGGTGGTGCCCATGCTCCACACCGCAACATCGGCCACCGACCCCACCGGGCGCCCCTGCCAGCGGGCCCCGTGGGCGTGGGAGCAGTCCTCCACCAGCGCCAGCCGGTACCGGTCGGCGAACGCGCGGGCCGCGTCCAGGTCCACCGGGCGCCCCCACAGATGGGTGACGACGAGCGCCTCGGTGCGCGAGGTCACCCGTGCGGCGGCATCGCCCAGGTCCACCCCGCCGGCGCCGGGCTCCGCGTCGCACAGCACCGGCACCAGCCCCAGGGCCAGCAGCGGCGTGGCGGTCGCACGAAACCCCATCGTGGGCACCAGCACCTCGGCCCCCGGCGACAACCCCAGGGCGGCGTAGGCGCTGGCCAGCGCCGCGGTGCCCGAGGAGCACGCCAGCACCCGCCGGTCGGGGGACAGCACCCGACGGGTGAGCTCCTCCAGTTCCACGACAGGTTCGGCCGTTCGCGTCCCGGTCAGGTCGCTGTCCAGCAGCGAGTCCAGGCGGGTGTGGGCCCGGGGGCTCCAGAAGGGCCACAGGCGGGGTGCGGCGGGTGGATCGGTCACGTCGACTCCCTCGTCGAGATGCGGAGGATCTCCACCCTGCGGGGCGCCGCCCCACTGCGGCTAGTGACATGTGCGGACATCCACGGACATCCACGGACACGATCCGAGACGCCACGCGCTGTAGGGGGCATGATCGGTCCATGAGCGCCCCCTCACACCCACAGCCCTGGGCCCGGGCCCTGCGGCAGGCCCGCATCGAACACGGCTGGGACCCGCACCGGCTGGCCTCGGAGCTGCAGCGCGCTGACCACAAGCCCAGCGCCACCACGGAGAGCCTGGCCCGCCGCATCCGCGACTGGGAGCGCGGTAAGCACCACATCCAGGAGCGCTACCGACTGCTCCTGGCACAGGTCCTGGACCTGGACGCGGCCGACCTGGCCCCAGAACCCGACGAGCCCACCCCGCAGAACCACCGGGCCCGCCAGACCAGCGCGCACATCATCGCCCTCAACGAGATCCACGGCAGCACCGACCTGTTGCCGCTGGCCGTGCGGTCCGCACACACAGCACTGGCCGACGCCCACACACAGGCGACCTCCGACATGGCCTCAGCCGCCGCCGAGGCCCTCCAGGTCGCCGGGTGGATCGCCTTCGACGCCGACGAACACCTCCTCGCCCGGCGGCTGACCAGCGCCTCGGTGCTGACAGCCCGGGTGGGCAGCGACCGCGCCGCCGAGCTCTTCGCCCTGTCCCAGCTGGCCATGCACGACGCCCACGAACACCGTCCCGAGAACGCGCGCACCGTCAGCGAGTACGCCCTGAGCTGGAATCTCACCCCGCACATGGAAGCGCTCTTCCTGCTCCGCCTGGCGCGGGCCCACGGCCAGTCCAACAGCCCCGACCGGGCGGTGCGCACCCTGAACCGGTCCCGCTCACTGCTGCAGGAGGGCCCGACCACAGGCGACCCCCCCTGGGCGGACTGGCTCACCGACGCGGAACTGCACTGGCACGAGGCCATGATCCACGCGGACAACGAGCGGTGGTTCACAGCCACGGACCTGTTCGAGGCCGCCTACCGCAGCCGCCCCCCAAGCCCTTACCGGCGTAGCGCCCTGAGCTACGCAGCACACCACGCGCATGCACTGGCGCAGGTGGGCTCATGGGCCAGTGTGCACGAGGTGCTCTCGACTGCGGTGCTCCCAGAGCTGGGAGGCATCCGCTCGGGCCGCACCAGGGCCCTGCTCGCCCGGGCGCAGACCTTGGCCTGGCAGGACAACGCCCCCACGGCAATACAGGACGCACTCCAGATGGCAACGGCGGGTCTGTGACCTCACCTGGGAGCACAGACCGCGCGGGCCGCATCGCACGCCAACGACCTGCGCCTGGAGCAAGGCAGAGGGAAACCCCCTCGGGAAACAGCCCACTCGGATCTGAAGAAGGCCGCCTGCACAGACGGGCACCACACCCACACTGTTCCGCTGACATAATCTCGGCCATGTCATCCCCTCCCCATCCCCAGCCCTTTCCTCCCTCAGGACCTCCTGTCCCGCAGGCCCCGCGCGGGCGTAGCCTGCGTGGCGGGTACATCGCGAGCCTGATCTGCTTGGGCGCCACCGTGGTGATCCTCGGGGTCCTGTTCGCGTTGGGCCCCTGGGTACGCCATCCCGCACCGGACTTCCTCACCGAAATCGACGACCAGCCTCTGCAGATCGAGGTGGAACTCGGCGAGGAGCACATCGGTGAGCTCGGCGTCTACGGCCGAGCGTTCGGCTTCGGATGCTCGTTCACCAATCCGTCCGGCACCATGGCCCAGACCCAGATCCGGGGGGCGAGCAGTTTCGACTACGGCGGCGGGGAGTGGAATCTGGTCCAGGTCGTGGAGATCACAGAGTCCGGCACCCACGAGATCGCCTGCAACAACCAGGGCGTCGAAGCCGGCATCGCCTCCATGGACGTGGTCGAGAGCGCCCCGGCACGGCAGATGCTGTGGGGCATCACCTGGGTCAGCCTGCCCGCCCTGGGACTGATCACCACCGTGGCCATCGCCCTGGTCACCCTGGTACGCGCCCGGCGCCAGAAGGCCGCCGCGCCCAGCCCCCGCTGACCCCGACCCGCGCCGCCGCTGGGAACCGCATTGCAGCGGTCCCCGCGGCGGCGCGGAGTTCGACTCCAGTTCAGCTCTGGCGGTACGGAGGCAACAGGCGCAGTGTGCGGGAAACCAGGCCCAGAGCGGGGACCATGGTCAGCGTGACCGAGCTGGCCAACAGGACCACAGCCCATGACCCGGTGCGCTCCCAGGCCCCGTTCGCGACCTGGAGCAGGCAAAATCCCAGGGTGCCCCACACCACGAGCTGCCAGCGCAGACCGGCGAAGGCCGGTGTGGGCTGGCGGTGGAGCAGCCACCCCGCCAGGTAGACCAGTACCGCGAACCCGGGGGGAATCAGCGCGCCGGCCAGCCCCTGGGGGTGCTCCGCCGCGGCCTGGTCCACACTCCACCACACCCCGACCGTACCCAGGGCTCCGAAGGTGCCCCAGACCCAGTCCGGGAACCGACCGTCGGGGGCGGACATGGACGCCGGTGTCGGCGTGCGGGATTCGCTCATGGGTTCATCCTGGTGGGTAGACAGTGTCCGAGCGGGTGGAACCGGCGAACTACTCACCGCGGCCCCGCGCCTCGGCTACCCGCGTCGGGCCGCAGTGGGCGTCTCACACGGGCCTGGAGGGCTGCGGCACCCGGGTACGGCTACTCATGTGCGTGGCCGCGCCCCGGGCCAGACTCGGCACATGGCAGACAGCGTGAAAACAGAGAACTTCCTGGACCGTCACCCCTGGATCGCGTTCCCCCTGTGGATCGTCGGGGTGGCCGTTCTGGGAGGCGGCGCCTTCGTCCTGATCATGGGGGCGTACATGGCCACGGCCAACGGTGCGCACCCCTGGGACGGACCGCTGCTGTCCATCGCCCTGTACCTGCTCTACGCCGCCCTGCCGGTGTCGTTCCTGTACATGTTCCTGGTGTTGGAGGGGTACCGTACGCGCCGCGGCACCCGCATTGTGGGCACGCTGCTCCTGGCCCTGGTGTGCGTCGTGTACGCGGCGGTGATGACCTCCGCCGGCCTGGAGCCCCTGTAACCAGCTCCGTTGCCGAACCCGTCCGGCCCCGTGCGGTTCCCTCACCGGGGCGGGTTCGCCCCGGGCTCCAAGCGCCCGTCCCCTGGCCAGTAGTCTGCCGTCGCACACTGGAGCGAAACGGGGTACCGATGGACAGGCCGGACGGCGCAGGCACGGCGGCGCAGGCACACAGAGAACCGGAAGAGGACGCGCCCGGGCAGGAGGAGACCGCCGCACCCCCGGCTGACCTGGCCCTGCAGAAGGACTGGGGGCCCCTGTTCGGCCGGGTGCTGGCGACCTATGTGCGGCGGCTGTGGGCCCTGCTGGTGGTGGCGGCCCTGCCCGCGCTCCCGGTCACCCTGCTGAGCCAGGCCCTGGTGGTGGCCCCCGCCCGCGACGGCGCCTACCTCAACGGGCTGTTGGAGACGGCCGCCGACCCGCTGACCCCCGCCCTCGTGGCCGCCGCCGGGGTGCTGGCGTTGCTCGGGCTGGCCCTGGCGCCGTTCGCCGTGGGCGGCTCCGTGCTGCTGGGGACCGCGGCCCTGCTCGGCCGCCGGATCTCCCCGCGCCAGGCCTGGCGGGGTGCCCGGGTCCGCTACTTCACCGTCCTGGCCTGGGTCCTGGCGCTGATCGCCCTGGTGGTGCTCGCCGCCGGGCTCTACCTGTGGGCCGTGGCCTCGGACTGGCCGCCGGTCCTGACCGCGTTCCTCATCCTGCCCGCGCTGCTGCTCCTGCTGACCCCGTTGACGGTGTCCCTGCCGCTGGCACTGGTGGAAGGCCGGGGCCTCTTGCGGGCCCTGGTGGAGGCCTACCGGATGGCCCGGTACCGGGTCGGTGTGCACCTGACCCTGGTCGGTCTCTCCTACGGGGTGTCGGTGGCGGCCGGAACGGGTCTGGAGTGGGCCCTGCTGCGGTGGACGGACCTGGTGGAGGGGGCTCCGGTGCTGTCGGCCGCCACCCTGTTGGCCGGCCTGGTGGCGGCCCCGCTGTCGCTGCTCCTGGGGTGCTCCGCTGTGGTCTGCGCAGATCCCGGGAACCGGGAAGTGCGGGTCCCGAACCAGCCGGACGTGCGCAACCTGGACCTGGTCCGGGCCGGCGAGCACCTGCCCGAGGCCACGGCCCCCGAGCCCGGCCGCTCCTCCGACTCGGCTCTGAGCGGGCCCCGGCTGATCGTCGTCCCCGCTCTGGTCCTGGCCGTGTTCGGCGCCCCGCTGCTGGGTCCGGGCCTGCTGGCCGCCAACCCCTTCGACCTGCCCCAGATGGACGCCCACCCGCTCGACAGCGCCGACAGCGACGAGATGTCGGTGAGCCTGGAGCCGACCCAGGAGGGCGCGCTGGTCGGTGTCGCGGACGCCTACACGGACCTGGAGGTGTGCGACCCCCGGTGCCGCGGCACAGCAGAGCACGAGCGGAGCTGGAAGGGCGGCGGCGTGCGGGTCGTGGACGGCGGCGCCCTGTGGACGGTCTGGCGCGAGTACGAGCACGAGGAAGCAGACGGGGCCGACCGCAACGCTCCGCACCCGGACTCGGGCCTGTACCTGCTCTCCTGCGCCGACATCACCGACTGCGAGTCCCCCGACCAGGAGACCCAGGTCCGCCCATACTCGGATTCGCCCTTCGACGTCGCCTCCGCCGTGACCCCGCTGGCCGACGGGCGCCTGCTGGTGGCCTCCTCCGTCCGAGCCGAGGACTCCCCCTCCTCCGACACCGGCGCCGGGCAGGACCGGGGCGGGGTGCGCCTGCACCTGTGCGCGGACACCGCCTGCGCCGACCCCGAGGCGGTCCAGCTCCCCGAGGAACTGAGGGCCGGGGGCTTCCTCGTCACCGGTGAGTTCCTGGCCCTGGCCGCCGCGCCGGACGGCGGGTACGCGATGGCCGTGACCGACACCGCCCGCGGGTCGCTGTCCCTGGTGGCCTGCGCCGAGCAGGCGTGCACCGACCCCGAGATCACCCAGATCCACGGGGAGCGGTTCATCGGCGAGCACGACAGCCGTCTGCGGACCCGGTTCGGAGCCCGGGTCGCGTTCCGCTCCGAGGGCACCCCCGTCCTGGCCTACCGGGACCCCCAGGGCGGGCGCGCCCATCTGGTGGACTGCCACGACGCGCTGTGCACCGAATTCTCCGACTCCGCCGTCACCGGCCCCGGCTGGGCGCGCCCGCTGCCCGGGCTGGCTGTGGACTCCCAGGACCGGGCCCACCTGCTCACCCCCAACTTCGCCCAGGAGCGGCTGGTCCTGCTGTCCTGCGCCGACCGCGCCTGCTCCCAGACCTCCTCGACCCCGCTGCTGGAGCTGGAGGAGGGGGAGCCGGCCCTGACCGCCCTGGCCCTGGACGAGCGGGACCGCCCGCACATGCTGTGGGGACAGGGGGAGGCGGATGCCCGCATGGGCGGAACCGTCTTCGAGGCCCAGGCGCAGTACCTGCGCTGCACCGAACCGCTCTGCGGATCACAGGTGTGACCCGCGGGCACCCCTTGGACACACGCGTACAACAGCGGCGGCCCCACACCCCTTCGGGTGTGGGGCCGCGGTCCACCGTGCCCGCATTCCCGCGGCAGGCTCAGTAGTCCACCGCGAACACACGGGGTTCGGCGCACATCGGGTCGCCCACGGGCGCGTCCATCGCCGGCGGACGCAGTCCGTCGGGGGCGCAGCCGGTGTAGACGCCCACGGCCCCGCCGTCGGGGGCGAGGTAGGAGGTCAGGTGATGGGCTCCTGCGGCCAGCCCCTCCAGCGGCCGCTCCTCCACGCCGGGGCCGGTGGGCGAGAACGGGAGCAGGTTGTAGTCCTGCTCGTCCATGCCCTCCGACGGTTCCGGGCGCTGGGCTCCGAACGCGGCCAGCAGCTCGGAGGGCTCGATCTCGTCGTCCTGGGCCAGGACCTGACCGGTGTCGGCGTCCAGGGCCTGGTAGCCGTCCTCGTCGCGGACGTACACCCGGGGTTCGTCCCCGTCGGAGACCGAGACGATATTCCCCAGAGCGGTGTGGGTCCACAGCACCTCGCCGTCGGCGGGGTCCACGGCGGTGATCCGGTCCTCCTCGCAGTGCTCCTCCACCGGGGCGCAGGAATACGGCTCGACCAGGAGCGGGCCCGCCAGGCTCGGCCACAGGTCGCTGCGCCGGCCCGCCTCCTCGGGCAGGTCCAGGTCCGCGACCTGCTCCCCGTCCCGGACCGCGATGATGTGGTGGCGGCCCTCCAGGGGGGAGTGCCCCAGGTACAGGGTGCCCTCGTCCACCGCATGCGATCCCGCCCAGGCCAGCCGCACCGACCACTCGACCCGGCCCGTGGCCGCCTCGACCAGGAAGTGCCGCGGGTCCTCGTCACTGGTGCCGGGCAGGGACTCCTGCAGAGCCAGGTGGGTGTCGTCGCTGGCCAGGACCTTCGCGCCCATGTCCTGCGGCAGGTCCGACTCCAGCATGTGGGCCCCCTCTCGGTCCACCTCCAAAAAGCGGGGCGGGGCTACCTCCCCCCGGACCGGGGCGGGCAGGGCCACCAGGGTCGCCCCGACCATCCGGAGCTCATCCACGGCGACCCCGACCGGCTCGGTCCACAGCGTCGCCGCGGTGGCGGTGTCCACCGCGGTGATCGTGTCGACGTCGTGCAGGTACAGGACACCGTCGTCCTCGACCGCGCCGGTGGGGGGCACCCCGTAGTCCAGCCAGTGGCCAGCCGGCTGGAGGTAGGGCGCGTGCTCAAACCCCTGGGGCCGGTCCAGGTAGAAGCCGCCCTGCAGGGGGCGGGACCAGCGCACCGCCCCCGCCTGGCCGCAGTCGTCGCTCTCCTGGCACAGGACCACGGTGTCGGGGCTGATGGCGGACGGCTCCGGGGCCTGCGGGGCGTCCTGGTCAGGTCCCGAGCAGGCGGACAGGGCGAGGACACAGGCGGCGGCCAGGGCCGGAACGGTGTGGGAGGGGGAACGCATGCGCCGCATCGTAGCGGCCCTGGAGCCCGGGCTGGCGGGCGGCCCGGGCGGCGGCCGCGGATACTCCAGGCAAGGACGGGCGCCGGGGAGGGGACGCGCTAGTGGCTGCGCGTCGCCGAGCTGACCCAGGCCCCCAGGAACGCAGCGGTGGGGACGGCGACCACCACCATCAAGGCCAGGCGGGTCGACCTGCGCAGTTCGCAGATGATCCTGGCCTGGTCGAGATCGTAGGACTGGGTCGATTCCTCGCTCTCCCACTTGTCAGGATGGTCGTCCGCGGGGCTGATGTAGGACCGGGAGGGCGACTGGCCGATCAGGGGAGCGCACACGATCTCCCCCCGGGGGCGGTCCTGGCCGTGCGGTGCCACAAACGCCAGCACCGCCAGGACGCAGCATCCGAGCAGGGCGGCACCCTTCATCCACACCCGCATCGCGGCCTCCGTCTCCGTGTGCACCGACGGGCCAACCGTACAGACCAGGGCTGGGCCACCCGCGTACCACCTGCCTGCCAGCCCCAGACGGACAGCTCCGGCGGGCTCTGGAGGGTGGAACGCTCAGGGGACCAGGCCGGACACCGTGCCCAGCTCCGTCCCCTCGGGCTCCTCGCTCAGGTCCAGGTAGGAGACCACCGCTCCCGGCACGGGCACGAGAAGGTGGGGGGTGCTGTACCAGCCGTCCCGGTTCGTGTCGAGCCGTGGTCCCTCCAACGCGATCCGCTGCGCGTCCTCCCCTCGGCCGCCCACCAGGACGGTGGGCACGCCCCGGCCGGAGGTGGGGGTCACCTCTGCGGCCACCAGCGCCTCCTCCAGCGCGACCCCCTCCGACAACCGCTGCCCGGCATCGGAGTTCTCCAACGTCGTGGTGTCCACGATCTCGCCCGTGGCGTCGGCGTGGTGCAGGACGATGGGGTCGGAGGGGTCGTCGGGGTGGCCGCGTTCTACCAGGACGGCGCCCTCGCTGTCCGCGTGCAGGAAGGCGTCCTCGTCCACGATCCCGTACCGGTCGATGTTGAGCAGGTCCACGGGCAGGTCCGGCAGCCGGTCCTGCCCAGTTGCGGCGTCCAGGACGCGCTCGTCGGTCAGCAGGACCGGGGTGGCGCCGGGCCGCGGCTGACCGCCCCAGAACAGGATCGGTGTGGACTCCTGGGGGCGGACGGGCCATTCGCGCCGCCAGTTCTCCCGCCCGGTGTCCATGTCCAGGGCGAACACGGACGCGGTGCCGCCCTGGAGGGCCTCCTCATGTCGCTCTCCCCAGTCCAGGTCGGCCCAGGCCGGCTCCTGGTGCGGGTCGCGGTCGGCGCACAGCTCGCCGACGAAGACCTGGCCGCCGTGGACGCGGACCGAGCCGGTGTCCATCAGGCAGGCCCGGTCCGGGTCGTAGTGGCCCAGGGCGCGTCGCCACTTCGCCTCGCCCGCGGGTGTGGTCGCGGTGAGCACGCCCTCGTGCGCGTGCAGGTAGGTGTCCGGTGTCTGGTGGGGGCGGTCGAGGTTGGGCGCAGGCTCCTGGGAGAACGGCCCCCGGTCCAGGATCTGGCCGGTGGCGGTGTCGAGCACGACCCGGTGCATGGGCTGCCCCTCGTCCTGCGGTTCCAAGGTCACATGGGCCTGCTCGGGGCCGTCGTCGAAAACGGCTGCTTCCTCCAGGGGCGAGTAGGGGGCGCGGTAGGTCCACAGCTCCTGGCCGGTGGCCCCGTCCAGGGCGACCAGGCCGTCCTCGAGCACGATGACCGGACCGCGCACGCCCGCCCGCACCTGCCGCACCGTGGTGTGCTCGGGGGGCTGCCAGGTCCATCCCACGCGGGTGACCTCGGTCGGCACCGGCGGAGCCCCGTCTTCGGCCCGGGCGGTCTGGGAGTGGACGATGGGGCGGTAGGCGGCCAGGGGCTCGATCAGCAGTGCGGCGGCCAGCACGGCCAGGGCGCCGGCGGGCACCCCGGCCAGGGTGTGGCCGGGGCGCCGCGCCCCGGTGACCAGAGCGCCCAGGAACAGCGCAGCGCCCGCGGCGGTCAGCACGGCGACCATCCACAGCCCGCTCGCCCGCACCGACGGGGTGAAGTCCTCCGGAGCGCCGGTGGTCCAGGGGAAGGCGTTGAAGGGCAGCGCGACCACGCACACACCCACGGCCGCGCAGGCGAGCACGACGGCGGCCTTGCGGAACCGGCGGGACGCCGAGGGGTCGGGGGGCTCGGAGGCGGCGGGCCGGTGTCTCCACAGCAGGTCCGCGAACGCGGCCAGGACCAGGAGCGGCGCCCACCACAGGAGGCTGGTCGGATCACTTTCGGTGCCAGGGGCGGCCTGTGCCGCCTCGGCGTCGTCTGCGCCCACGCTGGTGAACACCCACACGGTGAAGGGCACGGTCAGGGCGAGCACGGTGAGCCCGGCCCGTGCCGAGGCCGCGGCCAGCCACCGGCCGACGGAGGAGGGGGAGGGGTACATTCGCGGTTCCTTCAGGACAGGGTCGGGACAGCCAGACCGTACAGGTGCCCGGTGTCCGGGGCGCAGGCAGACCTCCACGGGTATCCGCCAGAGCAGTTCGCCGACTCCTCCCCCGGCCCCCGTCGGTGAGACGGCGCGAGGCCATGCGCCAGGACGCTTGCCGCCCGTGCCGCAAGCAGACCAGACCTTCCAGGAAAGTGCTTGATCTGCGACAATGCGGGACCACCCTCCTGAAACGGAGCCGCTCATGGCCATGCCGACCCCTGACGTGACCACCCCCGAAGGACGATTCCTCACCGCATACGGGTCATGGCAGCACGCCCGCATCACCGCCGGATTCGCCATGCTCACCGCGCCGCCACCCCAGGCGCTCACCCTGGCCGCAAACATGGCCCACTGGACGGTCGAACTCGACCAGGCCTGGGAACAGCTGGAAGGGGAGGCCTATACTGCGGCCCGCGACGCCCACGCCGCGCGCGGCGCGCTCTCGGCGCTGCGGGTGGTCCGCGAACGCGTGGGGGTGCTCTCCGCCGTCGAGCTGACCACGGACGGACCGAGGTGGCGACCGACCCAGGACCTGGCCCTGGGCCCCGTCGACCGCGAGGTCTACGCCGAGCACTTGGCCGGGCGCGGCCTGTTCGACCCCGAGGAGACGGTGCTGGACCTGCTGGTCAACGGTGACGCCCTGGCCCAGGGGCGGGGACGCCAGGTGCTCGCGCAGGCGGCGCCCACCACGTGGGAAGCCGGCGCCGAAGCCCCGCACGAGCCGGACCCCGCAGTAGACAAGGCCCTGGAGGACTCCCGGGACGAGCTCGCGATGTTCAACACCCACACGCCCGAGGAGATCGAGGCCTACCATGCCCAGCGCGGCGGGTACTTCCTGACGCTGTTGGTCGGCGAGGACGAGAACCCGAATCCCGGACAGGTAGACGGGCCCCTGGGCGCCTGGTACGCGCTCATGCGCCAGCTCAGCGGCCGCAGCTTCCCCACCCTGAGTATGGGCGGGAAGAACCCCATCTACCTCTTCAAGGGCGAATACGCCAAGAACACGGTTCATGAGCTGGCGCAGGTCGCACGTACCCTGAACCCCGACTGGGAGGTCGTGGAGGGGTACCGGCCCGCCTGGGAAGTGGACACTGAATCGCGGGAACCCTAGGCGCCCCATGGCCCCCTCCGCCTGAGGACTGAGCCCTCGAAAGGAGCGTGCCCCGTGCCCGATGAGCTGGTCAAACGGCACGTGGTGGCAAGTCTGGAGCTGCAGCGGGACCGTGACGAGCTCATCGACGAGCGCATCGAGGCGCAGGCCGCCCGCGGGAGCCGGGTCGTGAACGGCGTCCTACTCGACCAGCAGGAGTGGGCCATCGTCGACTGCTCCACCGGCGAAACCCTGGTGAGCGGCGACGGCGGGTGGAAGCGGCTCAAGACGCTGGTCGGAACGCCGCAGGGTGAGGACTGGGTGTGGCTCGACACCCTCACCCGCGACCTTCGCGGGGTCACCACCAGGGGCCTGCCTGCGTCCCTGCGCACCCTCCTCGACGGATGGGTCGCCAACCCGTCCGTGCCGCACAGCGAGATCGCCGCGTTCATCGGATGGACAGCAGCCGAGGTCGCCGAGGCCCGCGCGGACTGACGAACCCGACCTCCGCGCGAGGTGCGGGCCGAGGTGGTCAGCGGCCGGCCCCTCCAGGGCGCCGGTGGCCTGCGCCCTGCAAAGGCTCCCGCGCAACGAGGCGCCCTGGGCGAGAGCAGAGCCGACCCCGGGGCGGGTCAGTGGACGATGGCGTCGGCCGGGTCACCCCACAGCAGCCCGGGCCTGCCGAGCAGCCCCTCCAATGCGCCCGCGCGGGTGTGCGCGGCGGCCACGAACGGCAGGCTCCTGGGCAAGGTGCCCAGCGCGGTGGCGGCGCACCGGCACCAACCCCGCCCGGCCCTCCACACGAACCCGTCCGGGGCCACCACCCGGTATAGCCTCGCCCCGGCACCGGTCATCGCTCGGATGCTCGGCTACCACCCTGAACACATCACCGCGCTGGCAGCCGAGGCGGGAAGCCCGTGATCTCACCACAGCCCCGTTGACCACACAGAGTGACTACACGAGGCGGGAAGAGGCGAATACCGACTGCTCGATCACCGGCCTCCACCAGAATCGCTCCCCGTGTTTGTGCGGTAAGGGCTCACAGCTGAGGGCCCTTCCGGCGCTTTGGCGCCGACGACCGCGGTTTCATGGGCTGGTCGGTGGCAGCGGAGGGCTTCGGACGGATCGTCTTCTTCTGGCCCGAGTACGCCACCTGCACCGGCCCGAAGCTCTTGCCCGTCCCCTGTCGTTTCTGTTCCTCGATCGCCTCGTCGAGGCCTTTCGTCACCTGGCCGACGTCGGCGAAGGGAGTGAACCGCAAAGCGTCGGCCTTCGAGGGTGCAAGGAGCTGGTCGATGGCCTTCTCCTTCTCTTTGGCCATGCGAATCCAGCGTTCATCCCTGCTGGTCGGTTCGCTGCTGAGGTCGTTCTTGTAGTGGTTGAGCGGCTCTTCGACGATCCCGGTCGGTTCGGCCCCCAGGTGCTCAAACCCAAGACGGCTCACAGAGGGGTCGTGCGGCTCGCTGTTCGCGGGAGGTTCGGTGCTCATGGTTTCCATCATGGCACCCGAGGCCGTTCAGAACTTCCGCCATGGCAGTTGGCACATAAGGCCACTTATGTACGCCCGGGGTCTTCCTCCGTCTGCTGCCAGGCGGAGCCCAACCACGGGCAAGGGAAAAACGGTGGTTGCCTCCGGAAAAAAGATGCGGGGAAAACCCACGGGCAGGGGAATGAGGGGTGTAGCTTCGCTCTCATGGATACGGAGCACGCCACCGCAACAACGCCTTCGGGGGCACCCCCCGGACAGGACGACCCCGAGAACAGCACCGCCCGCGCCAGGACGGGCAAACCCTCCGCCCGTCCTGCGTCGTCGGAGGCCGCCCGGCGCCTGCTGTCGGTCGCCGAAGAGTTGGAGACCACCGGCGGCCGCGCCGGGGACCACACGAGTGAGGCCGACCTGTCCCGGCTGCTGCGCGGCATCGCCCCGGCCGAGGCTGCCCTGGACCGCGCCGCGCTGATGGCGCTGGGGGCCGCCCGCGGCCGCGGCTGGTCCTGGCCCCGTATCGGCACCGCGCTGGGCATGACCGCGGACGGGGCCCGCGACCGGTTCGACCGCGCCGCTGCCCGCCATCGCGACTACCGCGCCCCGCTGGCCCCCACCCTGGCCGCGCACATCGCCCACGCCGGTGACCTCATCGACGCCATCACCGACCCACCCCGGGGGTTCACCCGGCATGCGGCCGCCCGCCTGCTGGGCGCGGTGCTGCTCGCCGCCACCCTGGAGCGGACGCCGGAGCTGGTGGGCCACTGGCTGACCGACCCGGCCCTGTCCGGGGCGGCCGAGGCCGCCGCCCGCCACCCCAAGGCGGCCAAAGCGCACAAGGCGCTGGTCGACTTCGCCCGGGAGCGGCCCGGCACCCGCGCCGACCAGCTCGACATCATCCGCGAGGCGGTCCGCAGCACACCGTGGGCGCTGGGCTCCGCCGAGTCCGCCAGCGCGGCGGGGGACGGGCGGCTCGCCGTCGCGGCCGGGCCAACCGCACCCCTGGCCGTGGACACCGACCCCGACCAGGACGGCGACGCCCCCGCGCCGCAGAGCACCCGGCTCCTGCTCGAGGCACCGGAGGCTCCGCAGGACCGCGCGCCGCGCGCCGACGCCGCGCAGGCGGGACCGGACGAGGACCCGGGCCCGGCCGCCGACCTGGCGAGCCTGGACATGCTCATCACCGACTACGTCCCCGACGAGGACGGCGACCCCGTCGCACGGGCGCTGGGCGCCCTGTCCGAGACCCTCGGCTGGGCGGCCGCGGACCCGCTCGATGAGGCGATGGAAGAGGTCGCCGCCCTGGACGCCCAGGCGCGCACCCGCGCGCTGGGCCCGGCGGGCGAACGCATCTGGCAGCGCCTGCACCGGCTCTGGTGCGACCAGGGCCCCACCGCGCTCGTGCGCGCCCTGGACGAGGACGCCCCGGCGGTGCCCGCTCCCGGCGGCGCGGAGGCGGCCGTGGCGGCCGCCGGGTGGGCGCCGGAGGCTGCCGCGCACGTGAGCGCCATCGTGAACGCCGTGCGCCCGCTCTGCTACCTGCCCCCGTACCGCAGTGGCCCGGCCCGCGCGCTGGTGGCGGCCGCCGACGCCGCCGACGGCCCGGGGCTGGCCCGCGCGGTCACCGAGCTGCGCGCCTTCCCCGCAAGGCTGCGGGAACCGCTGCTCGGCGGAACGGGGGAACAGGCACTGAAAGCGCTACCCGGCACCGACCCGGCACCCACGGCCGGGCACGGGCCAGACCGCCGCGTCGACGCCGGCGACGGCCTGGTCGCCGCCGTGGCCGCCCTGCGCGACCTGGGCCAGGACCAGCCCGCCGAACTGCCGGACGGAGGCGGGCTCGCCGCACTGGAGGCCCTGCCCCACACCCCACCGGCCACCACGCAGGCACCGGCGCAGGACTCCGGCGCCGGGCCGGTGCCGGAGCCCCCGGCCGCCGCGCCCCGGCGCACCGGCTACGCGCCCGTGCTGGAGCGGGCCGGCCTCGACCGCCAGGCGGCCGACGCCCTGGCCGGGCCGCTCACCGAGTTCGTCGCCGCGGCCTCCCTGGCCGCGCACCGGGAGGCGAGGGACCAGACGCGGCAGGTGATGGAGGCGCTGGAACCCACGCTGCTCTCCCAGCACCCGGCCCGGGTGCGGACCCTGCTGCACCTGCTCCCGCGCCTGGACCTGTACGGCCTGCCCGAGTGGACACCGCTGGTCCTGGCCATCACCGTGCACGCCCCGGCCCTGGAGCGGCCGCCCCTGGCCTCCGAGGTACTGCGCGCGGCCGGCCTGCCCCTCCACCTGAGCGCGGACCTGGACGCGCTGGTGCGCGGCGGGCGCCGGGCGCTCGTGGCCTCCTGGGCGCCCACCGCCCCCGCCTGGGAGCCGGGCCCGGCCCTGGAAAAGCTCACCGCGGCGGTGGAGGGCGGCACCGCCGACCAGCTCGCGGACGCGCTGGACGCCGTGGCCGCGCTGGAGAAGGTCCAGATCCGCGAGGACCTGTCCATGGGCGCCCGCCAGCACGACGACCGGTGGCAGGACCTGGCGCACGGGTGGCGCCGGGAGCGCTCCGCGGCCGGAGCGCAGGAACGTGCCGAGCCCGCCCCCGGGCCGGGCCGGGCCGAGGCCCCCCGCGAGGTCGGCGAGACGGGGGCGGCGGACCAGGGCGCGCTCCCTGACGACGCCGCCGCGCTGGCGGCTATCCCCGGCGGAACCGCCGTGCTCTCCGGCGCCCTGGAACGCGGTGGAGACGTGGCCGGACAGCCCGCCGACACCGCCACCCTGCGCGCCCTGCGCCAGGCCGAACTCATGGACACCCGGGGCCGCATCACCGACCGCGGCCGCGCGGCCCTGTCCGGGCTCTCCCCCGAACAGGCCCCGGGCGGGGCCGAGGACGGGCTCGCCACGCTGGACCAGCCGCCTGGCGGTTCGGCGCCCGACCCCGCAGCGGGCGACGGCTCCGGCACGGCCACCGCAGATGGGCGGTGGCTGGTACGCCGTGACGACAACAACCCGCACTTCCGCTGGGTGTGGATCTGCCAGGAGACCATCACCATCGGCCTGAACTCCCGACCCTGCTCAGTGCGAGGCCCTGCGACCACCGAGGACGAGGCCGACGCTGCCGCCGCAGCACACGCCGCTCAGCAGCACAAAAGCACCAACGGAGCTACCGCGGCTGCGCCTGCCGACCACGCGGAGGACTGGGGCGCGAAGGCCGCCGCCGTCATCCCCGAAAACCCCGCCCTGGCCGCCGCGCTCGCACGCCTGATCGACGCGCTGGGCGGCGGCTCGGGCGTGCAGCGGCTGTCAGGGCTGGCCAAGGACCAGCGCCCCTATCTGGCGCTGTACCGGCTGGTGCGGATCGTGGACTCCGGCAACCGGGCCAGGATCAGCGATGCGCTGGAGGACGTGCTGCGCCTCAAGCCCACCCGCGCCCCGCTCGGCAAGCGCCACCCGGTCGGCGCCGAGGCGCTCCGGGCCCTCATCCACACCTACGACAACCAGTGAGGACACCACCGTGCGCTTCCATGACCCCCACGACGAATCCCGCGGCCCCCACCTGGTGGAAGTGCCCCACCCGGCGGACCCCCACGCCGATGAGTGGTTGGTGGTGCCCTCCGTCCACCTCCAGTGCGTGGGCCGCACCCAAGCCGGGCGCCGGTGCCGCAACCGGGTGATGGACGGCCGCTCCGACCGCATCAACGGCGGCCTGTCCCTGCGCTGGTCCACCACCGGCGTGCTGGGCGTGTACGTGATGGCCGGCAGCACCGACGCCCTGCGGGCCTGGCGTGAACAGCGGTGCGTCAAACACGACGTGCCCGGCGCGGTGGACGCCTGCGCGGTGGAGTGGCGGCCCTACTCGGCCGAGCACGACGCCGCCCACTTCACGCAGCACATCCCGCCGCTGCCGCGCCTTCCCGAACCGGGGCAGGACTGGAGCGAGGTACCCGAGTGGCTCGTGCACCTGTGGCACCAGGGGCTGTTCCAGCGCGAACACCTCGACCTGCCCGCGGGCGCCACCTATAAGCCCGGCCGGGGGTGGACCGCGTGAGCGCACCCCGGGCCGCTCCGCCACCGGAGCCCGACGTCACGGACGCGCAGCGGGCCCTGGTGGCCTCGGTGGCCGAAGCCGCCGAACGCCCGACCCTCCCCCCGGCGGCGAGGGAGCGGTACGCCTGCGCGCAGGCCCTGGTCCTGGACCAGGGGCGGGCCTGGACGCCGGTCCCGCTCGGCGCGGACCTGGAACCGCACCGGGGGGTCCCCGGAGGCTGCTACACGTTCGCCGCCCGGCTCGCCGACGCCGTGCCGGGGCTGGTGTACGTGGAGGGCTACGCCTGCCCCCAGTCGGGGGCGGGCTGGGCGATCCCGCACGCCTGGGTCGGGCGCCTGGCGGACGGGGCGGCGCTGGATCCGACCTGGTCCGCACCGGGGACCGCCTACTACGGGGTCCCGCTCACGGCGCCGTTCCGGCGCTCGGCGCCGCGTGCCCCGGGCACGGCTGCGCTGCTGGTGGAGATGCTCCCCCGGGACGTGCGCCGCCACGGGCTGCCCCCTGGGGCTGTGGCGCGGTAGCGGCCTGCGGCACCGCTGCGGCCCGGAGCCCGTCTGTGGGGTTCCGGGCCGTGGCGTGTGTGCTGTGTCGGCGGGGCAGGGGCCCTCAGTCGACCTCCCAGGGGGGCTGGGCAGCGTGTACACCTCTTCGGGCCCCTGCGCCCGTGCGGGCACTGGCTCCTCAGGCCAGGAGGCGGCGGCCGCGGTCCGGTCCTACCTCGCCGAGCACGAGAACACCCCGCCGTCCATGTGAGGGCCCGGGGCTGAGTACTCGTACTCAATCACCGTCTGCAACGGATCGCTACGGTGTGGACATGGACACCAACCCCGGCTCCACAGGCACATTCGGAGAGATCGCCCTCCTCGCGGGCATCCTCAGTGTGCCCGTGCCCACGATGGCCCTCCTCGTCGCCGGACCGCGGCTGGCCGCGCTCGACTCGGCGGTCTGGACGAGCGGCCTCCTGGCGGGGGCGGCGCTGGGCCTGCCGGCCTGGATCGCCGGCCTGCTGCTGCGGCGCGGGCTCACGTCCCCGCTCATGCTGACCCACGTCGGTACGATCGCGAGCTGGCGGTGCCTCAGGTGTTGGCTCCACCGGGCCGACTGTGTGGCCCTCGCGTCCGCCCTGGTCGCGGTGCTCTCGCTGACGGCCGGGCGGACCCTCACCCTGGCCAGGTGGCTCCTCCCCCTCTGGCCCGTCCGCTGACCGACGCGGACCGGTCCCCGGCCCCGGCCATCGCCCACGACCCGGCCGCCCCGGTGTAAGACCGGGGCGGCCCGCCGCATTGCGCGAGAGGGTGCGGGTCAGACGGACACAACCCGCAGGTCTCGGGTCCGCGCGCTCGACGCCCGCCAGCGGGCGACTCGGGTCACTGCTCTGGCGGCGCGTCCTCGTCGTGGGCGGAGTCGGTGCCGTTGGTGATGTAGACCTGCGGGCCGGGGTCGCCGGGGGCGAATCTGCGGATGATCTCCCAGTCCGTACCCTCGTCCCCGTCCGCCTTGGTCTGCGGTGCCAGCGTCCGCAGCAGCTTTTCCAGTGTCAGGATCGTGCGGTCGGCCCGGGGGCCTCCCACTACCACCACGAACCGGTCGGAGCCGTGGCCGAGGAAGTAGGGGGGAGGGGGGCTGGAGAACAGCGACAGCAGCGCTGAGGCCGACAGGTACTCGTGGGGCGGGTTCTCGGGGTCCTCGATCTCCCCGTGCACGACGGTCAGGTGCCGGAAGCCCTGGGCCCGCTGTTCGATCTCGACCAGCTCGGGGTGCTCGGTGGCCATGCTCCGGGCCTGCTCGATGAGGGGTTGGTCCTGCTCGCGCGGCTCCTGGGGAGGTAGCAGCATCCGCACGATCTTCTCGGCCTTGCCGGTGAGCACCTGCGGGGTGTGGACGAACAGGTCGGTCAGCGCGGTGGCGGTCTCCTTGAGGCTGCGGCCCTGGAGGTGCTCGCTGTAGGCGGTCACCGCGGCCGGGTCCGCCGGGGGCAGGTCCTCGACCGGGCGCCAGCACACGGCCTCGGCCGCGGTGGCGGCCTCGGCGTCGGACAGGTGCAGCCCGGCCAGCAGCCCCCACGCCGAGTGCGCCGCCGCCAGGGCGGACAGGATCGGCGCGGCCGCAGTGGCGTCCCGGGCGAGACGGTAGTCATCGCCCGCCAGCGCCTGCCATGTCGTGTCCAGTTCCACCGCCCACGACAGCTCGGCGGGGGCGGCGCCCAGCAGCACGACGAGGGGGCCGTCCTGCGCCGCCTGGTAGGTGGTCAGAGCCGCCATGTACCAGGCGCGGTAGGCGGCCATGAAGCGCAGGTCGACACTGTCGGGGTTGTCGAGGTCCAGTGCGTCGGGTGTGTCGGGTGTGTCGGGTGTGTCCTCTGCCATCGGTGCATCATCGCAAGCAAATCCCCCGAAAACCACCCCTTGACCTGCGGCGACAGATCTGCATCGTGGCAGGCTCGGGCTGGCAGGGCGAACCGCCCGCGAACGAACGCAGCGGGCAGCCCGTCGGGTTGCGCGAGAGGGTGCGCGCGGTTCAGCCGGGCTGGCCGCGCAGCCCTTCGGCCTCAACCAGCCAACCCAGACAGCTGCTGGCTCTTCCCCGGCCGCCGAACCGGGCAGCCCATCACCCAGCAAACGCTGGCCACCCACATCGGCGGACTCGGCATCCCGGCACAGGCCGCACGGACCACGGCCCTGCCCCAACTCGTCCTCCAGGCACCCGCCCCCGTCATCGCCCGCTTGCGGGACTTCCACGACGTGACCACCACCCGGATCGCCGCAGACGCGGGTGGCCCCTGGAGCCGCTACGCCCCTGGCCGAGACTCTCGGTGAAGATTCAGCAGGGATCCGGCCTCGAATAGGCGCTACTTGAATACGCGAGCCTGCCAGTCAAGGAATCGCTATTTCATCGGGCGCACGTAAGCTGCGACTCTTGCGTCCCGCAGCAGAATTGCGTGCTGTAGCTTCGCCCCCATGACACCGAGTGAACACTCTTGCTATGTGCCCCTGGAGGAACAGCCCGTTCCCACTCCGCCGAAGCCAACCCCCGGACCGCGCACCACGAAGACCACCCCCGTCCCCGAGGGACTTGCCTGCACCCGGTCCCTGCTGGACGCGGCCGAGCGCCTGCACACCACCGACGGCCGCGCCTCCGCCGACCTCGCCGACGCGGACCTGCTCCGCCTGCTGCGCACGGCGCCCACCGCCGAGACCGCACTGGACCGCGCCGTCCTGGCCGTGCTCGGCGCCGCCCGCGAGCGCTCGGTGCCCTGGTGGCGCATCGGAAAGGCGATGGGGGTGAGCGAGGCCGAAGCCCACGACCGCTTCGCGCGCGCTCGCGAGCGCCACCCCGACTACACCGCCCCGATCGCGCCCACCCTGGGAGTGCACCTGGCCCACGCTGGCGACCTCGTCGACGCCATCGCCGACCCGCCCCAGGGGCTCACCCGGCACGCGGCCGCCCGCCTGCTGGGCGCGGTCCTGCTCACCGCCACCTTGGAGCGGGCCCCGGAGCTGGTGGCGCACTGGCTGGCCGACCCCGCCCTGTCCGGGGCCGCGGCTGCCGCCGCACGCCACAAGAACAACGACGCCCGCAGGGCGATCGCCGACTACACCCGGGAACGGCCCGGCACCCGCGCCGACCTGCTCAACATCCTCCGAGAGGCGGTCCGGGCCACGCCCTGGGCCCTGGGCGCCGGAACCGGTGCGGGGGCCGGGGAGGATCACCTCCCCGCACCCCCCGGGGACGGGCCGCTCGCCCTCCCGGCCGTCCCGGCAAACCCTTCTACCCCACTCGCCGACCGGCTGACGCTGATGGCCATGATCCGCCAGGGGGAGGCGCACGACGACGACCCCGCCCACCGGGCGCTGCGCGCCCTGGCCGAGGCCATCGACTCCAACGCCCCGGACCTGCTCGACGACCCCATGCGGGAGGTCGCCGCACTGGAGGCCGACGAGCGCATCCGCCTGCTGGGCCCGGACGGCGCGGACCTGTGGGATCAGGTCCACCAGCACTGGATCGAGTCGGCGACCACGGCAGCACCCCTGGCCGACGAGGAGGCACGCTGGCGTGCCTGAGATTCCCGAACCCCTCACGGCCCCGCTGGAGCTGAATGTCCGCCCGGGCTACCTGCCCGCCGACCTCACCCGGAGCCTGGACCCGTGGCGTCCAGGCCCAGCGCGCGCGCAGTCGGGCAGGGGTAGGTGACCTCGCAGGTCAGGCACCGCCGTTCGGTGATGTGGGCGTTGCCGTACAGGTAGGAGGCGTGCAGGGCGCACTCGGCCTGGAACAGGACCTCTTCGGCCTCGGCCAGGGCCTCCATGGCAGCGTCGGTGCGCGGCGCCTGGGCCAAGAGCTGGCGCTGCACGTGGTCCTCAGCACACACCCCGGGGTGGGTGTAGGTGGCGGCGTCGCACTCGTCCAGGCCAAACACGTCTAGGGCGTTGGCGTAGCGCAAAGCCGTCCACAGCGCCTCAGCCGGAACAAGCCAGGTGTCGGCGTCGGGGTCCTGGCCGTGCAGGGCGTCCGCCAGCTCTTGCAGAGCGGCAGGGAGGGGCAGCGGGGTGGGTGCGGTGCGAGCGAGGGTGCCCAACAGGGCGGTGAGATGGCGCCGGTCAACGCCGACGGTCTCGCGGAACACGCGGGGTAACTCCTTCTGGTCAGGGCGTGGCCGGTGGCGCCCCAGACGGACAGGTCGCGAAGCAGACGCGCGTGGTCGGCGATGGCGCGCACCACCGGTTCGCCGGCGTCCCCACGCAGGGACGCGGTGAGCGCCTAAGCCTCGACACCGTCGACGCCTCCGTCGGCGACCCACCCGTCACCCGGTGCGGCCAGGTGTGGGGTGGTGGTTCCCATGGGCTCCGCGTTGCACCCGGCAGGTCTAGCCGTCGGCGCGGATGGCGACCGCCACCACGTGCTGGTCGTAGACCAGCACGGTCATCTGGTAGCCGACACTGCGCACCAGGCGCACGAACGGGTCGTCGGGGTGGGCCGGGTGGCGCTCCGTCAGAGAGTCGACAGCAGCGGCTTCGGCCAGGTCGAGCAGAGTCTCTCCGGCGCGGATGCGCACCCGGGAGGGGAGCGCGTGCATCTGCTCGCGGAAGGGGTCGGTCAGGGTCAGCAGCCGCTTCACGCGGCCTGACCCGGCGCCTCGGAGCGCGCGTCGTCGAGCAGGACCGCGAACAGCTGCTCGCGCATCTGCTCCCGGGTACCGACGGGGATCGTGCACCCTTCAGGCGGCAGGCCCGCGTGGGCCCGCGCCAGGGGTCCCGAGATGACGTCGGCGTCCTCCGCGATCGGCTTGTCCACCGGTGCCTCCTCCAGCTTCAGGACAGAGCCCCAGTCTACGTCTTCGGTACCGCCTTCGCCGAGCCTCTTGCTAAGCTCACCTCCAGGCCGAGCGCATCGGCCCAAGCCGGCTTCGGCGCCCATGACGCGGAGCACCACGGCGAAGGTGCCCGGGGACCCCGGCTCAGCCGCACCGTGCGCACCGGCCGCCCTGCCGCGGCCGCATTCGTCACCGCTGCCCGACCGCATGCTGCTGTCCGCGCCGCGGGTCATGGGACCGCCGCGCCGGAGGACCGCCATGCCGAAGCACCACCGGGCCCGCAAACAGCAGGCTCGCCGCGAACAGCGCCGCACCGGGGCTGCCTACACCAGCGCCCTGGCGGGCACCACGCACACCCACCCCGCCCCCGAGATGGCCATGCTCGCCGAGCTGGCCTACGTCCAGGGCCACCCACTCGACCTGGAGCGGGCCGCCGCGCTGGTGGGTGCCTGCCGGGCCGGATGCCGCCCGTGCCAGGACTCCCTGATCCCGCTGGTGGCCGCGCACCCGGCGACGGTCGCGGCCCTGACCGGCGCAGCGCTGGGCGCCCTTCCCCCCGGCCTGTCCCTGCTCCTGGGTTCGCGGAGCACCCGCTCGTGGATACCCCTACTGCACCAGGCGCCGCCTGACGGTCGCGCCGACGCGCCCGTCACCGCGCTCCAGACGATGTCACCCGAACAGGTGCGCGAGATCCTGGAGGACGGCCTCGATCTGTGGGCCGCCGGTGGGGCCCCCGCTCCCGTGTTCGAGACCCTCACCGTGGACCACCCCATCGAGGTCGACCCGGCCTACGACGCGTTCGTCACCTACATCGCCGACGAGAACGGCCCTGTCCTGCCGATGCTGCCGCTGATCCCGGAGGGGGTTGGGGCGTCCTTGGAGGACCTGCGCACCCGGTGCGGCCTACCCGCCTGGGACATGAGCGGTCTGCCCCCGGCCGCGGCCGAGTGGGTCGCGCGCTTCGACATCTCCTCCCGTTCTCTGGTCGAGATCGTCCGCGTCGACGACGAGGGCTTCGACGACGTGGTGTTGTGCCGTCCGGCCGAGCAGGCTGCCCTGCCTCAGGAGTGGTGGGAGCTGCTCGACCGCACCAGCACGGTCGTCCTGTGCGGTGCCGTCACCGACCTCGACCACCTGGACACCGCCGCCCAGGACGGGCGGATCGTTGGAGTCCGGGCCCGGGCCCGTTTCTGGTAGGGGGAGGCGACCATGGCCCACATCAAGATCCGCCTGCGCGGCCAAGAGGAGGACGTCGCGGCGTTCATCGCGGCGATCCGCCGCGGTGAGCCCGTCGACCTCACCCCTGACCCCCCGGCCCAGCGAACGGGGTTCGTCGACGTCTACGCCGTGGCCACCGTCCCCGAGAAAACCCGCCCTCCACGCGAGGTGGAGGGCGGGCCGGGCCTAGAAGAACCGGGCCACGGCTGAGGTTTCGCAGCCGTCTCAGCGCGCGGCGTCGCCGTACACGGCGGTCACGAACAGGGCCACGGCGGCCGAAGCACGGGCCTCCTGCTCCCGCCACAGCGCGCTGCCTTCCTGTCCGGTCTCCTCGTGGTCGAGGAGGCGCTGCAGCACCAGGTCGTCCAGCTGACGGATGTCCAGGTGCGCCGTGACCTGCTCGGGGGTGCTCGCTGCCCCGGCGCAGCCGGCTTCGGCGTCAGCCAGGGCCTCGACCACCACGGCGACGTTCAGCTCGGTCGGATCCCCGACGACGGATTCGTTGGAGGGGATCTGGCCAGCTGCGAACGCGCGGTCCCAGACGCCGCGGACCCTCCGTTCGATCTCTAAGAGGCGCGACGGGTCGGTCCTGGTCTCGTGAGTGTCGGTCATGGGGTCGTGGGCCCTTTCTGTGTGGGTCAGGAAATCCAGTGCTGGCTCGCCCAAGAGGACTTGCCCGGAGAGAAAGCCGGCCATGGGGAAGGCCCCACAAATCACGGTGGCACCCGAGGAGAAGAACCCGACTCTCAGCCGCCTCGCAGGCCGTTACAACTTCCCGGTCAGGGCCCGTGCGACGATCTGTCCGACCTCGGCGGCCACCTCCAGGTTGGGCGGGGGAGCAATCACGGTGGCCACGACGCCAGCGCCGCCGGACACATCGGGGAACAGGACCCACTCCCAACCAGGTCCCCAGTCCTCGCGCTCCAGCCGCACCACCAGGGGCGCGGTTCCGGTCGTCCCCCAGGCGGGGGTCTGCTCCTGGCGGGCGAGAACGATGTAGGCGCAGTCCGGGCTGCGCCCGACCACGTCTTCGACCACGAGGTCGGCCAGGACCTGGCCGACCTCGTGAGCGGTAGCGCGGGCGGCCGCTTCTACCAGGGCCACCGGGTCGACCTCCACGGGCTTCTGGTGTCGGTAGGCCCGGGTCATGGCATCCACCACGTGTGAGGCCAGGTCCAGTTCGCATGGGTCCACGCCGTGACGGGCACCGGCAGCCCACAGGTCGTCGAGTAGGGCGGCCGCGGCTGTCAGCGCCGACGCGGTCGGCACGGTCTTCAGAGCGCTGCGGGTGGTGGCCCGCAGAATCGCTTCGACAGCGGGGGAGGTCGATGGTGCAGTGGGCACGGGGGCTCCTCATAAGGGGTAGTGGTTCCCAGGGTGCCGTGGGAAGTTCCTCTTCGGAGCGAAACGCCTTCAGCGAGGTGCCACGGAAGGCGGCCACGGGCACCAGAGGACCGTCGCGGCATGGTCCACCAGCTCTGAACCGCCCCAGGCGCGCGAAAGGCGGCCCACCAACCGTCCGGATGGCTGCCGCCCCCACTTCACCGAGGCTAGTGCCCCGTGCAATACCGATGGTATGGCACGAGCTGTAGATCAGCAATCATGTGGGAGGGCGCCCAGCCGGGTCGATGCGGCGGAGCAGGAGAAACAGCGGACATAGACGCAGGTACGCCGGTGGTCTGCTGTTTGCGAAGACGCGACGCCTGTAAAATATAGCCATGTCGCTGGAACGAGATCCTTCTAATAACGTCCCCTTGGAATCGGTCACCGATATCCATTTGGGGCGAAAATACATCAGTTGCAAGCAGTGCGCTGGTTATCATCTGCTCCAAGACCAGCTGGAGCACAGGTTCGCGATCAGTCGCCTGTGGCCCGGTTCGAGCCTGGTCCGTCGAATGTGGGACTTGCGGGAAGCTCTCATCCCCGTACCATTCTTTGTCCAACACCTCCTGTGTGGGGTGGAATGGATGCGGCGAAACGGCGGCTGATCCAGAGATCGTGCCGTCGACAACGGTATTCACCTGCAGGGCTGGCACTGCACCCTCGGCCGGCGGCTCTCTCAGGAGCGGTGCTCGTAGCGTCAGTGCAACGCCGCCATAGCTCGGCCTGCTCTCGCAGCGCGGGTCGGGTGATCGACGTGAGCCGACCACCCGACCGAAGCGGTTACCCCTCGCCCTCTGCCGTCTCGGTGAACTCGGGCATCCGCGTCATGCGGGAAGGCCACGTACCGTGCCTGGCGACGCTCAGCACGAGCTTGAAGATCTTCACGCGGTCGGTGTCCGCGATCCGGGCGCGTCGCCCGTCGGGGCGGCTGAAGTCCCACACGATGTAGGGGATTGCGCGCCTACGGGCGGTCACGGGCCGACCTTCGTTGTCGTAGGCGGTGAACTCGGTGACGCCCTCCAGGGCTTCCGTCAGGTCCCTGATCTGGGCTTCGTGCGCGGTCAGCGGCATGAGAATTCCTCTCGATGGTGGGTCAGGGCCGTGGTTCTGGCCATCTTGGTGTTCTCCCGAGTTCGGGTGCGCTGTTCCCGACTCGGATCTGCAAGTCGATCGCTTGGCGGGGTGGGGTCAGCCCTTGGCCACCCGGGTCATCGGGACATCCGGGAGGCCAGCGGCAGAGCCTCACGGCCCAGGTCCGTGATCCTCCTCAGTTCGTCCTGCTTGGTGACCCCGGCCTTGGCCAAGCGGTTGAGCGCGGTCATGGAGAGTTGGTCCCGCGGGATGATGCCGTCGTGGTGGTCCACGGCCACGTTGCACACCCCCAGCGCCGACCCGATGTCGAGAATCACGCGGGCCGCCTTGCGCGCCTCGTCAGAGGGCGCCCGCAGGGCCAGCGCCAGGCGGGTGCGCACCTTGGCGGGGTCGGCGCCCAGATCCAGGAGCTGCAGGGCCTCGGCGGCGGTGTGGCGGGCGTGCTCCTCGGCCAGGGCACCGGCCTCCTTCCGCGCCGTGGCCTCCTGTAGCTGCCGCTCCCGGTCGGCGATCTGGCCCTGGAGCTCGCCCAGGGAGCGGTTGAGCCCGGCGATCTCGGCACCGTAGCCCTCGCGCAGCCCCTCCAACGCCGCGGCCTGGGCGCTCTGGAGCTCGTCCAGGCGCACGGCGTAGTCGGTGCTCAGCCGCTCCACCTGCTCGGCGAGCCGGGTGCGCTCGGCGGCCCACTCCTGCTGCTCGCGTTCGGACTCGGCGCGGAGCCGGTCGCGTTCCTCGACCGCCGCCCGGTGCTGGGCCTCGGCGCGCTCGGCCCGGGCCGTGGCCGCGCTGGCCTTGCCGGAGGTCTCACCGAGCTCGGCGCGCAGGCGCGCGTTCTCCTCCTCCAGCTGCTGGACCGCGCCGCGGGCCACCGCGGCGGTCTGTCGGTCGGCGGCGGCCTGGTCCAGGGCCTTGCGGGCTTCGCGCTCGGTCCGGCCGGCGCGTTCGTCGGCGTCGGCGGCCTTGCGCTCGGCTGCGGCCTGGGACCGGCGGGCCGTCTCGGCGGCGGCCTGGGCGGTCCGGGCCTGGCCGTGGGCCTCCAGGGCCTGGGCTTCGGCGTGCTCGGCCCGTTCTTGGGCCTCGGTGTACTGCTCGGTGAGGTAGGTGTGCGTGCTGGCCACGGCGGCGCGCAGGGCCTCCAGCGGGTCTGCGGCCGCGGACAGGGTGGCGCTGAGCTGGGCGGCGAAGGGAGCGTCGGCCGGACCCCGGCCGAACACGGCGGTCAGCTTCTTCTCGGCGTCGCCCAGCTCGCGGCAGCTGAGGGTCTTGCCGTCGTAGTCCCAGCGCCGGTCGGGGCAGTACTCGTAGCGCGCGCCCCGGCCGGTCTGGGCGGGGAGGGGGCGGCGGCAACGGGAGAGGCCGCACAGGTCCCCGGAGACGGCCGGGGCTGTGGTGGCGGGTTCGGTGTCCATCCCCCTACTCTAGCAATGTTTCCAATTAGAAGTAGACGGCTTCTGATTTCAATTTGAACTAGACTAGAAGGGCCTACTTGCGATAAGGTCCATTATCGTAAGTAGGCGAACCGGCCCCGGAGACCCGGGCCCCTCCCCGAAGGAGACCCCCGTGAGCGTGGTCCGCGTCGAGCTGATCGTCGAGCACGACACAGCCGTGACCCACACCGAGATCACCGAGATCGACCGCGCCGAGTGGGACGAGATGACCCCCACCGAGCGCGAGAAGTGGTGCATCGAGCAGGCCGAGGAGGCGCGCGCCAACCTGTGCGGCAGCGGCTTCGAGGTCCTCGACGGCGTCGACATCGACGCCTGACCCGCGCCGGGGCAGACTGGACCCCGGACCCCACCTTCATGAGGAGCTGCGACCATGCCCCCGACCCGCCCCGTTCCGCTCTGGCTGCGGTTCTGGCCCCAGGCCGTGCTCACCTTCGGTCTCGGCCTGATGTTCGGCTCGGCCTTCACCGGGCTGTGGTGGCCCGGCCTGGTCATCACCCTGGTCGGCGCGGCCCTGATCGCGGCCTACTTCCGCGCAAGCGAGCGGCCCGCGCCGTCCACGCAGACCGAGGAGCGCGGGCCGCGCCCCTGAAACAATGACCGGGAGCGGCCCGCCGGGCCTTGCCAGGGCGTACCGATGCGCCTGCCCCAGATTCGCAGCACCCTGCTGACGACCTGCTCAACCAGAACTGCTGTTCCTGGAAGGACCCATGATGTATTCCCTGACCTCCCTAGGGATCGGCCTGGTGGTGTGCGCGCTGGCGGTTGCTGACTGGCGTAGGCCCGGCGTACTCCTGCCAGGAGAAAGGGATGGCCGGTTCAACGCGGCCATCTTCGCCGTCGGTGTGTGCAGCGTCGCCACCAGCGCCGGGTTGGCCTTCGCAGGCAGGGCCCAGATCGCGCTCTTCGCCCTCGCGACCGTCTGTCTGTTCACAGCCCTCGGAATCATGTTCTGGGTGACGTTGTCTGTCCTGCGACGCACAAGGAACTGACCCCGAAGTCGAAGGGGGCATCCCGCCGGCGTCCAGCCCGAAGTGGGCCGTGACGTGCGAGGGGTGCCGAGAGAAAGGAGAGGAGTGATGATGAGCGAGTTCGCCGACCGCCAACGGGCCGACAGCATCAGCACCGAGAAGGAACTACACAGGTCCCTCGACGGTCTACCCATGCGCGACGATCAGTGGGCGACAGTGCGCGTCGGGCCGCAGCTCTACATCAACGGGTCCTCGCCAGCGGACGTTTTCGAGGCGGCTGCCACGTGGGCTCGGGCAAACCCCGAGTTCACCATTCGTGGCGTCCTCTGGGCGGAAGAGTTGGGCAGCCTCCCCCAGCACGGGATGCACCTGCTAATCGACCCGCTCGACCCTTCACACTCACGGTGAGGCAGGTGCGCCATCGCACCTGCCCACTCGACCCGTACACCGCCCTTTCAGGAGCAGCTGTGCAAGATGACCCGCGCCTCACCCACGCGCGCCTGCGCGCAGTGCTGACCAACGCCCACCCCCGACGCGCACACCGCACTCACCTCGAAACTCGCGAGGGGGAGACCCATCCCGCCTGGGTCTTCGACGAGCGCGCCCTGCTCACCGCAGAGGTCAACGCCGAACGGACCCGCCGCGGGCTGAGCACGATCACCCCTGAGCAGGTGCAGGACGTGGAGGCAACCGCGGTCGGGCACATCGACTACGCCAGCAAGCTCACCTGGCACCTGGCCGAACTCGCCTGCGGCCTGGACGAACACCACCCCACCCATGCCTGAGGAGACCGGCGCCCATGGACAAGCCAGCTGAGACAGCTGCCCCTGCCCTAGCCACCCTGACCTACGGGCCGCACACCACCAGGGCCATCGCCGACCGGCTCACCCCGCAGACGATCCAGTGGTTTAGCGAAAGCAGTTGCCCGCTCATGGCCTGGGCGCTGGTCCACCAGGCCT
The DNA here is from genome assembly GCF_040613895.1 of Nocardiopsis sp. NPDC006198. NCBI lineage: Bacteria > Bacillati > Actinomycetota > Actinomycetes > Streptosporangiales > Nocardiopsidaceae > Nocardiopsis > Nocardiopsis sp. NPDC006198. The sequence goes on along the minus strand of NZ_JBEXSY010000008.1, from coordinate 98,330 downwards.
CCCTCCGCGGGCGCACCCTGCGCCCGGCCATCGTCGGCGACGCCAGCGCCTGGGGGGACTGGTGGCACATGGGCGCTCTGACCGAGGACGAGCAGTTGTTCGTCGACGCCAGCGGAGCTCATGATGTCGACGTGGTGTGCGCCTGGTGGCGCGACAACCACAAGATTCGCCGCCATCGCCAGAACGACACCGCGGTCAGCATCGTGACTGACCTCTTCTACACCTTCCTCGACCACGACCCCCGCGACGTGGCCCCCTCCACCCGCCGCACCACCCTGGCCCTGGCCGATCAGGTCCTGGCCACCAACGGACTGTGCCTGTGACCGGGGATCGCCACGAGTGAGTCGCACTCACGACACCGCAGGGAAGGACCGGGAGTGACGGACACACACGAGACCGCCGAGCACGTCGACGAACGAGCTCTGACACCGCAGGAAGAGCCTGCCGCCCACCTCCAAGAGCGGCTGCGAGCTCTGCACGACGCCGCAGCGGTCAAGATCTCCGACGCGGTCCCCGCCAACACCCGCCGGGCCTACGCGGCAGACCGCGCTGATTGGGCCGCGTTCTGTGCCCAGTGGGGCCTCGACCCGCTCCCGGTGCAAGAGGAGATGCTGGCCCTGTACGTCACCGAGCTGCTGGAGCACGGATCCGCCGCGGTGCCGACCCACAAACGCAAGCCCCTGGCGGCCTCCACGGTGGAAAGACGTCTCTCAGCCGTGGCCACCTGGGCCCAGGAGGAGGGCCACGCACCCAACCAGCGTGCATCCCGCAAGGTGCTCGAAGGCCACCGGCGCGCTCACCCCACCCGCCCCCGGCGGGCAGCCGCCGCCCTGGAAGAGGACCTGCGCGCCATGGTGCGCGCCGCCCAGTCCCACGAGCTCGCCGACGGACGGCCAGCCCTGCGGCGGCGGGCCCGCGACACCGTCCTGCTGTTGGTGTCCTGGCGCCTGATGCTGCGCCGCTCGGAGGCAGCCGGCCTTCGTCTGGGGGATATCCAGTGGCACGAGCGGGGCATGCGAGTCGCGGTACGACGCCCCAAGACCACCGTCGAGGAGGTGTGGAAGCCGGTGCCCTACGCGCTGGACCCGGAATTGTGCGCGGTGCGGGCCGTGCGCGCCTGGACCGGGATCCTGGCGGAGGCGGGCCACACCGCCGCGGCCACGCCGCTGCTGGTCCGCGTGTTGGTCAACGATGCCCTGCCCGTACACCCCAAGCCGCTGTCGCCTCCCGCGCTGAGCACCGTCGTGAGCACCATGGCGGAGAGGGCGGGCCTGTCAGGCAAGGCGCTGGGGCCAGCGGAGGACGCGTCAGCGCCGGTGTACACCGGGCACTCGCTCCGGCGAGGCTCCATCACCGCCGCCGCGCGCCGGGGGGCCGCCCGGGACACAATCCGGCGCCTGAGCGGGCACGCACCTGGGTCTCATGTGCTGGAGAGCTACATCGAGCAGGGCCACGAATGGGATGAGGACCCGCTGGCAGGCCTGTAGAACAGGAGTGGACGATGACCGCCCACTAGGGGCCCTGGCAGCGGTCGGCGTCGCGCTGCTGTTCGTTTGATCTCCCCCAAGAAGAGAACACATTGTGACCACGATCGAGCACTTGGTAACCGAGGCGACCGTGCAGCACAGTGGTGTGGACTCGGCAGCCGGCTGGCTCGCCGCCCACCCCGAAACTGCTCTCACCGAGACCGGTGCCTGCGACCTGCTCCTGCGGCGTGGGGCGTTCCCCGGTGCCAGTACGCCGCTGAGCCGCGGTCGAGTCACCGCGCCGGCCCCTGACGCCGCGACGGTGATCCTGCCCGCAAGGAGGGAGCTGTTGCGGCAGATGGCCGCCCACACCAGCACCAACGCCGATCCGGACGCGCAGCCCTACGTCGCCGATCAGCTGGCGGGCCAGGTACTCACCGGACATGGGGGCCCAAGTCCTGGTTCCTGACCCCGATGTCCAGGCCGATGCGCTGACCTACACCTACGATGGTCGCGGTCACGGCTGAATGATGCAACGCCTCATTGAGTAGTGCCACAAACAAAAGGGGGTGAGAGCGATCTGACCGCTCCCACCCCCGTAGCCCTTGCGCACGAAAGGCTTTCAGGCCTTGGGGGGCCGTCCGGGAAGCTGAGGCAGCCTGGTGTCCAGCACAGCTTCGATGAATTCCTTCCGGGTGCGGGCGCCGCTCAAGAGGACGGCCCGCTCGATGAGTACGCGCTCTTCGAGAGTTGGGCGCACGGTGATGGTGGATGTGGTCGCATCGAGGGACCGGCCAACCCACTGGCGGTCTTCTGATGGGCTGAACAGCCTGCCTTCAGTGACGGGAGCATTCTTGTGCCGCCACACAGACACGGCCTCCCCGTAATGGCGACGGTTCTGCTCCAGCGCCTGGAGCACGACAGCCGTGATGGTCAGGCGGCGTCCGCTCCGCCTGCTGGTCCTGATCATCTGGTCCAGGCGCCGCTTCATCCGCCCGTCGAGGTCGACGGTGAACTGGGATGTGGTGGTGTCCTGCTCGTCGAGGCGCTGCGCTTCGAGTTCGTCCAGTTCCTCTTCTGTGAGGTCGATCAGGTCCGGTTCCGAGCTCTCAGCGAAACTCGCGACACTGTTGATCTCCTCCTGGAAGTGTTCCTGGCTCTGGACAGCGGGGGCCTCGACCCTGCGCACGGCCACCTCAGCGGCCGCGGTGACAGTGGGGGCCTCTTCGTCGTTCTCCTGCACGGGGGTGGGAGCCGAAACAACAGGCCCCGGTCCGGGGACCGGATCTGTCGGGGCAGGCATGGCCTGTGCGGTGGGCGTCTGCTCGGTGGCTACTGCGTTCGGGGCGGGCGTGGGAGGAGCTGACTCTGCAGGCAACGAGTGTTGAGTGTCCACCGCGGGGGGGGAGTCAGTAACTTCCTGCTGTTTCTTCCTTCGCCCGCGCCGGCGGGGGGCGAAGGCGTCCTCAACGATGCTGTCAGATCCGAGCGAGTCGTCTGTAGTGGTCATATCCTCGTCTTTCCGGTTAGTCCTCGGGGCTGTTCAGCTGGCGATTCACCGCTGTCACCTCGGTGAGGAGCCAGGTATTCACTGTGGAGTAATCTGCGGACAACGCCTCCAGGGACTTGAGCGGCACGCCTTCAGGGCGTTCCCTCACCAGCTCGGTGGGCGTTTTCCCGCGTCGGCGGGCCTCGACTGCTGCGGATTCCACGTACCGGATGGGGTGAGGGACCACCTTGTGCTTGGCACTGCCCAGGTCGCGGGCTAGATCCTTCCGGAGATTTTCCTGCACCTTGGTTGCAGAGGCGTTCGTGGCGAAGAGCACCACGCCGAGCAGTTCTAGGGTCTCGTTGTGCTCCTTCACCTCGATGTAGCGTTGGGCCACGATGCGCAACCCCTTGCGGGAACTGGGGTCTGAACGTGTGGGGACGATGAGGCCGTCAGCGGCGTGCAGGGCGTTCTTCTGCAGCGCTTCATCACCGGGCGCGACGTCAAAGACGATGATGTCGTAGTCGTCTTCGCACTGGTCCAGGGAGCAGAGGTAGAGGTACTGCCAGGGAAGGTCGTTCCCTGCGTCGGAGATTCGCCTCAGGAAGTGCATCTCAGTGACCAGTTGGCTGAGTGCCTGGCCGCCGGGCACGATGAACAGGTTCGGTCGCGCTTCGCCTGTGGGCTGGAAGGGCTTTTGATTGAGCACAGCGTCGACCTGTGCTTGTCCGCCATCGTCCAAGGGGGTTTTGTTGATGCCCAGGTCTTCACAGGCGTTCCCCTGCGGGTCCAACTCGACGTAGAGGACCTTCTTACCCTGGGCAGCGAGGTTGACCGCCCAGGAGACAGCGAACGAAGTCTTGCCGACGCCGCCTTTGCCGTTGATGATGGCGAGGACTTTGCAGGCGTACTCCTGCGCGTCGAGATCGTCTTCCCGGCGCTGAAGCCACTCTCCAACGATGCGCCGCACGGTGCTCAGGTCCGGCACGTCGACTGTTACCCGTGGCATGGCTGTTCCTTCCTAGGGGGAGGCATGTGCAGGCCGATGGTATCGCGGTGATGCGGCGTGAATCCTAGGTCACCTCTCTGGTTCGTGCGTGAGAAACGAGCTTGGAAGACGCGCGTTATGGTCCGAGTTAACTCTGGAGTTTTCATGTCGCTTCCTCTTGTCCTCTAGGCGAATCTCCTACGTATCAAGGGTCTCTCTGCTCCACCAGTCAGTCAGCTGACCAGTCATTCGTCCAGTCATTCGACCCGGCAGTCAGCCAGTCAGAGGTCTTCTTTTCCGGTCGCTGAGCGCGGTGAGTTGACCAGCATGTCTCACCTGTCCCGAGCAGGCCGTCGGTAGGCCAGCGCTTCACGCGCGCCCTCCAGGGCCTGAGCGGCGTCCGGCGACAGGCTCCCCTCGTTCGCGACTCCCTGCACCAGCAGGTTCAGCCGTGCCGCGAATCCGACCATCTCCTCCAGCTGCAGGTTCTCGTCTGCCATTTCCTGTAGCTCGTCGATCCAGTCCTCGGCATCCTCGGACAGAACCAACTCGTCGACCACGTCGAGGAGAGCGTGAGCCGCCCGGCGAACCGAGTTGTGGTGCGCCTGGGCGGCCTGCATCTTCAGGAAGTCGGTACGTGTGCGTTCCGCACGCTCACGAAGGACTCGCCGGCCCTCCCGTGGGAGTCTGGGCAGGTTGTTGACTGCGGCCAGCAGTCGGTTGTGGCGCTGGTTGACGCCGCTGGGATCCTTCAGGCCCATGGCCGGAGCTAAGTCCTTGAGGTAGACGGGGTAGTCCGTGGTGTGCTGCTCGCGCGGTCGGGCCTGGTCCAGGAGTCCGAGCTGTTCAGAATCCAGCTGTGCGTAGACGAGCCGTGTGAGCTCGGCGCGGGCGATCAGCTGCTTACGTCGGAGTGGACTGGACTGTGCGGGGGGCAGCGAAGGGAATCGTGAGCGGGTGTAGGCGAGAACCGCAAGGATGTCGTCGTCAGGCCACAGTTCTAGGTGCGCGTCCCCGGCCTGGCGGTGGATCTCGTACAAGCTGTCGGTGAGAGCTCGTATACGGGCGTTCGGAGGTGCCGCGGGGAGTGCCATGACCCCATCCTGCGGGTGCTTGACATTTTGTCAAGCAAGCATCTCGAGGGCTCCCGGGCCGGCTTCGGCACCTTTCAATTGGGACCGCAATGCTGACGAAGACCTCTTGCGGTGTTTGCCGGTCACAAGCTGGCCGCCGCCTGTAGCGTAGCGGCGCCCTGCTCCTCCCGTTGAAAGGTGACCATGGCCGAGAGCACCGAGTCCGCGCACGTCAACCGCCTGATCACGCTCCTCATGATGCTTCCCTCGCCCTGCAGCAGGGACACGTTCGCCCCCTTCTGGGACCGCGTCGCTGAGGACCTCAACACCAACACCAACTACGTCACCGGCAAGATCGCGCTGCACCTCAAACTCCTCCAAGGCGCCGAAAACCCGACCCTGGGCCGCAGTCAGTTGGCCTCATACGCCCTGTCCTTCTTCGGGCAGCCGAGCGAGAAGCTGGTGCGCAGCATCGCCACCGAAGTGGACGCCGGCACCCCCGACGACATCGCCGGGCAGGTATGGGTCCAGGAACTACGCACCACCGCGTTTGCCGTCATGGAGGAGACCTTCCCCGAGGACCACCTCCACCGGGCCCTGGACAGCTGGGTCCGGTTCGACCACTGAGACCCTAATGCGCGACCAGTCGGATGAGGCGCTGCTTCTCCAGGGCGTGGCCCTGGAGAAGCAGGCCCGAAGCATCATGGTCGGCGCGGCTGGCCCCACATCGGGGGCGCGGGCCACCTGCGTCAGCCAGCGCCCTGTCAGGGCGCGCGGAGCACTACCGTGCGCCGCACCCCTGCTTCCAACAGGGCCTGGGTGCGGTGCTGGCCGTTGAGGAGGAACCACCGGGCGGGGCTGTCCTCGGGGCTGACGATGATGCCCTCGGCCGGACTGAGCAGGCTCAGCGCCGCTTCGCGCTGCGCGGTGTCCCACCCCGCCCGGGCCGCGAGTGCACGCGCCCGGCGGTAGACCTCCTCGACGGGGCCTGCGCCGCGGCGAGCCTGCCGCAGCAGGCGCCGGGCCCCGCGGGAGGCCCGGTGCCAGTCGACCGCGTGGTAGCGGCAGCACGAACGGGGCGTGCGGGTGGGGCGTGCTTGGCGGGCCCACCGCTGCGCGGTGCTGAGCGGGGTCATGCAGGAGGCCCGGAACAGGTTGTGGGGGGCGGGCAGGGTGGCCACCCACACCACCCGGTAGGCCAGTTCCTCGGCCGGGTCGGGTTCGGGGTGCATCAGCCGGTGGACGTAGGACTGCTGGTGGTCGGGGTCCGCGCCGGCGCGGGTGGTGACGCGGGCCACGGCCTGCTCGCACAGGTCCGTGGCCCGCATCCACATCGCCTGTCGGTGGGAGTCCTCCTCCTGGGCGAGCTCCCGGCAGCGGAGGGCGGCGGCCCTGAGGCGGCCCAGGTCGCCGTCGAACAGGTTGAGCAGGCGCAGGGCGTAGCGGCCCTGGTGGGCCAGCCCGCGCGGCAGCTCCACGTTCTCGTTGGAGGCCAAGCGCTCGGTGGCCGGGCCGCGCAGGGTCTCGGCGTCCCAGCACTGGCGGGCGGTCAGGCGTGCCAGGAGCGCGTCCTCGTCGACCATCTACTCGCCCGCACCCGGTGCGGCCGGGACGGCGTTGGTGTCGATGGGCAGGTTGTCGAAAGGGTTCCAGCGGCGGCGCGGCGCGGCGGCGGCCCGCTCCTGCTTCTCCACGTGCTTGCGGTGCTCGGTCGGCCACCAGTCGCGGGGGTCGTGGGGGCGGGCCGTGCGTTCGACGTCGAAGACCACCCCGTGGGGGGTCTCCTGGCCGCAGGTGACGATCACCCCTCCCCCGTCGCGGTCGAAGTGGCCGCGCTCGGTGGCCAGGATCCGGGCCAGGTCGGTGGCCGCGCTCGCTTGGGCCTGCTCGTGCTGGCCGCGGAGCAGCTCGACGGGGGCGCGCAAGCCCGACAGGTGCGCGTACAGGGCCCAGCGGTGTGGTTCGCGGCCGGTGCGCAGCTCCTGCCAGGGCAGGGGGCGGGTGTGCAGGCCGCGGATGGTCGCGGTATCGATGAGGCGGTCCTCGCCGGGGCGGTCGGGGCGGGGGCGGGGGTGGAGCCAGACCAGGTTCATGGCCTCGACGGTACCGAGGGGCGCAGGCCGATGGTTCCAGTTCGTGTCGGCCTCGGTGGCGATCTCCCGAGTCGAGGGGAGCCCCCGGGGGCGGGGAGCCTGAGGCGGAGGGAGGCGGGGGTCGACTGGGGCTGTTCGTCCATGGGTGTTCTATGCCCACGCCGAGCCCGGTTGAGTGCGTACTCCACCACGACCGTTGCCCCGCATGTCGTAGTCGCAGACCGTTTCACAGCTCATTGCGGTCCCCCTTCTTACGCTCCAAGGCGATGCAACGCTCGGCGATGACTGCGCCGAGCAGGAGCATCAGCAGGATCAGGACGATCTGCAGGGCGTCGGGCTCGGTGAAGGTACCGTTCAAGACGCTGGCGAGAGGGACCAACGCCGCGACGAGAAGTCCGCAGAGCCCAACGGCGTAGGCGTAGAGCACATGCCGAGTCCTCCAATGTCCGGGGCGCCGGGCCGGGGAGAGCACGACGAAGGTGAGCATGGCGAGGGCACCGAGGAAGGCACTGGGGATCAGGAGAAACATCGGGTCTCTTTCTCAGTTTCGGTAGCGGTGCTCACGGGTTCTCCTTGGGGGTTAGGCGTCATTGTCACGGGCTGGGGATCAGCTTGCCGGCCATCGGCAGGGCGGCCCGGCCGTGCTCGACTGAGGTCGCGCAGGCCCCGAACGGGCTTACCCGCGCGGTTTCAACCGGGCGGGTCAGAGTGGTTGCAGTGGTAGATGGCTTGGTCGTGATCGCCCCACAGCAGGCGGGGCGGGCCAAGCCGCTCGGGACTTGGCGGTCGGTGGTGCACGGTTGTCCGCCATCAGGCAAGGGCCTGCCGTACGGCCACCTCCAGCTCACCCACCATGCGTTCGGGTGGGCTCACCAGGCCTGTCAGTAGTTCCTGGGCCTTGCCCAGCGCTTGTGCGCGCTCGTGTCCGCCCTCGTTGTGATCCCTGTGAGCCAGGCGCAACAGGGCTGCGGCGCGGCGGAACCGGTCGGGGGCGGGCAGGTAGGCCGCCCCCACCTTCTCGGCGTAGGCCAGAGCCTGCTGCCAGGCGCTTTCCAGGTCGTAGACGGATTCGGCGTACCGGTCCGGACCTGCTTCGGCTTCGGCCTCCAGGTCCTGGGCCCGCGCCATGGATCGCACGAAAGCGGCCGTGGTCGGCACGACGATGTCGTTCAGGGCCGGAGCGGACAAGAAGGCCTCCAGGTCGAGCTGATAGCTCCCCCAGGCCTCACGAACTCGGTCATGGCGTGCGCGGACCGCAGCGAGGAGGCTGGCTGCGGCCCGTTGTGTCTGTGCGCGGGCCTGGCGGCGGGCACGGATCCTGGACCACCCCTGCCTGGCCTGCTGCCACCATTGGCTCGGCAGTCGGCGACCGAGGACGAGAGCCCCTCCCACGGCTGCGCTGGCCCCGAGGCCGCCCAGAGTCCACAGCACTGCGCCCCACGACAGGCTGTGCACTGTGGGCGAGAGCACGAAGAAGGTGATTCCCAGGAGTGAGCACCCCAGGGCCATGCTCAGCAGGCGGGGCGCGCCCGTTGTGTAGTACACGTGGTGACGGCGGCCTTGAAGAAGGAGGGCTGCTGCGGCCGCGCAGCTGACCAGGCCGACCACACCGGCTATGCCCGCGACCCACCCGAGGAGCTCCAGGAAGCCGTAGTGGGTGTAGGTGTCCAGGGTCATGGTCATCGGTCGGCCTCCTTCGGTGTGGTGTTGCTCAGCTCCAGCAGGACGTCGGCGTGGCAGGCCTGCCCGGGCGCGCACAGGCACGCCAGGTCCCTCCCGGCGAGCTCGGCGCGGGCGTCGTCGAGGGTGAGGTGCCCGCCCTCCCACTGCCACAGCTGCAGGTCGCTGGAGGGGTCGGTCAGGGCCCGGCGGAACACGGCGACGGACTCGGCGCGGGTGAGTGCGCGGGTGTGGTGGGAGGTGATGCGCCCGTCGGCGTGGCGGTAGGGGTGGTGCATGCCGGGGGCGCTGATGCGGGTCTCCACCTCCCAGTCCGAGCCGTCCAGGGCGGGGACCCGGGCGATGGCATCGCGGGTCTTCCACGCCCAGGGGTTGGCCCAGCGGCTGCGGCGGCCGACGTAGACGGCTCCTTCGGGGACGGTCCAGCCCCGGACGGCGGGCCGGTGCAGTCGTTGCGGGGTGCGGGTGGTGGTGCTCATCGGGTCGTGTTCTCCTTCGTCGTGGTGGGTGCATCCGGGGCCGGACCATGCCGGCCCCAAGAGCGATGGTCAGGCGGGAGTGAGCGCGGTCCGGGTCCGGGTCTGGGCCAGGGCGTGGCTGATGGCGTCCACGAGCTGGGCGCCGGTGGCGGTGCGGACGTCGGCGCGGCCGACCAGGCCGTCCTCGGTTCGGTAGGCGGTGCCGACCAGCCAGGGGGAGGCGCCGGAGGCCGCCGGGGTTTCCCGGTAGCGGGCGAACCCGGTGATGCCGCCCGGGGCTCGGAAGGGGGCGATCTGGCCGCGGTAGCCCTTGGGGCGGTAGGCGCCGACACGGATCGTGGTCTCGGGGTGGGTGTCCACGGCCCAGGTGAGCGGGTCGTCGGGGGCGTCGTAGTCGGTAGCGGCGGTCAGGTCGGCGAGGAGGTCCTCGTGCCGGACGTGGGCTCCGAGCCGCTGGTAGAGGGGGTGTCCGTCGGACGGGTCCAGCGGCGGCGCGTAGGCCCACCCGTTGAGGGCGAGGGCGGCCGCGCGCTGGGCCTTGGGGATGCTGGTGGCGATGGCGAGGGCGTTGTCGCGGCGGTCCAGGCCGGGGGTGGGCCCGCCGCGGTAGGCGACCCAGCGGGCGTGTTCGTAGCGTTCCAGGGTGAAGGTCTCGCCCCACCAGGTGGTGGTGAAGGCGTCGGGCTCGATGCGGGTCCAGCGCGGCTTCTGCACTTCGGGTCCTTTCGGGAGAGGTGGCCCCGGGGCCGGCACGGTCCGGCCCCGGGGGTGGGCGGTCAGGCGTCCTTCGTCTCCAGCGCGGTGAGGCGCTCCTCAGGGCCCTCGCCCGGCGCGAGCTCGCGGCCCCGCTGCTCGTCGAGCGGGTGGCGCGTGTCACCACCATACCCCTTAATGCCACCGATGTACATCGGCAATGTACTTTAGTCACACCTAGATGTATGGTGGTGACACACGCCACCCGCACCCCGCAGGGTGCCGACGGAAGGAGCACCCATGTCCGCCACCCCCGATCCCTGGTCCGGCCACATCTGGACCACCCCCGGCGCCCAGGGCGCCGTGCCCGCCGACCGCCCCGCCGAGTGGGTCGGTCCCGCCGGCGAGGTCCTCGACACTGCCCTGAACACCCTCCGTTCCCGTCGGGAGTCCGGGGCCCCCAGGGAGCGGGCCCTGGTCGTCCTCACCGGGCAGGAGGCCCTCGGCCACCGCGCGGCCGTCGAAGAGCTGCTGCTCCAGGGCCGCTCCCAGCGGGTTCACGTGCGTGTGGAGGACGCGCTGTTCCAGGCCGCGACCCTGGGGGAGTTCGGCCGCACCACCGACGCCCACGGGAGGACGCCCCGATGACGGAGACCGAAGGCCTGGGGGTGGCCCAGGTTCGCGACCAGCTCGCCAAGATCGTCGCCGACGCCGAAAGGGGCCGGATCACCTACATCAGACCGCGCTACGCCCCAGCTCCGGTGGCGGCCGTGGTCCCGGCCGCCCTGGCCCGGGAAGGGGGGCAGGAACCGGCCCAGCCGCTGCCCTCCGCCCCCGGGGGCGCCTTCGCCCCCGGCCCGGGCGGAGAGGCTTCGACTGAGGAGCGGGCCTGGACCGGCGCCGCTCTGGCCGGGGCCCACCACCACCTGACCCGGGTCATCACCGAGGCGGCCAACGCCCTGGCCGCCGTCGGCGCCGCCCAGGCCGCCCACGCCGGCGGCGACACCGAGGGCGCCCGGCACCAGCTCGCCGCCGCCGAGGTCGAACGCACCCTGGTCCGGCTGGGCGGGGCCGAGATCGAGGCCCTGGACCTGTACTACGCGCTCACCGACCGCGGCCCGCTGGAGTGCGAGGCGTGCGGGCACGGCCTCACCCGCCCCTCCGGTGATGGCGGGTGGCTGCACGTGGAGCCGGACGGCTCCGGCGGGTACCGGGCGCGGCTGGACGTCGACCACGAGCCCGTGCCCCGCCACCGTCCCCCCGCCCGTCCCGACATCGCCGACGGCAGCGTCGTGCGGGCCTCCTAGCCCAACGAGAACGGAAAAACAACCGTGAACCCGAACGACCGCGACGACGTCATCGCGACCCAGGAGGCCATCTCCCCCGTGGTCTCCACGATGAATGGCATCCTCCACCACCAGACCGCCGACGGGGCCTGGCGCGACCCCCTGGGTTCCCCGCAGGAGGAGATCGAGTCCGTACGCGCCGTCCTGGACCAGCTGGAGGACGCGGTGCACGGCGCCCGCACCCAGCTGCGGGCGCTGGAGATCACCCGCCTGCTGCGCCCGATGTGGGACCGGGTGGTCGCCGAGGCCGGACTACGCGAGGACCAGGACGCCCTGTACCCGCAGGAGCTGGCGCACCGCCTGGTCGAGATCGAGACCCAGGAGGAGATGGACGGGCTGGAGCGCCTGGAGGACGTCGCCGCCGACATCACCTGCAGCCTCGTGCTCACCGACGGCGAGCCGCTGACCGGGCCCGGCTCGCAGGAGGCCATCGCCGCCCGCGAGGAACGCGGGCTCGCCGCCGCCCGGGTGGTCCTGGCCGGGGTGTGGGAGATGGCCGTACGCCGGTCTCCCGACGAGGTCTGGAAGCTGGACCCTCCCCGGATCCTGCTGGCCAGCGAGGTCGCGCGCTACGACTACGACAGCGACCCGCGGCCCGAGTACCCGGTGCATGTGCGCTGGGAGGACGACGAGGGAACCCTGGCCATCAAGGCCGACTCCCGGGACCAGGTGCTGGAGGACGCCATGGACAACTGGCCGACCGCCGTCCAGATCCGGATCCTGCCCCAGCCGACGAACGAGCGGTAGCAGACCCAGCCGCCCCGGAGAAATAGGGGCGGGGCGCCCATCCCGTCAAGAACCGGCGCCCCGCCCTGTCGCAACCGCAATCACGACAGGAGAGACCCTACATGCACCCCTGGTACACCCAGCCCCTGGCCGCCCTGGACTTCGAGTCCACCGGCCTGGACGTGGCCACCGACCGGATCGTCTCGGCCGCCCTGTGGCGCATCGACCCACTCCAGGGCGACAAGTCCCTCGCGCAGTGGCTCGCCGACCCCGGCATCGACATCCCGGCCCAGGCCACCCGCATCCACGGCATCACCACCGACCGGGCCCGCCGCGAGGGCCGCCCGGCCGTGGAGGTGATCGCCGAGTTCGCCGCGCACCTGCGCGACGCAGTCGACGAGGGCCGCCCCGTGGTCGTCTACAACGCCCCCTACGACCTGACCCTGCTCCACCACGAACTGGCCCGCCACGGCCAGCGGCTCGACTGCGCCGGGCAGCTGCGGGTCATCGACCCGCTGGTCCTGGACCTGCACGCCGACCCCCACCGCAGCCAGAGCCGACGCCTGGGCCGGGTGTGCGCCCACTACGGTGTCTCGCTGCCCGACGAGAAGGCCCACACCGCGGCCGCCGACGCCCTGGCCGCGGCCCGGCTGGTCTGGCGCCTGGGACACGCCCACCCCGCCCTGGCGGGCATGAGCGTGGAAGCGCTGCACGCCGCCCAGGTGCGGTGGAAGGCTGAGCAGGCGGCCGCGCGGCAGGCCCGCCTGCGCCGCACCACCGACCCCGCCGCCGTGGTGCCCGCCTCCTGGCCGCTGAACCTGGCCCCTGCGGCCGTCTGAGCCCCGCCGGGGTGGCGTCCGTCCCGGCTCCCGGCGCGGGCGCCACCCGCGCTGGCTCACCCCGTTGCACTAGCACTCGCGGCCCGACCGGGCCGCCCCGTTTCGAGGAGATGCGTTGACCTACGCCACCCTGCACACCCGCAGCCATGGGACCGCCACCCTGGCCGGCCCCGAGCTCAACAACGCCCTGGGGCTGGTCGGTGAGCTCGCCGCGGTGATGCTGCGCCCGGCCTCGATCGCCGACCGCCTGCGGTCCCTGCTGCCCGCCGAGCACTTCCTGCGCAACGTCGGCGAGTTCGACTTCGCCGACCTCTACGCCCCCGCCTTCTCCCGCCGGGAGGAGAACCTGGTGGTCCACCGGGGCATGACCCTGTCGGTGGCCGACTTCCAGATCAACACCGCCATGTGCCTCGCCGCCGATCCGCTGCGCCTGCTGCTGCGGATCGCGCTCACCGGCGAGCGGCACTGCTGGGTCGCCGGCGCCGACCGGGCGCGCGTGGCCGACCTCATCGAGCACGGCCTCAGGGTCTCCCGCGTGCTGCGCCCCGGCATGGGATGGGCCACCCCGCTGCGCGGAGAGCACTCGTTGGTCTCCCTGCTGCGGGCCGCCGACGACGAGCCCGCCGTGTTCTCCCATAGCTACGGCAGCGAGTTCCCAGACCAGGACTTCGGCACCTGGCGGCCGACGCTGCCCGCCGGGGTCCTGGACGCGCAGGACCTGGACGAGGACCAGTGGGAGAGCAGCCGCGAGGCCTGGAACGAGCTGGACGACGACGCCCAGTGGGAGCACTCCCTGGCCGGGCTGGTGGACTACCGCCGCCTGGACCCGGCCGACCTGCTCACGCCCTTCGGGCACGGGCTGAGCGTGATGGACCTGCACGCGCCCTCCTGGGAGCAGTCCCTGGACTTCGCCGCCCGCTACTAGACCTCCGGCGGCCCCGGCGTTGGTCCGGGGCCGCCCCTGATGACGGCCGTCGGCGAACCTAGAGCTGGTGCCCTCCTTCACCGCGGCTCCGACCCACACAACGCGTCGCCGCCCACGGCGGCCCCGGCCCCGCTCTTGAAACAGGAGTTCTCCTATGATGAGGAGCAGGGGCCAGTACCAGGTGCGTGTTTGCTGGAACCCCGTGTTGCGGGTTACAGCTGGGGTCCGGTCCGGCGTCGGGATGCCGACGGCCGCAGATTCGTGGGCTGGCCTGCATCGGTGGGCGGCTTGGGGCGCACGGGCTGGAGACCGGTTATGGCAATCCGCGCGGGGTGACCCTTTCGCTCAGTGGTCTCGATGTCAACGGAAGCGAAGCCCGGGGGCGGATTGGAGTGGAGGTCTCGGAACGTATTGGCCTTGTCGACCATGGAGTCCATTAGCGTTGGCGAGGGGCCCTTTCCGGCTTTCACCATCTCGATCAAGCGTTCGGCGTCGCGCGGCAGCAAGACATTCTTCGTGCGTAGGATCTCAGCTCGGACCTCATTGGCTTGTTTCCTGTCTGCGGTATCCATAAGAGTGCGGAAGTATTCGCTCTGCGCCCTCATGTATACGAATTCTTCGCGAGGCAGGCCTGGCCGGGGCCCCTCAGTGTCCTGGGCCCACGCAGCGGCTGTGTTTCGCAGCGAATCGATGCAGTAAGGCATGAAGTATTGGGACTGAGCGAAGGCGTCTTCCGTAGGCGCCACTGTGAGGGAGTCGCCCTCTCCGAATGCCTGAGCGGTGGCTTCGCGCGTCTTTTCATTGTCCGGCCACCGCGTGTTCAATGCGAAGCGCGTCTCGCACAGCAATCCGTTCTGTCCCAGCGCGGCCACCAGCCTGCGGCCTGCGTTCTGGTCGGCGGACGTGCCACGAGCCTGGATCAACTGCAGGCTTACCATGTCCCCGCGCGAGGTGGGTACGACCTTGAGGTCTGGCCGATCGGTAAGGGTAGCGCACACCCTCTCAAGAGACTTGGTGAAGGCGGGCTCGTGCGGTGGGCCGACCGTGGCATGTTCAGTACTCATGGACTGCATCATGGCACCTGACAGTGTCACGGGTCTGCGGCAGTGGTCAGGACATCACCAGCAGAAGGGCAAACTGCGGTACCCCGCAGTTTTGGATCATCGCAGTTCAGAAGGCCCAAGTGCCGCCCGGGAGGGCTTAGGCGGGTCGTCGCGGCCCACTGCCGGGCAGGGGCCTGCGCCGCAATTCGCACCCGGTCGACCCATAGCTTTCGGCCTTTCGGGCAAAACTGCGGACCTCCGCAGTTTTACGCCTTCGCAGGTCAGGCCAGCGGGAGCACCCGACTCTGCGTAGATCCTGCTCTCAGAGGCCACAGCCTCGCCGCCCCGGACCAAACTCCCGATACCACAACAGCCGATCATCCACCACAACCGCGAAGGTCGGGATCAAGGCAACCCGGGGATCCGTGGGAGGTCACTTCGATCCCAGTGGTCCAGGTAGTCGCCGAACGCCAGAGCGACGGCCTCGAATCGGTACTTATAGGAAAACTGCGGACCTCCGCAGTTTTGCATCATGCCAGTTCAGGAGCCTGAAGGCCTGCCCACTCCCCCGCAGCGCCTCCAGTTCGGCCCCACTGCTCTCGATGCCGCAGACACGGCATCCGATCGAACAGTGTGACCTCATCGGCGGTCTTGCCAAAACTGCGGAGGACCGCACTTTTTCCTTCACGCAGGTCAGCGAGTCGATGCGGGGGCCTTACCGGTCGCGTCCTCGCAAACATCGCTGGCCCGGCTTCGTGGGGATGCGCACTTGCCTTCAGTCATCCGGGGCGTCATGGGTCGCACCGGCTTGCCCGAGGTCGACGCAGCCGGATCTCTCACCTCCACGCATCATTCCTGCTTGGACGAAGAGACGTTCACAACCCGTCCTTAGAACCAAGTGGATTCCTTTTCGGAATTCGATGATCATCGGGGAAAGCGGGAGCTTCCTCAGGCGCGGTTATTTTGTGGCGAGTGGGTGCTTCCCTCCGCACTTCCCCGCAGCATGAAAGCAGTTGGTAATTCCGCAGGAGATTTCAGGGCCGATCCTCGAGTGTGGACCGGCCAGCCCGTCAACGCCTCTGCTGAGGCTTGTTCGACGACCGCGCGTCTGCTCGAGGCGTCGGCGCTCCCGGTTTGACCGGCCGCGGCCGCGGGGGCCGTCCGCCCGGGAAGGCCGTCTTGGAGTCCCCGGCCGACGCAGAGTCCGCGCGTTCGGCACGTCCCGACAAACGTGCCCAATCCGCAACAAGGGCCTCATGTGCGCGGTGCAGCAGGTCCGCGTCAGCCGTCACACCGGCCGCGGCCGCCGCAGCACGCACCTGCTTCCGTGCCTCGTCGAGCCTTTCTCGAGCAACCGTGGCCGTGCGCTGGGCATGGGAGACCTGGGTACGCACCTGAGCACGGCTAGTGCCCTCGAGCGCCAACGTGACCAGGCCCTGCTGCGCCTTGGCCTCCAACTGCCGAACCTGCTGGGTGGTGTTCACCACCAGTTCGGCGGCCTCCTCAACGCGCTCCAGCCCTGCCAGTGCGCTTGCGAGCGCCTCGCGGCGCTCCAGCAGTGCCCGCGTCTGCGGCCCAGGCTCCTTCTTGGCCTGAGCCGCCTTGGGCAGGCCCCGAGAGGGCAAGGTCTCGATCTGCTCAGAGACCATCGTGTCGTCGTTCTCATTGACGGTAGCCGCGAAGGCGGCCACAGCCCGCTGCACCTTCTCCTGCTCGCTCTGCGGATCTCCCTTGGCCAGGCGCGCCTCCACGCTCTCCAGGACCAGCAGGGGCAAGTACAGGCGGGTGAGCCACTCAGCGCGCGACATCGCCGAGTACAGGGTGTGCCCGTCCACGCCGTGGCCGTAGACGTGGGCACGCTTGGCAGTCAGTCCTTGGGCGGCCGCCACGGTCATGGCGTAGCCGTGGCTCAGGTAGCCGGCGGCGAGCTGCTCGGGGCTGACCCACTCCTCAGTGGTCTTGCCGTGGCGCTTCCAGGCGATGAGGGCGCCGCGGCGGCGGTTCACTTCGCGCACGACTGCGCGGTAGCCGTTGAGCACATCGGCGCGCTCGGGATCACGTCGGGAGCGGTAGTCGTTGGCGCGTACGCGCACGATGTCGCCGCGGGCCAGGGTCAGGGGCTCACCCCCGTACAGGGCGAAGGTGACGTCGGCTCCGTGCAGGCGTCCTTCCAGCCGGAAGAGACTGCGGGCACGCAGGTTGAGTTCCTCGACATCGCTGTTGCGGCCGGCCAGCAGCAGCACCTGGTCGATCACCTGGTGTGGGTCGACCAGGTGGGCGGTGTCCTGCCACCAGCCCGCCAGCGCGGCGGCACGGGCCTCGTCGGTGGTGTCCTCGGCGTGGATGCGTCCGGCGCCCATCCACTGGGCGAGTGCCGCGTAGCGGGCCTGGTCTGTGTCCTCGCGCCAGGTTTGCAGTGCCTGGCGGTCGACCTCGACCTTCTGCCGCATGTTCTCGTCCAAGGTCACACCGTTGACGATGCGGTGGATCTCGGCGAAGCCGCCGCCCACACCCACGGCGCGCAGCTGTTTGGGGTCACCGATCCCCACCACCTTGACCCCTTGGTCGGCGGCGGCGGTAAGCAGGCGGGCCAGCGCACGGTCATCGACCATCGCGCCTTCGTCGATGACCAGAACGTCGATGTCACCGAGCCCTTGCCGGTTCTTGATCGCCTCCAACAGGCCCGCGACGGTGCGTGAGTCGATGCCCGCCTCCACGTGCAGGTTCGCGGCCGCCACCGCCGCGGTGGCGGCACCTCCCACCCGCAGCCCCTGGGACTCCCAGATCTGACGGGCGGTGCGCATGATGGTGGTCTTGCCCGCCCCGGCCACACCGATCAGTGCCTCGACACCGTGGCCAGCGCTCAGCATGCGCTCCAGGGCCTGGCGCTGGCGGGGCGAGAACGCGAAGTTCTGCTTGGCCTCGGACTCGGCAAGCATGCGTCGCACGGTGGACGCGGGAACCTGCGCGCTCCCCCGGTTCAGGCGTTTGCGGGCCTGGGCACGGATCGCGCGTTCGGCCTGCTCGATGTCAACGCTGGTGACGGGCTCGAAGTTGGACAGGTGTAAGGCACCACTAGGAGGCAGGCGCACTGCGTAGGGGCTGGCGTAGACCAGGTCAGTGAGCCGTTCGGCGGCCTCCAGGTCGGCGATGCCGTCGGGCAGGGCGTCCATGACCGCACGGAAGACGTCGGTGCGGCGTGCGACCTTGCGGTGTGCCGTGACTCCGGTGTCGGGGTCGAACACGATGCGGGCAACATCGTCCGGCGAGAGCGGACCCTGCCCGCCCGCGGAGGCCGCCATCCCGCCCCCGCCGAGGACGGCGGCGACCAGGGCCTCCGGGTCGATTCCAGCATCCAGGGCGCGCCGGCGCCACCGGGCTCGCACGTCTTCTGCGGTGAGTTCCTGCTTGGCCTCGGCCAACTGGGCGGCCACGGTTTCGTTGTGGGCCCGGCTGACGTCGTCACCGACAGCGTCGATGATCTGGGAACGCCGACGTGAGAAGGGGGCGCGCAGCTCGGCGGTGATGGGAGCGATCTCCCATGCGCGGGTGTGCTCGTCGCGCATGTAGGCCACCGCGAAGCGGTCGCGCAGCTTGGCGCGCATGCGCGCTTCGAGGTAGGCGTTGGCCGGCGCGGCGTGGCGCAGCAGATCCCGGCCTCCGGCGGCGATGGTGCGCCACTGCCCGTCCGCGCACCTGACCATGTTGGGGATCGTGACGTGAACGTGCATGTGCGGGTCGCCGACCTGTCCGTCGACCGGTCGGGCAGCGGGGTGGAAGGTGATGATGCCCATCAGCCCGGAGGTGTCGACCTTCTCAGCGCTGCGCCCGTCGCCGTGGTGGCCGGCCATGCCGTAAGCCACCCAGCCCTGGACCGCGGTGACGGTCTCGCGGACGCTCTCCATGAAGACGTCCTCGACTACGCGGGCCATGCTCTCATCAGCCAAGGCAGGCCACTGCGAGAAGGACTTGGGCAGGTCCAGGATCAGGTCGAAGGCGCCGTTGCCGGTCTCTATCCGCTTGTTGCGGTTGAGCTTGGCCTTGTGGACGTCCTTGGCTGACCACTCCTTGAGCACGGAGGGATCGATTCCAGCGGCCTTGGCGATGGTGATCAGATCGGTGTAGGGCGCACGGTGGGCGTCACCTTCGCGGGTGACGCCCTTCTCCAGGCGGGCGAACCGCTTGGCGATGCGCTCCCCGCCCTCGAGCCGCGCGGAACCAAGGAGCTCGGCGGGGCTCATGTCGGCGGCTTCGGCAACCTGCCAGACCGCCTCTACCAGTGGACGGGCGGCAAGCTTGGCGTCGGGGTGGACCCTCAACGTGGGGGCGATCAGACGCTCACCGGTGTGCGCGTGGCGGCCGTGCATCAGTGCCCTCGCACGGTCGTAGTCCTCACCCGTGCGCAGCGTCGTCCCGGTAACGATCCCGAACTCGCTCAGGCCGGCGCCGACCCACTCGATCGGCCGGAACCCTTGCTTGAGCCGGTACTCGACCTGTGCGTTGGTCTCCTCAGCGGTCAAGCCGATTCCGGCGCCGCACCCAGCCTGCGAGGCCAGGCGGTACTCGATCTGGGCCTCGAAGTCGGGGCCCTTCTTGATGGGGATCACTTTGCCCATCCGGCCCCTCCCCTCGTGCGACACGCCGAAAATCTCGTATCGAAGATACCTGGGTGCTTTCGCTTTTGGAACCACGATCGCCCGAACATCGTTCGGGCGATCGTGGTTCCCTGCTGAACCCCGCTCGTCCGGGGTTCAGCACAACAACACAGTGCGGCGAAGCCGCTCCTTTTCCCCAGGGCCCCCGGCCCTGGGGCACGCTGTTGACGAGCACAGGGAGGTGTTGAGCGCAGCGGGGATGTCAGCGGGGTGCGCATCATGGAGTCATGACGATGGAGCAGTGGCGCAAGCGCCTGGAGGAGTGCCTTGGCGAGTGGGCCGCCATCACCGCCACCCGTGACCACGCGTCGGCAGCGATGTACGAGCAGACCCACTTCTGGGGGCGTGTAGACCGCATCGGCCAGGAGCACGTGTCGATCGTGAACACCGACTTCAGCAAGGACCGAATCCACCTCGCCGACATCCGACAGATGCGAAAGACGTGACCGGTCACCACTGACACCCCCACCGCGTGGCGCACTGTCATGTGCGCTGCGCTCAACACCCCGCTCGTCCGGGGTTCAGCACAACAACACAGTGCGGCGAAGCCGCTCCTTTTCCCCAGGGCCTCCGACCCTGGCGAGCTCGCCCTCGCCGGTGTCGACGGCCAGACCCTCGGCGCCCTCGCTCCAAGCGGTACAAGGAGAAGGACCCCGGCAGTTCGCCGGGGTCCTTCGGAGGTCTGTCAGTTGCGTGCACGCATCTGCTCGCGGAGCGGGTCACCGAGGGGGTAGATGGGACCTCCGTCGGCCAGCAGCCGCTCGGCCAGGGCTACGGCCTCCGGAAGGGGGAGGGTGACCGCTTCACACGCCTCGCGGCAGGCCATGACGACCTCGTCGGCGGCCTCCCACTCGGTGCCGTCGGGGGAAAACACCATGGGACAGCTGGCACCGTCGTAGGTGACCAGCCACCGGCCGGGGTGGACGGTGCGCAGGGTGATCGTCCACCGGGCACCGGGGTGGGGCAGTTCCAGGGTGCTCACCTGGGCGAGCAGCCCTTCGAGCTCGCGGGCGGCCTTCGCCTGGGTGCGCGGGACTCGGCGTTCGGCCGTCCAGCACGGTGCGCACTCCCGCAGTACGGCCTTGGGGCCTGCGGCATTGTTGGCACGCTGGGCCGTGCGGACCTCCTGCCCGCACCGTGTCCACACGGACTGGCCGGGGGAAGTGCGGTGGCAAAGGGCGAAGACCTCGGGGTCTTCGTTGTTGATGTTCCACAGCTCACGGAAAAAGGTCATGGGAACTTCCTTCCGGAGAGATTCTGGATGAGTGGGGCCGGGCAGGTGGTGCCCGGCCCCGGGGCGCGTGCGGGTGACCTAGAACGGGTCGGCTACCACGGGATGTCGTTCGGGTCGAACAACGCATTCTTGGCCTCGCGCCACTGCTCGGCGGTGAGAGGTTGCGATTCCGTCAGGTACCTGCCAGTGGCAATGAAGGCAATCTCGTCGAGGTGGGCCTTGTTGTACTCAGCGTGAACTGCGGTCGGCGCGTTGTAGGCCTGCTCCACGATCTGGGCGACCTGGTTCGCGAGGCGGGCGAACCTGGTGGCGGCCCAGGCGCCCCTCCGGTCGGCTGCCTCGGCAGTGCGCTCGGCCTGCTCTGCCAGGTGGAGCATGCGGGCGCGGCGTTCAGTGCTGAACGGCCACCACCTGGGCCCGGCGTTCGCGCGGAGGAGGGCGGCGTAGAGCCGGTGCGCCTGCGCCAAGGCTCGCTCGTGGGCGGCCTCGGAGCGGTCCTCACGCAGCGCAGGGCTGAGCATGGCGACTTCCTCATTGGGGGTCAAGGCATCCATGTGTCTCCTCGGTCGGGGGTTTCGCGCCGGGGGCGGGGTGGTGAACCCCGCCCCCGGCTGGGTCGGGTGGGCTTCGGACCGGACTCGGATCAGTCCGCGATCTCCCACCGGGTTCCGGGAACGGGCGGCAGGGAGTAGAGCACGTTCTCGAAGAAGACGGGGCCGACCAGGTTCTTGCTGATGGTGCGCAGTTCGGGGCTGGTCGTGATGCTGTGGGTGGTGGTCCGCAGGTCGTCGTGGGTGACCGTGGCGATGTCAGCGTCCTGATACCCGGAGCCCTCGCGGTAGACGCTCAGGTCTAGCGGGACCTGCTGCTCAGGGGTGGCTCGGGCGTTGTGCGCGGCGATCTGGTCGCGGTACTCCAGCAGTCCGAACCGGTCCCACAGCGGCAGGTCCGGCTTCCCCAGGGTGAGGCCGGGCAGGAGGAGGCCCGTCCTGTCGGTGATCTCCACCAGGGCGGGGATGGGGGTGATGATGCCGGGGATGTGGAAGGGGATGGGCGCCCAGACCTCGATCAGGTGGGATTCCGGGTCCTCGTCGTCGGTGGCGGCCACTCCCATCAGAGTGCTCTCACCGGTGGTGTGGGGCTGGACTTCGTCGTAGGTCCCGTGGTGCAGGATCGTGCCGTCCTCAGCCACGGCCAAGAAGAGGAGAACGTCGATGTTCCCGGCGTGCGGCGAGGCGGCCTGGCACAGTTCCAGTGCGCCTTCCTGGTCAAGGAGGGGTGGGTTCATCGTGACTCCTGGGTTGTCGCTGTTCGCGGACTTGAACGGGTTCGTCTTCACTGCCTTCGTCCCGCATGGGCGTGGAGGCCGCCGTTGTTTCCGTGCTGGTTGTGGTGGTTGAAGACTGGTGGTGTCGGAAAGGGCGGGCCAGTGGTCCCGCCCCTTCCGCACGACGGTCAGCTCTGGGAGCGCTGCTGGGTGGTCTGGACCTTCAGGCGGGACCAGGAGAAGGGGCCTCGGTGGTGGGGTGCCAGCGGCTGCCCCTCCGGGGCCAGGTCCTCGGGGCCGCTGTTGTAGTTCCGCCAGTAGAAGGCGGCGACCTCGTCGATGGAGGCGTCGCGCTCCTCGGCGGTCGTGTACGCCTTGATGTTGATGCCGCCCTCGACGTAGGTGGCGTAGGCGTGAACCTCGGCCGTGGCGTCGTCGAAGACCGCCACGATGACGTAGGGCCAGGCCCCCAGGTCCCAGCCGTCGCGTCCCCACGCGGCCTTGGCCTCCCATCCTTCGTCGAGATGGCCGATCCAGCCGTAGCCGTAGAGGCCGTACGTGATGGCGTCGGGCAGGGCGGGCAGCTGGGGGTTGGGGATCTTGGTCATGTGTGCCTTTCGTGTGGGCGATTCGGGCGGGGATCGGGGTGGTGGGCCCTCCCCCCTTGTTCTATATACAGTTTATCCCACCTGGGGTGTACAGGCAACCAAAAAGGGGCCCCACCAGGGCTTTTGCAGTGTTCGTTATGATCCCGTAACACGAAAGCGGGGGCAAAAAAAAAGGGGGCGGGGGCGCGGGCAAAGCCCGCGACCCCGCCCCTGGTCCCCCATCCCGTCGCCCGTCATCCGCGCCCCGCGCAGCGCACCGGGGGGTGGTCTGCCACCGAGCGAAGCGAGGCTAGACCCCGGGAGGGCGGAGAGCGGACCGGGTGGAGCGACCCCGTGAGGAACGAACGGGGACGCGCAAGCCGCAGCCGCTCACCGCCCGGAAGGGGTTGGCCGACCACCCCCCGGTGTGCTGGTCTCAGACCGGATGACGGGCGACGGGATGGGGGACCCCCTACCTCAACCACCCGCACGCCGCACCCGAAAACCACCCCCCACCCCCATCTTGGCCGTCCGGGACCTCCCCGCCGGAGGCTTCGTCGCCGGCACCAGGCGCTGGGGCCGACGACGAGGCCTGATCGGAGCACACCCGGTGCCCCGGGCGCCGGACTGGCTACTTCGTGGTCATGCCCTGGTCCCTGATCAGGGAGAGGCGGGCGCGGTGATCACCGATGCCGCGCGATCCGGCCAGAGGGAGTAGGGCGTGTTCCCAGATCGGTTGGACGGCTTCGGCATAGGCTCGACCGGCCAGTACGACTACCTCGTCGGCGTCGGCGACCCCCAGCTCTCCAGCCTGGGATCGCAGCTGGCTGGGGGTGACGCTCCCGGGCTGGCCCATGCGGTGGTCGTAGGGAGCGATCACCCTGTCGGGCGTGAGTAGGCCGTGCAGGCCGGACAGGATGAGGATGCGGCCTCCTGTGGCGGTCAGCGTCTCAGCCGCGGCTCGGGCCAGTCGGTGGTAGCTGCCGGTGTACAGCTCCGCGGCGGGCGCCGGGCGTGCGGCCTTGTCGGCGCTGCACGGGATGATGACCACAGGTCCGACGTCCTGGGGACGGTCCGGAGCCTGCGTGAGGACTCGGTCTGTGCGTGATAGGTGGTTGGAGCGAACGGGCGGTGTGGACATGGTCCCTTCCGCATTCTCGTGAATTGACCGTCGTTTCCACGCGTGAGGGGGCGGACCTGAAAAGGTCCGCCCCCTCGTGTGGACCCTTGTTAGCCCCGGTCGATGACGCGGCCGATGGTCTCCTCGACCATCGCTGTGAACTCGGGGGCGGCCACGTCCTGGAGTAGGACGCTCACCTGGGGAGCGATCTGCGCTGCGCGCGGTCCGCTGACGATGCGGCCCATGGTGCGTGCTCGTTCCCACAAAGCGTGGTCGTAGCGGGTGCGCATGACCGCCCACACGGCGAGCGCGCGCGCGGAGATCGCGTCGGGCGAGCAGTTGGTGCGGCAGGTGAAGCGGGTGGGAGTGAAGATTCCGTGGTAAAGGTGCAGTCGGGCGGTCAGCCCGGGGTCGGTGGAGTCCTCGTCCGCCTGGGCGACGAGTTCGGCGTAGGGCTTGTTGATGTAGGCGCGCACGGGCCCCCGCGAGATCTCCTTGAGGTGGGGCTCGTAGGCGGTCAGGGCGAGGTGGATCGGGGGGAAGTCCCTGTCCTCGTCCCAGGTAACAAGGGATTTCACGACGGCGCCGATGTCGATCGTGGGGCGTGCGTGACTCGGGTGCATCAGGACCAGGGCGGCATGGAAGCGGCGGACGTGTTCGGCGCGGGCCTGGGACGGGGTGCAGCGGTAGTCAACCCAGGAGAAGATCGGCTGTGCCATAGGGCCTTTCGGTGGGGCGAGGTGGTAGACCAGACCTCCTGTTTTGTCGAACAAGGAGGCTGCTTCCTGCTGCTGTGCGGCTTGGGGCCCGGAGGTTCCGGGCCCCAAGCTTCTAGAAGGGGCAGGAGGCGTCGACCCCAGAGGCTTCCTCGTTGTCCGGCGCTTTTGTCCACATGCGATCCCGGGCCGTCTCGGGGTCCTCGTAGTACTCGGCGCGTCCGTAGCCGACCGCGTTACCAGCTGCGTCGAAGGCCACCGCTTGCCAGAACGGGGCCTCCTCGCCCACGATGGCGTCGCGGGAGGCGTCAATGACGGTGCCGGGGCGACCGTGGTCCCAGGTGATGGTGATGGTGCCGCCGTCGCGGATGTGGCGGGGTACGTCGAGGCGCTTGAACATCGGGGCCTTTCGCGTGGGCGATTCGGGCGGGGTTCGGGGTGGTGGGCCCTCCCCCTCGTTCTATATACACTTTAACCCTCCTGGCGGTTTGGGGCAACCCGGATGGCAGAAACGCCCGTGACCTGGCAATTCATTCCGTGGCTTTAGGGCGCACCGCTGCGGTTCGCCTACCCTTTCCGGGCTTGGATCGCAGGAACCTGGCGACCTGGGCAGGCAGGTAGGTGGCGTCCTCGGCCCCGTCCTCGCCGGTGTAGGGGCGCGGGAACTCCGCCAGCTCGCCGTTGGCCATGCGCGGCTTGCCCTTCGCCTCGCGCAGGCGGCTCTGCTCCCGGTCCTGGCGCAGTGCCCGCGGCGTCATTCCAGCGGCGCGCGCGATGTCGGGAAGACGCATCGGCTCACCCAGCTTCTCCACCGCATCCAACAGCGTGTTGGGCTCTGGGTTGCGCGGCCCGTGCTTTTGGGCCCACGCGTCCAGCTCGCGCGTGGAATGGATACTGGGCGCCCTCCCTTCTCCCCCAACGGCGCCGCGCTCCATGTCGATGGCGGGCACGGGCTTGGGGGTGCTCGCGCTGCGGTAGGGCCACATCCGTATGGAGGAGGCCCGCGCCTGGAGTTGGTCGGGGTCGGTGATGCCCTCCTGGGCTGCGCGTCGCAGCGCCCACTCCTCCCACGTGGTGGGGTCCTGTGGGAAGGCGGGGTCCTGGATGACCGCCTCGTCGATGCCGTGTTCGCGTACGAAGGCCAGATTGCGGGCTTGTTCTTCGGGGTTCATCGTGGTCGTTTCATCTCGTATGATCGGTGGCGAAGAGCCTGTGGACCTTAGGGTGCCGGGCGATTCGGGAAGGCGGTCCGGGGGTGGTGGTGCCGAAAGGTACTGCCCCGGGCCGCCGTTTGTGTTGTGTGGGGGCCGTCCTGGTCGGACGGCCCCCACGCGCGTGCGGGTTTGGTCAGTGTCTTGCGAAGGAGGGCGTAGCGAAGGCCACGGCGGGGCCGTCGCTGCGGCTGTCCCTGACCGGGGAAAGCTTAGAACGTGTCGTCGGCGGTGAAGGGCTGGCCGGCGGCGTGGTTGATCGCCTGTACCACCGCGCGCACGTCCGGGGCCGCCTGTCGGGTGGCGGAGTGGTAGACGAGCTGCTGGGCGGGGTTGAGGGCGTTCTCGTCGTTCTGGTAGCGCACGGCGATCAGCCCGTGGTGCTGATCAGGGGTGCGCGCCATGTCGCCGGTCTCCTCGGCGTCGCTGATCAGGATGTACTCGTCGCCGAGATCGACGTGGACCAGGTACATCCCGGGGTTCCACTGGCTGATGCAGGAGCTGAGGCCGTGCTCGGCCAGGGCATCGACCAGGCATGATCCCAGCAGGGGGCCCTGTTCGCTGAGGGTGTTGGGTGCGATCCCCAGCTCGAACCGCAGCAGGGCTGCGACGCCGCACATCGCGTTGGCGAAGGAGGCCTCGGTGGCGCTGCGCGCCTTCCGGGTGAGCTTGTGCTGGCGCGCGGGGGCGAAGATGCCGCGGACGTGCTCCCTTTCGGCGGCGGTGAGGCTGTCGGCGCGGGCGCGGATGAGCTGGCCGACGTGGGGGTCGGTCGCATAGGGCTCGCGCTCGGACAGGTCGGTGAGCGCGGTGCGGTACAGCGACAACCCCTGGGTCCATGCCAGGTCTGCGGCCTCGGCGTGGGTGGTCTTCAAGTTCTCGGCTGCGGTGCTGGTGAGGGCCTGGGACAGGTATCGCAGGTGGTGGAGGGTGACGCTGTGGACCAGGGCGCGGGCCTGGGCGGCCTGCTCCACGATCCGGGGTGTCTGCTTGGGGGCGCTGGGTTCGCGGACGGGCTGGTGGTCGGATCGCATGGGTGCCTCCGTGGTGGTTCGGGTTCGACGCGGGAAGCCGGGCCAGCGGTGCTGGGGTGTGCGGGCCGGCCGCCGGGCGGCGGGGCCGCCCGGTGGGGCGGCCCCGCATGGAGGGTTAGAAGAGGTTGCGCTGGCTGAGCTTGGCCAGCGCTCCGGCGAAGTTGCGGCTGACCTTGTGGTGGGCGGTGGCCGGGGCCACGGCGAAGAACTCTTCGTAGCCGGGACCGGCCTGGGTGCGGCGGTGTGCCCATAGCCGGTGATGGTCCGGGTCGCTGGTGTCGATCTGCTTGCCGTCCCTGTCGGAGTCGGCCTGCAACTTGTGGTGCATCTGTGCGCGGGTTCCGGTGGCCACGAGCTCGACCGAGCGAGCGGCGCGCCCGGCCTGGGTGGGATCGCTGCTTCTGGGTGGCCAGACCCGGCGGATGCGGTACACGGCGTGTTCGGCACGTGCTGTCTCGTCCCTGAAGCGGTCCAGGGTGGTCTTCATGCCGGGGAAGGTGCGGGCCATGTCGATCAGGCGGCCGTTGGGCACCAGGCCTTGGCGGGGGTTGAGCGCGATGGCGGTGTGCTCCATGCGCAGCGCCAGGCACGCCGGTCCCGGCTCCTCGGTGAAGCGGGTCAGGGTGCGTTGGCGTCCTTCCTGGTTGGTCAGGGCGAAGGGGCAGTAGGAGCAGGCGCTCTTGGGCCAGGACACGCCGGTGAGCAGGAAGATCCAGTCGTTGCAGTCGACGCGGTTCCACCCCCACTCGATCAGCGGGTACTCCCCCGTGCGTTGGGCGGTGTCGTAGGTCGCGTCGCGGCGGGCGCGTGTGCACTCGCCTGCCTCGAAGCCGAGGATGTGCCGGTAGGGGCGGCCCTGTACGAGCTGGGCGATCAGCGCGTCCAATACCTCGCCTTTTGCGTGTATCGAGCACATTCGCGTACCGCCGGTCTGGGGCACGGTGCCTGCTGCGAGCATCTCGTCGGAGAGCTTGTAGGCGCCCTGGCTGTGCAGGACGCGGGGCGCGTCGCTGTCGTCGAGCACGATGACGCCGTCGCGTGCCAGGGAGGGGCCTTTGCGGGCGACCTGGACCAGGCGCACTCCGGCGGCCCGCAGGCGCGGCAGGATGTACCGGGTGGCCAGGGCGCCGGTGTTGGCCCATTCGTCGCCTGTGTGGGCCACGACCACGGTCAGGTGGTCGAGCGGAAAGTCGCGGCTGCTGGGGTCCACCAGCCACCGCAGGAGGATCGCGGTGGAGTCGACGCCCAGACCGTAGCTACAGATCACGGGTCGGGCGATGTGCGTGGGAACGGGCATGGTTTCGGTCAGAAGGGCCAAGTGCGCCTCCGGGGAGCGGTGCGATTCGGGAGCGGGGGCGGGGTGGTGGGCCCGCCCCGGGCGTGGGGTTGCGGTCAGGTGCGCGGGGGCGGGCCGTCGGGGAAGGCCAAGGCGTCGGCCACGGTGTAGCCGTTCACGACGGTGTGCGGCACCAGGCCCGTGGCGCGCTCCATCGCCTCCTCGAAGGAGAGCCGGTGTTCGACCTCCGCCTCGCCGTTCGCGTCCAGGTAGAGGTCGAAGGTGTTCTTGACGCACCAGGTGTTGTTGCCCCGGTAGCGCACCGTGAGGCCGAAGTGGTGGGCGTCGACCACGGTCTCCGGTACCGCTGAGACCCAGTAGGTGATGGGGCGGATGTGCACGGGGAAGGTCACGGTCCTCCGGGATGTGGGAGCGGGGAGGGCGGTGGGGCCGCCCCCTGGTGGGGCGCCGCCCGGGTCCAGGGGGCGGCGCGAGAGCGTCACAGGCGCAGGTCGGCGGTCATCTCCGTGATGGCAAGCGGGCCGCTGTTGTTCTGTTCGACGTGGACCCTGTCCACCTCGAATCCGGCGCGGGTCAGTGCTTCGGTGAGCGGGTCGACCAGGGTGGCGCGCGCGGTGATGGTGCTGAGGGGGGTGAAGTAGATGACCACGGCCCGGCCCTGCTCCGGGTGGGCCGAGGTCACGAGGGTGGTCCCGGCGTTGAGTGGGTCGTGATCGATTCCAGCCACAGAGGCCGCGACCGTGCGCAGGTGGCCGGTGATGCGCACCATTTCGTAGAAGTCGGCGACGGAGGCGTGTGTGGACATGCGGGGTGAAACCTCTCGGTTGGCGATTCGGGTTCGAGGGCGGGGTGGTGGACCCGCGAGCTCTATATACACTTTAACCCAGCCTGTGGATTTGTCAAATACCCAACCTGAACTGCGTTTTCACCTCACGCACTGCAACCCCTCTGGGCACACGTGACCGCCCGGGGCGTGCTCAACGCACCCCGGGGGCGCCAGCTACCTCAGGCGTGCACGACATCCTCGAAGATGCGGTAGCCCACTTCCTCGAAGTCCTCCGGCGGACCGTAGAAGAGGTCGATGGCCCTCGCGTCGTCCTGGGGAGCCACAGGTACCTCGTCTCCGTGGAGGGCGCCGGACTTCCAGCGGGTGCGCACATACTCCGCGAGGGTCGCCTGGGCACCCTCCTCGCTGGCGTGGTACGTGTTCACGTCGTTGTTCTTGTCCCACGTGTTCAGGACCCAGATCCTGGCCTGCGGGGCCACCGCCGCCAGCACCGTCCCCTGAGGGGCCACGGTGCCGTCGCCGCGCAGACGGGCGAGCGTCCCGTCGTTGACGACGATCTCGACCGGCACGCCTTCGGCCTCCGTGGGCCAGGAGACGGAGTCGGCCGCGTCGGTGCCGACCCACACGCACAGGCCGGTGCTCTCACGGCGTACGCCGACCACGATGCCTGCCCACTCGATCGCGGGGTCGCCCCCTCCTGGGGGGTCTGGCGGCAGGTACGCGGGCTGGGTCGTCGCCCCAGCTGGAGGGGCCGACGCGGGGAGCACGTCCTCCTCCCACACCGCGTGATACTCCTCCTCGCGGTGGGCGAAGTAGGTCTGAATCGCTTCGGCGTCGTCGGCGGGCGGCTCGAAGGGGACGCCGGGGTCGCCCACCACGTTGTCCCAGGAAGACCTCACATACCTGGCGAGCTCGGCCATGGCGGCCTCTTCGCTCTGTGCGAGGGTGATCTCCTCGCCATGGCGGTGCTCGCGGTAGAGCACCCAGACGGGTGGGGGCGTGGTGGCAATTCCTCGTTGGCTCATGCTGGCCTTTCGGTGGTGGCGATTCGGGTGTGGGGGCGGGGTGGTGGGCCCGCCCGCCGGGTTCACGGCGTTGAGGGTCAAGCGGAAAGGCGCGGGCCGCACCAGGGACGTTCTGGTGCGGCCCGCGGAGGGCAGGTCAGCACAACGTCAGCTGCTCGAAGTCGGGGTTGCCGGGGTCTTCCAGGAGCTGGGCCAGTGATTTGCGGGCCTGGAAGCGGTGGCCGATGCGCTTCTCCATCGCGAGGTAGAGGTTGCCCTTGGCCCGGTTGTGCTCATAGGCACAGCGCAGATCCTTGGCCGAGGCCAGCGGGCAGAAGGTGCAGCTCAGACGCGACATGCCCGCGTCGTAGGCGAAGTGGTGGCGAGTGCCCTCGGCCCGGATGCCGTCCCAGACCTGGCGCACGGTCCAGGCGTGCACGGGCAGCCAGACGTCGACGTGGCGGCGGCCGTTGCTGGCGCGCTTGTCGTAGCGGTAGGGGTCCTTCTTGGCGCGCTCGCTCGACTCCTCGGCGCGCATGCCCAGCACGTGCAGGATGCGCACGGGCCGGTCGGTGACCCTGCCCGACTCGCGCAGATCCTTGACCAGGGCGGTCAGCAGTACCAGGCCGGGGCCGACCTTGTGGTCAGAGGTGCACCATCGGGCGTTGCCGGGCCCCGGCCACATGCCGCGCTTCTCGACGCGTTCCAGGATGGTCTCGACCTGGCCGTCCTCGCGCCTGCGCGCGACGATGCGCAGGTCGCGGTCGTAGTGGCGGGCGTGTTCGACTGCCAGGTCCTTGGCACCCTCCCATTCGGCCGCGCCGAGGTCGGCATGGACGACGACCAGGCGCTCGGGGACGCCGGCGCGCTCTACTGCGTGGGCGGCCTGGGCAAGGGCGACCTGAGAATCCTTCCCGGCCGATATTTGAACGACGACGAGGTCGTAGTCGGCCGGGTCTGGTACAGGGCCAGGGGTGACGGTTCCCGGGCCGGACTTGGTCACAGTGCTCTTGGGCATGGTTCTACTCCTGGTGGGCGATTCGGGTGTGGGGGCGGGGTGGTGGGCCCGCCCCCACGATTCGGCCGTAGGGCTAGATGTGGGCGGCGTCCAGGTTGTCGGAGGGTGTGGAGTTGCTGATCACGCGGGTGCCGTGGGCGTGGTTGCGGCGCTCGTCGAGGTTGGTGCGCCTCACGTGTCCAGGTCCGTGAGGGGTCGGTGTACCTCGGCCTTGATCATGGGGATGGCTGCCTGGATGTCCTGGAAGGCGTCGTTGCAGGCGGTCTCATGGACGTGCCGCCACCGGGACAGGTCGTGGTGCGGGTAGCGGTTGATCAGCAGGCCGGTGTGCTCGTTGACCAGGTAGGTGAGGTCGGCTCCTGCGGGGTTGGTGATGTACATGCGGCTGTCGTCGTCGGTGAGGACCTCGACGCCGTTGATGTGGGGGCCTCTCCAGGTCAGCCTGGCCTGGAGGCCTTCCTGTTCCAGGGCGGTGATCAGCAGGTCGTGCATCCGGGGCATGTGTCGGGAGCAGCTCACGTGGGCCTTCCGTCGGGGTGGTTGGGGTGTGGGGGCGGGGCGGTGGGCCCGCCCCCACGGTTGGGCTGCGGCGCGTGGCCTGGTCCCTAGTCCAGGGCCCCGGACCGGTCGATGGCCGCGACCGCCTGCATCAGGTCGGCGACGGCGCTGAAGGTGTCGTGGATCTTGGCCCCGGCGTTGTCGGTGCTGTAGATCTCGGTGTGACGGGACGCGCGTTCGCTGACGCGGGCTACGTACAGTCCGGCGTGCTCTTCCATCGTGCTGCCGAGGCCGCCGTCCTCAGGGTCGGTGATGAGGATGTGGGCGTCGGGGCCCAGTGGGATGTGCACGCCCGCGCCCTGATCGCCCAGGGCCCGCAGGGAGCACTCCCAGTCCTGGCTGCGCAGCAGGGAGAGCAGCACCGCGCTCACCGGCTGGTCGGCCAGTCGCTGGATCTGGTCGGTGAGGGCGTCGGCGTCCCCGGTGGCCGGCTGCGTCTGGTTCAGGGCTGTCAGCGGCCGGTTCGCCTCGGCGCGGACTGCGGCTGCGGCGTCCTGGACGTCGGGGATCGCGTTGGTGCGGTGGGACTCGTAGACGGCGATCCGCTGGGTGACGTCGTCGTTGGGGTAGCGGTAGGCGATCAGTCCCTGGTGTCCGGTCACGGGGTAGGTGATCTGGACGCCCTCGGTGTCGGTGATGCGGATGTGGGTGTGGTCGTGGAGTTCGACCACGACGCCCTCTCGGCACCCTCCCAGGGAGTCGACCCTGCCCGTGAGGCCTTCCTTCTTGAGGGCGGCCAGCAGGAGGTCGGCGACCTCGGCTTCGGGCAGCGGGTGTTCGGCCGCCTGGGCTACGGCGAGGGTGAGGTCCCCCAGGTCCTTGAGTGCGGCTTTCACGCCGTTCACGGGCCCCTCGGTCACGTAGACCTCGACCAGGTCTTCCATCTCCGGCTGGTAGTCGGTGGGAGGGCGGGTGGGGTCGTAGCGGAGGGGGTAGCGGTAGGCGAGCAGGCCCTGGTACTCGGCGAGGGGGAGGTTGAGGTCGTCGCAGTAGTCGTTGCTGATCAGGATGGCGCTGCTGTCGACCGTGGGGACCAGGATGCAGGGGGTGCCCGTCATGCTGACGAACTCCGGGTCTAGGCCGTGCCGCGTGAGGGCCTCGATCAGGGTGTCGTGGATGGTCGCGTTTGCCTGCGTGGGTGTGGCGGTGCGTCGCGGTGCGCGGCGCAGCGAGTCGAGCAGGGTGGAGAAGTCGAAGCCGTTCACAGGTGGCCTTTCGTGTGGCGATTCGGGTTCGGGGCGGGGTGGTGGGCCCGCCCGGGGGCCAGCGCCCCCGGTTGGGGGCGCTGGCTGTGGTTCAGGCCCAGGGCTGGTCGGCGTCGTCGATGATCGCGTTCACCGCACCGGCGATATCGCGGAGCATCTCGGACCTGGTGGTGGGCTGCGGCCCTTCCCAGACGGTGTAGGCGGAGGCGTGCATGCAGTCGTCGTCGTCCGTGGGGTCCGTGCCCGGCTCGAATCGTGAGGCGTGCAGTCCCTGGTAGGTCGGCCCTTCCATCGGCTGTCCGACCGCGCTGTAGATGACGGCGGGTGCTTCGCCGGTTCGGTGCACGAGGATGCCCTGCTCGGTGCCGTCGAAGGTGTACAGCTCGGGCTGGAAGGCTGCCGCGCACAGGCACGCCAGCGTGATGTCAAGGACGGTCGCGTCCTTGTCCGTGGCGACGTTCACGAGTGCGTCGCGCCCCGGGCCGGGGGGCTCGGCGGTGTCCAGGGTGTCGAGCTTGCGGAGCAGGTCGCGGAACTCGGGGGGCAGGGTGAGGCGCCGCAGCTTGCGGCGCAGCTTGTCGAACAAGGTGGGAGTGGGGGTGTGGGCGCTGTTCATGGGTGCCTTCCAGTGGTGCGATTCGGGTTGGGGGCGGGGTGGTGGGCCCGCCCTCGGGGCCGTGCCGTGGTTATCCGGCACGGACGGTTAGGTGGCCTCTGGGGGCGCGGTCGGATGGTCGACGGGCTCCTGCCAGAGGGGGCTCAGGATGGTGTCGTAGTCGTCCAGGAGGGTGGAGCCGCAGCCCTCGGCGTCGCCGCCGCCGTAGGTCTCCTGCCAGACGAGCTTGACCATGCCCGCGCACAGGGACACGAGTCGGTCCCGGGGGATGGGCACGCCGTCCAGCAGTGCCAGGTCGTCCTCGCGGCTCTGGCGGTCGACGGTGATGGAGGCGACCAGGCCGCGCAGGTCATCGAAGCTGTAGAGCTCGACGGCGTAGGGAGCCTGGGTGTCGAGGTCGTCGTAGACGACCAGGCCGAGGGCCTTCTCCCACAGGTCCTGAGGGTGGGAGCGGGTGGCCGTGGTGACTCGCCGGGCGAGCTGGAGGAGGCCTTCGTTGGTCACCGGGGTGTTGGTGGCCTTGAAGAGGTCGTGTGCTCGCCGGGTGGCGATTGCGTAGACCGGTGTGGCGTCGTTCCAGAGGTAGTAGGGCGGTTGGCCATCGGGCATGTGTCTCCTCGGTCGACTCGGGTGTGGAGGCGGGGTGGTGGGTCCGCACTCGGCGTTGG
Source organism: Nocardiopsis sp. NPDC006198 (assembly GCF_040613895.1). Classification (NCBI taxonomy): domain Bacteria; kingdom Bacillati; phylum Actinomycetota; class Actinomycetes; order Streptosporangiales; family Nocardiopsidaceae; genus Nocardiopsis; species Nocardiopsis sp. NPDC006198. The sequence continues at coordinate 64,513 of NZ_JBEXSY010000008.1, read as the reverse complement.
TGGTCAGGTGTGGGCGGGGTAGAACAGGGCGTCTTCGAGCTGCGAGAGGATGGCGTCGGCGTCGGCGCCCCGTGCGTGGAGCGCGCACATCAGGTCAGCGGCGAGTTCGGCGGCGGCCACTAGGGGGTCCAGCCCTTCGCCCCAGGGGTGGCCGACCAGCCAGGCATGGCGCCGGTTGGCCAGCTGCGCAGTGCGTTCTTCGTGGATCAGGTAGGTGAAGGCCCATTCCTGGGCGGGCGAGGGAGCACCGTCCATGTGCAGCAGTTCGTGGCGTGCCCCGGCTTCGTCTGCCACGTTCGAGTCGTCGGCGCGTTCGAGCACGCGCCGGAGAAGGGCGGTCAGGCCAGCGGTGTCGGTGGGGTGGGCCAGGGTGGCGGCCAGTTCCTCGACGGCTTGGGTGCGTCGGAGACGGGCGTCACGGGAGGTACTCATCGGGCCCTTCGGGGGGTAGGGGCGGGGGCATCCCGCGGAGGGTGCCCCGGCCCGGTTCGGTGCCGCGTGGGGCAGTCGGTCTGCGCGGTGCGCGCGGTTGTGGCGACGGGTCGCCCGTGGGGGAGCTGTGGTGTCCGCGCGGGGGTCGCTGAGGGATGGGATCGCGCTCGTGTCGGCGCGTTCTCCCGCGCTGGGTGGGGGCGGGTGGTGTGCCCGCCCCCCGGGTGGTCAGAGGGAGAGCGGGGGGTGGGTGCCCTCGCAGATGTGGTTCTCCTCTTCGTGGGCGGAGTGCCACGTGGCGGAGTGGTCCGGGGCACCGAGTGCGTTGAACAGGGCCAGGAGGGGGCCGATCTCGTGGCAGGCGGTGATACGGCCCATGCCGTCGGCGGCGTGGTGGTCGAAGGCGTTGAGGAATTCGTGGACGACCTGGGCGGGGATCTCGACGGTCGCTGGGGCGGGGGTTTCCTGGTCGCTGAGCCAGCGGATAGCGGCCTCCAGCGGGATGGGCGACCAGTTTTTCTTGAGGCGGATGGCCAGGTGTGTGAGTGCGTAGCCGCTGTTCGCGTAGGTCGTCCACGTGGCTCGGAGGTGGGTGGGCCGGGGCTTATCAGGGGTGGTCCACCGGACGTACACACGCAGGTGGTCGGGTTGTTGCGGGGTGCGGTTGAGGGAGAACTCGTAGCCGCTGGCCACGAGGTGGTGCAGGAAGCGGGTCAGGGGCTCAGGAACGGAGTACATGGCTGGTCCTTTGCGTGTGGGCGCGGTCTGGTGGGGGCGGACCACCCTCGGTGGGTGGTCCGCCCGTTCGTGTGTGCCTGGTCTTAGGCGGCCAGTGCTAGGCGCATGTAGGCGTCCCAGCCGGATTCGCGTTTCTGGCCGGTGACGGCCTCGACCAGTGCGGAGAGCAGCACCTCGGCGGCGGGCGGGGTGACGGCGTTGCCCAGGAGGCGGGCCTGGTCGCGCTTGGAGTAGTCCAGGAGCCGGTAGGTAGGCTCGAAGGCCATCGCGTCCCGGATCTCACCGATGGAGAGCATCCTGAACAGGACCTCGTCCACGTTCACGGGCTGGGAGCCCGGTGAGGCGAGGCCGTAGCGCTCCTTGGTGGGCAGGGTCCCGATGGGGCCGCTGGCCGGAAGGGTGCGGCCGTTGCCGTAGTACTGCACCAACAGGGGGTCGACCGAGCGCACTCCGGAGGCGAGTCCGTGGTGGAATCCGCCAGCGGTGAATGTGTGCATCGGGCGCTCGTCGGCCCGGTAGGCGCGCTCCTTGTCGCCGCCTCCCCTCATCGGGGTCATGAACGGTGGGAAGGCCACGGCCGTCTCCCGGCGGCACGTCTGGGTTCGGATGGGCTGGTCGGCTGAGGCGGCCTGCTTGCCCTGGCGGCCTTCCATGGGCACCATCATCGGGGGGACGGCCAGACCGTCGCTCTCGCGCGTGGTGCGGGTGGGCATCGGGTGGGAGAGCGGGATGGCGCCCTCGCGCCAGGTGCCGCCGGTGGGCGTGAGCAGTGGCGCCCAGTACTTTTCGATGCCCGCGCGGATGCGAGCCAGGGTGTTTTCCTTCAGCGGCCTGGTGCGCTCGCCGATCGGGGTGCCCGGGTCCGACCAGTCGATCACGGCGGATGCGGGCAGGACGTCGGGTTCGACGACCCTGTTGCGGCACCGGGTGTTGGGGCAGCGGTAGACGTACTGGGCGCGGTAGCGGCCCATGTCCGCGCCCGGCTTCTTGAAGGCCTGGATGCACCGCACCCAGGTTTCGCAGTCCGGGCACCAGGCCACGGGGCGCAGCCACCGGGCGAAGTCGGGGGTGCGGCCCAGCGACTTGTGCCAGTAGGCGACGTAGAGCCGGTCCCTGGACTGGGGGCAGCGTGGGGAGTAGGGCGCGAGGGCGTGCATCGAGTTCAGGGCGATGGTCTTGACCTCGTAGCCCAGCGCGCGGATTTCCCCGATCCAGCGGTGCCAGTCGGACCACTGCCTGCACTGGATGACGTTCTCCACGACTCCGACCAGGACGGGGTCGTGGTCGTCGGCGCACGCGCGCAGGTAGTTGACGACTTCTTCCATCAGGGCCCGGGAGCGGGTGGCCTTGGCCTCCTCCTCTGTCAGCTCCGCGCCCCAGAGGGTCAGCTGGTTGGCCTTGTCGAAGGTCCGTGAGACGCCTCGGGCGTCGGACCAGGCAGGGCAGGCGGGGGAGGCCCAGTAGACCTTAACCCGGGGGAAGACGTCGGCGACGCGGATCTTTTGGACGTCCCCCTCGTAGTGCTCCACGTCGGGGTGGTTGGCGGCGTGGGTGGCGATGGCCTGTTCGTTGTGGTTGGCGGCGAAGTAGGGCACCAGGCCGGGGACCTGGAAGGCTCCGGCGGTGCTTCCGCCCATGCCGCAGAACTCGTCCAGGTAGGTGAGTTCATCTTGGCCCCTTCTCTTGGGCCTGCGGGCGCGGGCGGGTGCCGTGGCGTAGCTGGTGGCGGTTGGCCGCGTCAGGGTTGCGGGCAAGCTCTGCTCCTGTGCTGGTGCGATTCGGGTCGGGCGGCGGGGTGGTGGACCCGCCGCCCTGGTCAAGCGGTGTTTCTGGGTGCTCCCGAGGCAGTTCGGCCCCGGGAGCGTGGGGGTTAGGCGAGGGTGAGTCCGCATTCAGTGGTCACATGGCCGTAGAAGTTCACGTCGTAGTAGTCGGTCAGCCGGTCAGAGCCGTCGTAGTTGTAGGCCTGGAGGATGGCCTTCAGCTCCCTGGCGAGGGCTGAGAGCGCCGGGGTGGGGACTTCGCGTGGGTCGCCCCACGGGTCGGTCTCCTGGGTCCATCCCCACTCCGCAGGGATGTTGCGGACGATGATGTCGATGGAGCGCCCTCCGGAGAAGGTGTCCTTCCTGACGGTGATCTTGAGGCCCTTGGGGAAGGTGGCGAAGGGGTCGGCCACGGCCACGGCGCCGGGGGCGGGGAAGGCCTTGGCGACCTTGAGCGCAAGGCGGATGTCGGCGCGGACGAGTGCGGCAATGCCTGCGGCGGACAGTCCGTTCGTCTGCCCGTACTTGGCGCCGTAGGTGCGCTGATACATGGCGGCGGCGGTGTCGGCGCCATGAGGAGTGGTCTTGGCCAGGATGCGGGCGAGCATCCGTTGGGCGGTGGCGCGCTCGGGTTCGCCCGTCTTGGGGTGGTTGATCAGGGCCTGGAGGTGTTCGATCTTGCTCAGGACTGCTCCTTGTCGGCGCGATTCGGGTCGGGCGGCGGGGTGGTGGGCCCGCCGCCCTGGTCATGCAGTTCAGCTAGTTGGGGTTGCGGCTCACGAGGTGGGTCCCGCGCTCGGTGCACACACACGCGGTGAAGTCCGTGTGCATCGCACCGGTCTCGCAGTATTCGTAGGCTTCGTGGATTTCCCGCAAGGCCTGGGAGAGCGCTTCCAGTTCCGGGCCGGGGGCCAAACGCCATTCCCCTTCGTCGGGGTTGCCCATCCACCAGTTCCGGGGAATGTCACGGAGTACGATTCGAACAGAACGTTGTGTGGAGTAGGGGTTGATCTTGGCGGTGATCTTCATTCCGTCGGGGAGGGCGGCGAAGGGGGCGGTTGCGGTCGCCTCCTCAGTTACTGCCTTGGCGACTTTGAGCGCAAGGCGGATGTCCGCGCGAATGCGTTTGGCGATTTCGGCGGCGGACAGGGTGGCCATGTCCGCATACTCGATGCCGTAGGTGTGCTTGTGTGCGGCGGCGGCGTTCTTGGCGGTGGAGTCCGGAGCTGCGGCGGTCAGGCGGGACAGCATTCGGCGGGCGGTGGAGCGCTCCGTTGCCTTTGTCCTGCCGCTCTCGATGAGGGTGTGGAGATAGGCGGTCTCGGCGTTCCGGTCGGTGTGCGGGGGCTGTGCCTCCTGTGTCCCGCCCAAGGCGTGGTGCGAGAGGTACCAGGCTCCGGCCAGCAGGGAAGCACACTCGTCCAAGAGGACGTCGCGCTCGAAGCAGTCGGTCACAAAGCGCGGTCCTCGCCCTTCCACGAAGGACAGCAGACCCTTGACGCGCTCGACGCCGAGGGGGTGGTTGGCCAACTCTGCAAGTGCCTGCCCCTGGTCGGAGCGGCAGACCATGAGGTCTGCGTGGTGGAGCTTGACGGCGCGCTCGGCCACCTCGTGCGCAGTGGCAGAGAGGACGGTGTCGGCGGTGGGCTCCACTATCTGTGTGATGAAGGAGCTGACTCCGGCGGAGGTCAGGGGGTACCCGGTGGCCGACATCAGGTCCGAGACATCGGCGGCTCGCCGCAGCAAAAGGGAATCAGTCATCGATTGGCCTCTCTTTTTTGCCAGCAATCCCTTTCGGTTGATCGCTGGGCGGGTGGGGCCGGTGGAAAGCGGCCCCACCCGCGTCAAAATTGGGCAGCGCATCTCTGTATATTCACTATTGAGTTATCAAAAAGCTTGTGCACTAGGCTGGGTGAGGCTGTTGTTCGGGTCTTGCGATGGGGGCGCTAGGCGTTAGGCCCAAATGCTCCTGGTGAGGTGGAGGGCGCCAGCCAGGATCGCGGCGTAGTCCTCCATCAACTCCACGGTCTCTTTCTCGTCGGAGGGGGCCTGGGCGCCGCTGGCGGCGAGACCGGACAGGCACCCGGGGAGGCTGGGGTCGCGGTTGACGAGCTGGAGTCCGCGCAGGACTTCACTGGGGTCGAGCGGGCAGGACTCGATGGCCTGGCGGGCGTCGATGGCCGCGTGACCGATGGGCTCCTCCCAGTGGTCGGTCGCCGCGATGAACTCGGCCTCGTCCGCGATGTGCTCGCGGGGCACGCCCGTGGTCGCTTCGGCCCTGGCCGCCAGGGTGGCGACGAAGTCGGGCAGGAATTCGGCGGCGGGCTTGCCGTTGAGGGCTTCGAGCACGTGGAGCGTGGTGGCGGCGCGGGTGAGAACAGGAGACAAGGCGGGCCTTTCGTGTGGGCGATTCGGGCGGGGATCGGGGTGGTGGGCCCTCCCCCCTTGCTCTATATACAGTTTATCCCACCTGGGGTGTACAGGCAACCAAAAAGGGGCCCCACCAGGGCTTTTGCAGTGTTCGTTATGATCCCGTAACACGAAAGCGGGGGCAAAAAAAAAGGGGGCGGGGGCGCGGGCAAAGCCCGCGACCCCGCCCCTGGTCCCCCATCCCGTCGCCCGTCATCCGCGCCCCGCGCAGCGCACCGGGGGGTGGTCTGCCACCGAGCGAAGCGAGGCTAGACCCCGGGAGGGCGGAGAGCGGACCGGGTGGAGCGACCCCGTGAGGAACGAACGGGGACGCGCAAGCCGCAGCCGCTCACCGCCCGGAAGGGGTTGGCCGACCACCCCCCGGTGTGCTGGTCTCAGACCGGATGACGGGCGACGGGATGGGGGACCCCCTACCTCAACCACCCGCACGCCGCACCCGAAAACCACCCCCCACCCCCATCTTGGCCGTCCGGGACCTCCCCGCCGGAGGCGCTTTCACCGAAGCTGGCGAGGACTGCTGAGCAGCGTCCGGCGCACGGTGCAGGCGAGCACGCCAAAGCCCCCGCGGTTCGACCGCGGGGGCTGGACGGATGTTCTCGTGCTGTGGAAGCGGCTGCTCAGCCCCGGCTTGTGGTGGCGCTCTTCTTGGCCGGCGCCGGGCGCTTGGCAGTGGACGGCGCCGCGGCGGCCGCCCTCTTGGGCTTGGGTTTGCCTCCGGGCGAGCCGGCGGCCGCGACCGCGACCGCCGTCTTCGGGCCGCCGGCCGGACCGGTCTTCCTGACCCGGCTGCTGTCCGGCTCCTTGGCCGTTCCCTTGACGCGGCTATCCGTAGTCGTCTTGGTTACCCTCGTGGTCGTGCTCCGCCCGGAGGCGCGTGCAGGCGCGGGTTTGCTGGCTTTGGCCTCGACTGCGGAGGCAACCTCGGCATCATGCTCGGCCGCGGCCTCCCTGAGGTCGAACGCGGCCTGACGCACCTCGGCGGAGGGCTCGTAGTCGGCCGAGATCACCTTGTCGAGCATCTCCTTGGGGTAGGAGTGGCTGCCCTTGCTCACCGTGTCCTCGTCGAAGTGCGCGCGCAGCTGCTCGAAGGACAGTTTTTCCTGGTCGTTGTTGATGCGCCCCTGCTGAATGCCCGCGATCTGGTTGACCAGGCGCCCCTCCAGCCGGTTCTCCCGCGCCTGCTGGAGTTCGCTGTCGAACTTGGTCATCGCCGCTTTGAAGTGCTCCCCGGCTTCGGGGTGGGCACTCATGGCCTTCTCCATGGCCGCCAGGCGACCGGCGCCCTTCTCGCGTGCGGCGTCGTAGTCGGCCATCAGCCCGGGGTCCAGCTCACGCATGCGCGCCTCGGACAGGTCCGCCAGCTGGCGCGCGAACTTGTGGCTCTCGAGTGAGGCCAGGCTCCACACAGCTGCGGCGGCGTCAATGTCCAGGTGGGACATCAGGGCTGCGGCGGCGGTGGTGGCCTTGGAGATCTCGCCCTCGACGGCGTCCGAGGTCTCCTTGGGCGCGGTGCTCTCGGACTCCTTCTTGGCGGTGGTGCTTGCTTCCTTGTCCGAGGCCTCCTTCGCGGCAGGGGCCTTGGGGGCCTCAGAGGCGCCCCGGCGGGCCTCCAGGTTCTCCCTGAACCTCTTCAGGTTCACGCGGCCCTTGTCGAGGATGTCGCGCATGGCGCGGAACAGGTCCGCGATCTTTTTCGTGATCTGACGCGGGTCGATGCGGTTGCGCCTGTTGAGCTGGTTGGCCACCTGCATCGCCGCGAAGACGATCTCGGCGGTCGTTTTCGTGGCGCGTGCGCCGGCCGAGGTCATTGCCACCGCACCGGCGCCCAGCGGCTCGGGGTGGTCCGTGGTCGGACTGGCGTCCGTGGGGGTTGGAGTGGACATGGCCTTACCTTACGAGAGGGAGCCGTCGTCACCGAAGATGGCGGAAGCATCTGTCATCATCTGCACCGTGAATGCTCAACGGCCGACCGCGCCACCTCCCGTCCCCTCAGCCACACCGTTCGGTCCAGCTGGTGTTCCCCACGCTGCACCTGTGCCCTCCGCGCCGACCGCCGGCCCTGCCCTTCCCCCCGCAGCGGAGCCGCATGCGGCCACACCGGCCGCCACGCCCTTCGGTCCTGCCCACGTACCGCACGCCGCGGAGCCGATCGTCCCACCGTCTGCGCTGGTGCCGGGGGTTCTGCGCCCCGGGGCGGACAAGGCCCCCCCGTCGGCGGACTCCGGTCCCGGTTCGGGCCTGCGCGCCCTGGCCCAGGAGCAGCCGACGCCGACCGCGGCCGCAGCCGCGCCTGCCGCTGTAGTCCCCAGGGCCCCTGCGCCCCCCACCCCCGCGCCTACGGCGCCGGAGGCGCGGGGGTGGGCACCGGCTCCGCCCCCGTCTGTGGCTCCCCCTGCTCCGTCGATGCCTCCGTCCGCAGCGTGGCAGGAAGCCATCGCGGACAAGAACGCCGCTGTGCACTCCCAGCGCACTGACCCTGCGCAGAGCGGGCTGCGCAAGGCCCTGTCGCGGGCGTCCTTCGGGCTGATTCCCGCCCAGACGCCGCGGCAGGCCCGTATGCACGAACTGGGAGAGGTCATTGCCCTCCCCCTGCCCGAGCACCATCGCGTGGCGGTGCTGGGCCTGAAGGGGGGCGTGGGCAAGACCACGACGACGGTGGCCCTGGGTTCGGTGCTGGCGTCCCAGCGCGAGAGCCGGATCATCGCCGTGGACGGCAACCCGGACCGGGGCACCCTCGGGGACCGGGTCCGCAGGACCACCGACAAGACCGTGCACGACCTGTACACCGACGCCGAAACGATCAGCCGGTACACACAGTTGCGCGCCTACACCTCGGCCAACAGCGCACGCCTGCAGATCCTGTCGAGCTACACCACGGGCCCCATCCTCAAGCGCTACGACGCCGCCTCCTACAAGGTCACGGCGGACCTGTTGGAGCAGCACTTCGACCTGGTGGTCACCGACTGCGGCACGGGACTGCTGGACCCGGCCATGGCCTCGATCCTGGACCTGGCGGACCAGGTCATCATCGTGCTCGAGCCGGCTGTGGACGCCTCCAACTCGGCGATGGCCACCTTGCAGTGGCTTCACCAGAACGGCTACGCGCATCTGGCGGCGGCGTCGTTCGCAGTGGTCTCGGGCGTGCAGGAGCACACTCGCAGAGCCTTGAACCTCGATCAGATCATCGCTCAGTTCGAGCAGTATGTGCGGGGAGTGGTGCAGGTTCCCTACGACGACCACCTGGCAGAGGGGAGTGTCTTCGATCTCGACCTGCTGCACGCGCGTACGCGGGAGTCCTACATGGACCTGGCCGCGCGGGTGGTGGGGCGGCTGGCGGAGGCCTCCGGGGGCAGGTGATCATGGCGCAGGGGGTGGGCCCCACACCACCCCCACACCTTTTGCGTCTGTATAGGCCTTTTTGTCTGATCTAGTGTGTCCAGCTGATGTGGACGTGGTCGTAGTGGTTCTGGGTCAGGTCACCGCGGTCCTCCATCCCGCACCACTTGCCGCCCGGCATGTCGGGGACGTTGTTGTACCACTGCGGGGTGCGGTCTGCGCGGGTGCAGGCGGTCCACCCCGGGTTCCAGATGGACTGGCGCCAGATGACGTAGTCGATGCCCAGCTGCTCGTGGTTGGCGATGGCCCACATCGCCAGGGCGTCGCCGTTGGCGTTGCCATCGGGGGTGTTGGGGGCGGTCATGAAGTCGCATGCGCGGCCGGCGCCGTGGTCGTCGGCGCTGGCCCGGTCGCAGTGTTCGCCCCAGGAGACGTTCGGAAAGTGCGTGATGATCGTCTGGTGGCCCAGGCAGGTCAGCTGCGTCGTGGTGCCCATGGGTCCACAGTTGTGGGACTTGCCGGTCGCAGCGATGTCGGAGGCCTGGTAGGAGATGTTGCCGTCGCCGACGAAGACCACGCTCATCGCGTCGTAGGCGTCGATCTCCCGGAGGACGTCCTCGACGTAGGAGGTGCTGCGGTTGTAGCTGAACAGGGCCGACCGCAGCTCCTCGCGGTCGCTGAGGTCGCGGGTGCCGCTGCCGCACAGGTGGGCGGCGGCGGCCAGGGTGGCGTCGAAGACGTTGTGGGGGTCCTCGATGCCGTCGCCGTTGCCGTCCTGGCCGTAGGCCTCCCAGGAAGTGGGGATGAACTGCATCGGGCCCACCGCGCGGTCGTAGTCGGTGTCGCCGTCCCACTGCCCGCCGTCGGAGTCGGGGAAGGCCACGGTGTTGCCGCCGGCGCCGCTGCCGTCCAGACGTGGCCCGATCACGCGGGGATCGGTGTCACCGGTGTTGGAGATGGAGCTGCCCGCCGCGTGGTTCGATTCGATTTGGCCGATTCCGGCCAAAATCGTCCACCGCATCCCGGAGCAGTCGGGCCGGATGTCCGGGGTGGACGACGCAGCCTGCCCGTAGGCCTGCAGGAGCGTGTCGTGGATGCCTTCCACACTGTCAGGCAGGCCTTGGTTGTTCTCATTTCCGCTGGTGAGAAGCGTGAATATGAGCAATGGCAGCGCCACGACGAGGGCGATGAGCCCCGCGATCACTCCCTTCAACGGAGCTCCTCCTGATCCCTTTTCTCTGGCTGGCAGCACAAACGGTCCGTAGGCGACAATCCTGCCTCGGCGGAACTTCAAGGCCCCTGTGCGACGGACTTGCGGACAGTACCGGGGAAGCCGCACGCTCGGGGAGCCCCAAACGGAGGTATGTCGTATTTGTGACCTCGTGAGGTCACAACTGCATCCTGAGTTCCTCAGGGGTCGTTGTGTCTCGCTAGGCTATCGGTCGCACAGCCCGGGGGTTTCGGCTGTGCAGCGGCATGCAACGGAGGCACATATGGATCGACCCCCCTCTGTGGCAGCGGGCGAAAGAGGCTTTGAGGGCGTAGTCGTCCTGGGCGCACACGGCGGAGCAGGGACAACGACATTGGCCCGCCTTCTACCTGATCCTGCCTTTGACCTGGGCCCGGTGATGGACCCCGCTGGAACGGCCCGACAGGTCAATCCGGTGGGCAGGCCCATCGTCCTCGTTACCCGCAACACCGTGCCCTCTGCCGCGGCCGCCTCGACCTCGATCACCGAACTGGCAAAACAAGGGCTGCGACCAGCCTGTTTGGTGATCGTCTCCGACGGCGTCGGCTCTGAGCCCCGCGAGGCCAAGGTGCGTTTTCGCATGCTCGACCCGCATGTGGGACCGGCAGGGGGCGGAGGTCTGGTGCGGTTCTCGTTCATTCCCTCCATGCGCGGCAACGAGGACCTGCCCACGGCAGAGGAACTGCCACGTCGCTCCGCCCTCGAGCTGGCGCAGATCAAGGAACTCATCGTGCAGAAGGACACCGTTTGATGACCGAATACCTCGAATTCGCCACAACACAGCTGGCTGTGGGGGCCCCCAACCCGGCGCCGGAGGTGCCGGACGGCATGGCCGGGCCGGTGAACCGCATCATCGGGTGGGGCAAGTGGATCGTCATGGCCATGGGGGTCATCGGCCTGCTCTTTTGCGCTGGTCAGATGATTATGGGACGTCGCAACCGACACCAGATGTCCGCTGACGGAGCAGTTGGTGTGCCCTGGGTCATCGGGGGGATCTCACTGATCGCCCTGGCCGCCCCGCTCGTGGATGCGTTCGCCTGATGGGCCGCGAGTTCACCCCGTTCGCCAGCAGCCCGCAGACCCCGCGGCTGCGGCTGGTCCTGGTGGGCGGCGCCATCGTCCTGGCAGTGGGCGCGTTCGGCCTGGGCCGACTGACGATGCCCGACGAGGCGCCCGCGCCGGACGCGGGCGCGCCCAGCGAGACCGCTCCCTCGGAAGCAGCTACACCCCCCGAAGGAGGTCCGCTCGACGCCCAGGACGTGACCTGGCGTGAGCACGGGGGTGTGCGCGTACCGTTCTCGGCCACGCACGGGCCGGCCGAGGACGAAGGCGGGTGGGTGCGCGGGTTCGAGCGCACCGAGCAGGGCGCGGTCCTGGCGGGCACCCATATCTTCCTGCAGGCCAGTGGCAGCGCGGACATGCCGGAGGAGGCTATCAACGCCTCCCTCACCCAGCAGCTCACCGGCGAGCACGCTCCCACCTTCGCCGAGGGCATCCGCGAGCGCGGTTTCGACCCGGACCCCAGCCGGTCCGACATCCTGGTGGAGGCCTACAGCATCCACGAGTTCAACGACACCGGGGCGGTCTTCGAGCTCGCCCTGTCCAACCAGGGCAGCGACGGCTCGACCATCACCACTTCCACCGTGATCACCATGATGTGGCAGGACGGGGACTGGCAGATGCTGGTGCCCGAAAACACCATGGAACACGTGCGTGTCCTGGAGAACCTGGACGGCTTCACCCCCTTCCCCGACGACGAATCGTGACTTGACGCATGCCCGAAACCGTTGAGGACTGCCAGGGCAGCGACTTCGCCCTCAACATGGGCGACTGCCTCGAAATCCACATGGAGACGCTGCGCGACAACGTCGTCTCCAATATCCGGGATGCGGTCATGAACACCGTGAACAACGAGACCGAGAACGCCCTGGCGAACCTCGCCGAGTCCATCAACAGCGCGGTCGCCTACATCCTGGACGTCCTGCTCGGCTGGATCGTGGGAGGTGAGAGCCTCGACCTGTCCACCGGATCCGAAGGCACGACGATCGGCCTGATGGGGATCTACCTGGATCCCATCGTCATGGCCGTGGCAGTGGTGGGCATCCTGGTGGCCGCAGGCCAGATGGTGCTCACCCGCAAGGCGAATCCGCTGCTGCCCGTGGGCCGGGGCATCTTCGTCATCATCGCGGTCCAGGCCATCGGTATCCCTGTGGCCAACGCCCTGATCTCCTTCGGGGACATCTGGTCGGAATGGGTCATCACCGACGCACGCGACCGCGGCGTCGAGGAACGCCTCATCTTCGTGCTCACGTTCGGCCAGTACTCCGGCGGCGACGTCGACCCCGAGACCTCGGTGGGCGCCCTGTGGGCCTCCACCCTGCTGATCACCCTGTTCGGGGTGATCGTTGCGATCGTGGCCGCGATCCAGATCGTGCTGATGATCTTCCGTGAGGCCGTCATCGTCATCCTGGCCGCCATGCTGCCCCTGGCGGCAGCGGGGATGCTGATGCAGTCCACCTCCAGCTGGCTGACCAAGGTCACCAGCTGGATGCTCGCCCTGATCATGTACAAACCCGCCGTGGCCGCGGTCTACGCGATCACCTTCATCTTCATCGCCGAGGGCAACGACCTCAACACCTATCTCACCGGCGTGATGATGCTGATCGTGTCGCTGTTCTCCATGAAGGTACTCACCAGCCTCTTCTCCTGGGCCACTGGGTCGGTGGCCAGCCCCGGCGGCCTGGGCGGCGGAGGCGGAGGCGGCTCCCTGGCTGGTGGCGCGATCGGCGCGGCCATCGGCGCTGGCTCTGCAGCGGCCGGAGGCTCCGGAGCCTCCAACCAGGCCGCCGACACCAACCAGCGCCTGGGCAGCGCCGATCAGGGCGCGAGCGGCGGCGGAAGCGGCGGAAGCGGCGGAACTCAGAGCCCTACCGGGGCCAAGCAGGACGCGGCCGGCCAGGCCGCCAGTTCCAGCGGTTCGGGCAGTTCGGGCGAAGCCGGTACCCCCGACGGCGCCAAACCCTCTACTGGCAGCAGCACAAGCAGCATCGCCGACGCAGGGATCAAGGGCAGCGCCGCCGGTCCCATGGGCAGCGCCCTGGCCGCGGGCGCCAAGGCCGGCGAACAGGCCACCGTGGGCGCCTACCGCGGGCTGGAAAGCGCGGCATCTGAGTCCACCACACCCCCCGACGAGCAGAAAGGCACCTGATGAGCGAGGACGGCCCGCGCACCTACGGAGGTTGGCGCAGGTCCCGAGGGATCGGCTTCTTCGGGCTGGGGATGGGCGGCACCCTGGTCCTGTTGGGCGCCTTCCTGTTCCTGGTTATCGCGGCCCAGATCGCCCCCGTCCTGCTGCTGTGGTTCGGCCCACCCTCCCTGCTCGTGGCTGCTTCGGTCCTGGTCCGCGTCAACGGCGAGCCCGTGGGCATGGTCGTGGTCCAGCGCATGCGCTGGGCCCTGGGGTCCATGCGCGGACACAACCGGTACAAGGCCGGGGTCATCACCGACCACCCGCACGCCTTCCAGCTCCCCGGCACCCTGGCGCCGTTGCGGCTCCTCAGCGCCAACGACGGGCTGGGGGGCCAGTACGGGGTGGTGTGGAACCGGCGTACCGGCGACCTGACCGCGACCATTCGCGTGGCACCGGCCTCGATCTGGCTGGCCGACCCCGAAGAGGTCGACACCTGGGTCGCGAACTGGGGCCACTGGCTTTCACGCCTGGGCCACATGCCGCAGGTCAAGTGGGTGGCGGTCACCGTGGACACCGCCCCTGAGCCCGGTTCAGTGCTGGCCGAGCGGGTGGGTGCCTCCCTCGACGGCACCGCTCCCCCCCAGGCCCGCGACATCATGGAGGAGCTGGTGCGTACCGCGCCGGCCGCGGCCGCCGACGTGGAGACACGGGTCTCGGTGACCTTCAACCCCTCCCTCTTCCCGGCCCGCCCCAAGACCATGGTCGAAGCCATCGGCGAGGTCGGACACAGCCTCACCCAGCTGGAGTCCTCCCTGTCCAGCTGCGGCGTCTCTGTCCTGGGCAGGGCCAGCGCCCCCCAGATCGCCGGCGCGGTGCGCGTGGCCTTCGACCCCAGCGCGCGCGGCCGGGTGGACCAGTTCCTGGAGGAGGACCCCGGCCAGCTGACCCTGGAGGGCGCCGGTCCCGTAGGGGCCCACGAGCACGTGGGCTACTACGAGCACGACTCGGGCATCAGCGTCTCCTGGGCCTGGAACGAGGCCCCGCGCCAGAACGTGCAGTCGCAGATCCTGGCCGGCCTGGTGGCCCCCACCCGCGACCCCAAGCGCATCACCCTGATCTACCGTGCCTACAGCGCCGCCGACGCCGCGCGCATCCTGGAGGCCGAGGTCAACGCGGCGCACTTCCGCCAGAGCCTGCGCCGCAAGCAGGGCCGCGACGAAACCGCGCGCGATACCTTCGACCAGGCCCGTGCCCGCCAGGCCGCCGCCGAGGAAGCCGCCGGGGCAGGAGTGACGCTGGTGACGATGTACGCCACCGTCACGGTCACCGACCCCGAGCAGCTGCCCCGCGCCATCTCCGAGGTGGAGTCGTCGGCGGAGGCCTCCAAGATCCGGCTGCGCCGCCTCTTCCACTCGCAGTCCAACGGCTTCGCCGCCACCCTGCCGTGTGGCATCTACCCCCCCGCCCTCGCCTACGAGCTGCGTAACTAGCAAGGAGGACGCCGTGGTGCTGATGCGCCGCCGCGCCAAGAAGAACGCGGCCCCGACCCCCGAGGACACCTCCCCCGCCCCGACCGAGCAGGTGCCCCCGACGCCCGCACCGAACGCCGGGCAGGACCGTGACCCCGATGTGGACCTGTCCCATGTGGCACCGCTGTGGGGATGGCGCCACCCCAACAGCGGACGCGCCCTGCACGTGACACCGGGAGTCGAGTACCAGGGCACCACGACTCAGGTGTGCGGCCTTTTTCCCTTCACGGCAGGAGCCGGCACACCGGTGGTCGGCACCCCCATCGGCCGCCACCAGCTCCACGGTGAGGTGGTGTGCCTGGACCCGCTGGAGTGGCTGCGCGAGGGGCTGGTGACCAACCCCGGAGTGTTCGTGCTCGGCCAGCCGGGCACCGGCAAGTCGACCTTCGTCAAGCGGCTGATCACCGGGGCGGTGGCCACCGGCACACGCGCGCTGATCCTCGGCGACTCCAAACCCGACTACACCGACCTGACCGAGTACCTGGACGGGCAGGTCATCCGGATCGGCCGCGGCCTGGACCGGATCAACCCGCTGGACTCGGGCCCCATGGGCAAGGCGCTCAAGCGCATGAGCGGCCCGGACGCGGAGAAGCTGCGCTGGGAGGTGCGCTCCCGGCGCCTGTCACTTCTGCTGGCGCTGTGCACCCTGGTGCGCGAGGGACCGGTCACCAACGTCGAAGAGGTGTTGCTGGGCCGGGCCATGGACCTGCTCGACACGCGCCTGGACGGCCAGCGCGAACCCACCGTTCCCGACGTGCTGCGCATCCTGGACCAGGCGCCCGACGACCTGGTGGCCTCTTCGCGCTCGCGCACCCTGGACGACTACCGCAGGCGCACCGACGACCTGGTCTTCACGCTGGACCTGCTGTGCAGCGGCTCGCTGGCCGGGGTCTTCGACGACCAGACCTCCAAGCCCATCGACCTGGACGCGCCCATCGTCAGCGTCGACATCTCCGCCACCGGCGGTGCCGGGGACAAGTTGCTCACCGCGGCCATGCTGTGCACCTGGGCCTACGGGTTCGGGCTGGTGGACGCCTCGGCGTCCCTGGCCCAACTCGGCTTGGCCCCGCGCCGCAACTACATGGGGGTCATGGACGAGCTGTGGAGGGCTCTGCGCGGGGCTCCCGGGCTGGTCGAGCACGCCGACTCCCTGACCCGGCTCAGCCGCGCCAAGGGTATGGCCTCGGTGATGGTCACCCACTCGCTCGCCGACCTGGAAGCCCTGCCCACCGAGGAGGACCGGGCCAAGGCCCGTGGTCTCATCGACCGCTCGGCCGTCACGGTGATGGCGGGCCTGCCGCCCCGGGAGTTGGCCCGGGTGCACGAGATCATGGCCATGACGCCACGGGAGCGGGCGATGATCACCTCCTGGGCAGCCCCGGACTCCTGGCAGCCCGACGCCCGCCACCCCGGCCGCGGCAAGATCATGATCAAGGTCCAAGGCCGCCAGGGGCTTCCGGTGGACGTGACCTTGACCAGCGCTGAGCGGCGCCTGTACGACACCGACCAAGCCATCCGCGCCGAGGCCAAGGGGGGCCGGTGAGTCGCACGCTGGGCCCCCAGACCAGTCCGCTGCAGTCCCAGCAGGCCCCCTGGATCATCCTGGGCGCGGCCTGGGGGCTGGTGGCCCTCTTCGCGTGCGTGTGGGCGGCCGCGTGGGTGGCGGCCGCCCTGGCGGGCGGGTCCGTGGCGCCCTTGAGCGGTGAATGGGTGGGCGACCTGGTGCGCGGCCACACCGACCAGACCTGGCCGGGCACCCCGACCCCGGTGGTCATCTCGGTGGCCGGGGTCTTCGTTCTGGCCGCGGGCACGGTGGCCGTGCTGGTGACCCGCTTCGTCCTCAAACGCCAGACGCGCCCCGATGACCCGGTGGCCGCGATGGTGCGCGACAACCCGATCGTTGCCGAGGCCGGCGAGCAGGCGACCCGTGACAGGGCCCTCAAGCTCCGCCAGCCCCTGGCTGCCCTGCCCAAGAAGAAGCAGGCCAAGCTGCCTCAGGAGGAGATCGGCCTAGCGCTGGGAGATCTGAAGCTACCCGGGGAGCGCAGCGGCCCCACGCTGTTCGCATCCTGGGAGGACACGATCCTGGCGATCATGGCCCCGCGCGCGGGCAAGACGACCTCCCTGGCCGTACCGCACATCCTCTCCGCGAAGTTCTCCCCCGTGCTGGTCACCTCCAACAAGCCGGACGTGTGGCAGGCCACCGTAGGCCTGCGCGAGCAGGACACCGGGCAGCAGTCCTGGTTGTTCGACCCCCAGGGCATCACCCACACCCCCCAGCAGTGGTGGTGGAACCCGCTGCAGGGCATCTCCAACGTCGAGGACGCCTTCCGCCTGGCCGGGCACTTCGTTCTCACCGTGGACGACGGCCAGAACAAGGACCTGTGGGGCCCGGCGGCAGCAGACCTGCTGTGCGCCTTCATCCTGGCGGCCGCGGGCGCGGGCAAGGACATGAACACCGTCGCCATGTGGCTGGACGACGAGCTGCTGCCCACCCCGGTGGAGATCCTGTACGAGATGGGCCAGGCCCCCATGGCCTCCTCTCTCAAGGGGGCCCAGGACGGAGCACCCGAAACCCGGGCGGGCATCTACCAGACCGCGCGCACCGCGGCCAAATGCCTGCGCGACCCGCAGATCATGCAGTGGGTGACCCCGCCTCCCAAAGAGCTGCCAACCTTCGACCCCGACAAGTTCGTGGTCTCCAAGCAGACCCTTTACCTGATGAGCAAGGCGGGCGCCGGCGCGGCCGCCCCGCTGGTGGCCGCGCTCACCGACCGGGTGCTGCGCTCGGGGGAGAACGCTGCCGAGCGCCAGGGCGGGCGCCTGCACAACCCCCTCATCGCCGTGCTGGACGAGGCCGCCAACATCTGCAAGATCGCCGACCTTCCCGACCTGTACTCCCACTTCGGATCGAGGGGCATCATCCCGGTCACCATCCTGCAGTCGCGCAAGCAGGGCGTGGGCGTATGGGGTGAGAACAAGTTCGACGCCATGTGGGGGGCCGCCACCCGCAAGATCGTCGGTGCGGGCATCGACGACCCGGGCCTGGCCCGTGACCTGTCGACGATGATCGGCCAGCACGACGTGGCGGTCTCCAGCGTCTCCTACGCGGAGCGCACCAGCGAGTCGGTGTCACTGCGCCGCCAGGACATCATGGACGCCGCCTCCATCCGGGCCCTGCCCCGCGGGTCCGGGCTGCTCCTGGCCACCGGTATGAAACCGGCCCTGGTCAACCTCAAGCCCTGGTACACCTCGACCCGTGCCGCCGAGATCGGCAGGGAGTTCCAAAAGGCCGAGCAGGCGACCGCTGCTCGGGCCGCGAAATCGTCGGAGGCCACCGTATGAGCACCCCCCCTGCGTCCGCGCCCGACCTCACTCCGGAGCCCGAGAGCAGCGGGCCCTACTGGGACACGTGGGTCAAGGACATGGCCCGACAGCGGGTCGAGATGGAAGAGGAGCTGTCCATGGAGGGGGCTCCGACCCTCCTGGAGGACCCCGCCGAGGAGGAGGACGAGCTAGTTCAGGACCAGGAGGACATCCAGGACGAGGACACAGGCGGCGAAGGCGAAGAAGAGGACGGCGAGGTCGAGCCGGTCTTCCATTCGGTCGAGGCCTGGGTGAACCACCACTTCCTGCCCATGTTCCGGCGTGTGCCCGGAGGTGAGAACAAGTGGTGCCCCGAGTGGTGGAGGCACGCAGAGGCCATCGCCCGGCTCGACGCCATGTGGCGCGCATGGGAGAGCCTGCGCCTGGATGATCAGACCGGCATGTCCACCTGGTTCCGCGACCACGCCGACCACCACATGCCCCTACTGATGGGCCAGAACGGGCCTTTCCGCCAATGCGCCGCCGAGCACCGGGAAACTGACCAGCTGGAGAGCCGCTTCGCTCCGGACGGCTGGTGGGACGGCGAGTACGACGAGGACGAAGACGAGTAGTTCCACCAGGGGCAAGGCAAGGACACACGGGGCGAGTAGGCGGCGATGAGCGATACCTTCGGACAGCAGGCACTGAACTTCGACGCGGCGGGTGACACACATGAACGTGTACGGGGAACGGATCCGGGCAGCGTGGACGCGCCTGAAGCCGGACGAGGTCGCCGAGATGCTGGACCCGGAGGAGTTCTTCAGGGCCAAGGGCGAACAGGTCGAGGAGGAGATCGTCAACCGCGCCCAGGAGCTGGCGGACCGGGAGCCGCAGGAGCCGGACTACCTCCGGGAGGTCAAGCGACTGCAGACCTGGCGGACGGAAGCGGAGTCGATAGTCATGCGGGAGCGGCTCGACGAGTGGCTGCCCCCGGAACTGGAGCAGCCCGGCCTGTAGCCGCCCCCCGGTTCACCCCCTCCGGCCAACAGGACCTGGGGGTGGCCGGTCTGCGCCCCCGCCTGCACGCCAACCTGGCAGCCCTGCGCACCCTGCGCCAGATCCAGAGTCAGGCACGGCCGGCCACCACACAGGAGCAGCAGGTGCTCGCCCGCTGGTCGGGGTGGGGGGCCATCGCCCAGCAGGCGTTCAGCGCGTCCCACGCCGCTGAGTACGCAGCCGAGCAGGCGGAACTGCGCTCCCTGCTGGACAAGGACGAGTACGCCGCGGCCAAGCGCAGCACCCTCAACGCCCACTACACCGACGCCGCCCTGGTCCAGGCCATGTGGGGGGCCCTGAGGGATCTGGGAGTGCAGGGCGGCAACGTCCTCGAGCCCGGCTGCGGATCGGGCAACTTCGTGGGCTTCGCCCCGTCCGGGGTGCACATGACGGGCGTGGAGCTGGACTCCACCACCGCCGCCATCGCCTCCCTGCTCTACCCCGATGCGCGGGTGCGCAACGAGTCCTTCGTGGAAACCCTCGCACCGCAGGGCGTCTTCGACGCCGTGGTGGGCAACGTGCCCTTCGGTGACCACAAGCTCTACGACCCCGAGTACAACGCCGACCGTTCCCTGTCCATCCACAACCACTTCATCGTCAAGTCGTTGGACCTGACCAAGCCCGGCGGCGTGGTGGCGGTGGTGACCTCCCACCACACCATGGACAACGAGACCGAGGAGGTTCGGGCTCGTATCGCCACGCAGGCCGATGTGCTGGGTGTGGTGCGCCTGCCCTCCTCGGCCCACCAGGAAGCCGCCGGCACCAAGGTCGTCACCGACATCATGGTGCTGCGCAAGCGCTCGGCCGGGGAGCAGAGCGCCCATCTGGCGCCGATCACCGACGGGGTCCGCGACGTGGCCGCCCAGGACGCCGCGGTGGACGTGCCCGTGCACGTCAACACCTACTTCGACGCCCACCCCGAGCACGTGCTGGGAAAGGTGGGCTGGCGCAGTGGCCAGTTCGGCCCGGAGCTGGAGGTGCACGGTCCGGCCGAAGGCCTGGCCGAGCGTGTGCGTGCGGCTCTGGGCGACATCGTGGCCCGGGCCGAGGAGGCCGGTCTGGGCGCGGTGCCAGCGCCCGCCGGAACCCCGCGCCTGAACCTGGCCGAAGTCGGCCAGGGCCGCTACGAGGGCCTGATCCAGGTCGATGAGCGCGGGCAGCTGACGCGCATGCGCCGGGGGATGCCGGAAGAGTACTCCCCCAAGCAGGAACGCCAGGAACTCATCGCACTGGTGCGCCTGCGCGACACCGTCCTGGAGCTGATGGACAGCGAACAGGCCACCCGCGTGGAGACCCCCCACATCACGGAGCTGCGCCGGCGCCTGAACACCCAGTACGACGCCTATGTGGACACCTACGGCCACATCAACCGGCGCCGTGTGGACAAGAACGGGGTGGCCTCGCGCCCCTCCCAGGGAATGTTCCGCTTCGATCCCCTGGCGGCGTACGTCTTCGGGTTGGAGGAGTACGACACCGACACCCACACCGCCATCAAGACCAAGGTGTTCTTCTCCCGGGTCCTGAACCCGCCGGTGGCGGTGGAGCGCGCGGAGAACCCGCGCGATGCGCTGTACACGTCCCTGCGCGAGAGCGGTGCGGTCGACCTGGACCGTGTCGCCTCGCTGCTCGGGCTGAGCTCAACCGGGCGGGCGCGCGCGGCCCTGGGCGAGTTGGTCTTCGACGACCCCGCCACGGGCGAGTTGGTGTCGGCTCCGGCGTACCTGTCCGGCAACGTGCGTCTCAAGCTGCGGCAGGCACGTCAGGCGGCCGAGTCCGACCCGGAGCTGCGGGTGAACGTACGCGCCCTGGAGAAGGTGCAGCGCCCGGAACTGACCGCGGCCGAGATCCTGCCGCAGCTGGGCGCGGCGTGGATCCCCGATGAGGTCGTGCAGCAGTTCGCCCGTGAGGTGTTGGAGAACGACGAGATCGAGGTCGTCTACACCGGGGAGGGCAAGTGGTGGGTCAGCGACCACGGCGAGAACTCCCATCAGGCCCGCACCGTGTACGGCACCAAGCATCAGCGGGCCAATGAGCTGCTGGCAACGGCCCTGAACATGAAGTCCGTGCAGGTGAGGACCCAGGACGAAGACGGCCGCCGCCACGTGGACCTGAAGGCCTCCGCCAACGCCGAGGCCAAGATGCAGGCGCTGCGGGAGCGCTTCAACACCTGGTTGTGGCAGGATCCCGCGCGCACCAGCGAACTGGTCGAGAGGTACAACGAGCAGTTCAACTCGTTGCGGCTGCGCAGCTACGACGAGGAAGTGCGCCTGGACCGGGTCTTCCCCGGCGTGGACGCCGGCTTCGAGCCCCGCCCCCACCAGATCGCCGCGGTGGAACGGGTCCTGGCCGAGGACGCGGTCCTGCTCGCGCACAGCACCGGTGCGGGCAAGACCTCGGAGATCATCATGGCGGCGATGGAGGCCCGCCGCCTGGGGCAGGCCAACAAGCCTGCGATCGTGGTCCCCAACAACGTCATCGAGCAGTTCGCGGGCGAGTTCAGGCAGCGCTACCCCAACGCGCGCATCCTGGTCGCCGACAAGCAGAAGATGGGCTCGCAGTACCGGCAGGAGTTCCTGTCCCAAGTGGCCATGGGCGACTGGGACGCGGTGATCTTCACGCACGAGCAGTTCGAGAAGATCCCGATGAACCCCGAGACGCGGCGGCGGCGTCTGACGGAGGACTACAACCGCCTCCAGACGCGCTTCGAGCGCCTGGAGGGGGACTCGGTGGTCTCCAAGGCCACCATCAAGCAGGCCGAGCGGGCGGCGATCAAGGCCGAGCAGCGGCTCATCAGGCACCTGGAGAACGCAAAGGACCCGGGCATCACCTTCGAGCACACCGGCATCGACATGGTGGCGCTGGACGAGGCCCACAAATACAAGAACCTCTCGGTGATCTCGAACATCGTGGACGCGGCCAAGGTCTCCTCCAACCGCGCCGACGACATGCTGATGAAGTTCGACCACGTGCGCGAGGGCGGCGGCAAGCTGGTCATGGCCACCGCCACCCCGTTGGCCAACTCGATGTCGGAGATGTGGGTGTTCACCCGCTTCCTGAACCCGTCGTGGCTGGCCGAGCGGGACATGATGGACTTCGACCGGTGGGCGGCCACCTTCGGTGTGCTCCAGTCGATGCCCGAGACCGACGAAGCCAACCAGCTCGTGATGCGCACGCGCTTCGCGAAGTTCCGCAACGTCCCCGAGCTGGTGCTGGCCTGGTCGCAGTTCTGCGACACCAAGACCAAGAAGATGCTGAACCTGCCCGAGCCCGCTGTGGCCTGGTTCGACGAGCACGGTGCGCGCCATGAGGGCGCCCGCAGTCTGCTGGTCCCGCCCACACCCGAGCAGCTCGACTACCAGCTCAAGATCATCGAGCCGCGCATGGAGGCCTTCCGCCTAGGCTCCCCGTGGGTCATGGGCCACAGGATCGACGAGGCGACGGGCAAGTCCTACGAGGTCAAGGACATGACCTTGTGGATCGGCAACCACGCCCAGGCCAACTCCGTGGATCGGCGTCTGGCTCCGCACCCGCCCCAGATCACGCCGCTGGCGATGGAGGACCTGCACCGGTCCCTGGCGGAGATGGAGCGGTTCAACGCGCTGAAGTCCGAGGACCGCGAAGCGCGCATGCAGGAGTACCAGCAGCTCCTGCAGCACCGCTCCCGGGGCGCGGTGGACGACGCCGACCTGCCCGAGTGGTTCAACGCCATGTCGCTGGGCCTGACCAAGACCGACGTGGCCGCCAACCTGCTGTTCGAGGTCTGGGACAAGAACAAGGACCGCGTCTTCCTGGACCGCATCACCAAGCAGCCGCACCCGCGACCGGGCGCCCTGCAGCTGGTGTTCTGCGACTCAGGGGTGTGGAACAAGGACAAGGCGCGCGAGGGTGTCCAGTACACCGTCTACGAGGACCTGCGCGAGCGCCTGGTGGCGATGGGCATCCCCCGGGAGCAGATCCGCTTCCTGCAGGAGGCCGGGGACGACGACCGCAAGAAGGCCCAGATCTTCGAGGCCTGCCGGGACGGTCGCGTGTCGGTGCTCATCGGCAGCACCGAAGGCATGGGGGTGGGCACCAACGTCCAGGACCGCGCGGTGCACCTGCTGCACATGGACTGCCCCTGGCGGCCGTGCGACATCGAACAGCGCGAGGGGCGCATCGAGCGGCAGGGCAACCAGAGCGACGAGATCCAGATCACGCGCCTGACGACGGCCAACTCCTACGATGCCAAGAAGTGGTCGACCAACGCGCGCAAGGCCGGGTTCATCGGCCAGATCATGCGGGGCGAGGTCACTGAACGCGAGATCGACGACATCGACCCCCAGCAGGCCGACTTTGGCATGACGGCCGGCCTGGCCGCCAACAGCCCGCGCCAGCAGGCCTACGCCGTCGCCAGCCAGAAGCTGAGCATGGTCGAGATGGAATACCAGAACTGGCAGTCGAGCCAGGCCACCTCCCGCCAGGTGCTGAAGTGGATCCCTCACCGCATCACCGAGGCCGACGCCTTCCTCTCCGAGCTGGACGCGGTGTTGGACAAGCGCGTCTCCACCCGCGGGGACGACTTCCGCCTGCAGGTGGGCGAGCAGGTCCTGGACAAGCGCAAGGACGCCGGAACCGCCCTGAAGGCGGTCATCGCACGTGCGATGGACGCCCATCCCAGGGACGAGACGGTGACCGTGCACCCTGTGGGGCGTCTGGGCGGCCTGGAGTTCTCCGCCAGCATCGGCTACGACTCTTACGCACGGCGGATGTGGGCGGTGTTGTCCTTCGATGACCTGCCCGGGCGCAACTCCCTCACCGGGCTGGTCACCAACCGAGTGGCTCTGGGCACCCGGGAGGACGTGCTGGGAGCCAACCCGCTCTCGGTTTGCCAGAGCCTGGAACGCGTCCTGAACCAGGTCGAGTCGCTACGGGCGGACTACGCGACCTACCGGCAGGCCCAGGTCGACAGCGAACGCCAGGCCATGGCCCACCTGGAGATGGGCTTCGCCCACAGCGAGCTGCGTGAGGAGCTGCGCCAGGAGGTCGCCCGTCTGGAGGAGGAACTGGGCATCTCCCGCCAGGAGAGCGAGATCGCCGAGCCCGGTGAAACGGACGATATCGCTGTGGTGGCGGACGTGGATCCGGGTGTGGGTGCGCGCAGTGCCCCCCGGGGCAAGGTGACCGCGGTCGAACCTTCGCCCGGGCGACCGGCCGGGGGCGGTGGCGCCTCCTCCGGCACGGGGTCCGGTGCGGGAGCATCGGCCGCACGCGGTTCCGGCCACGCCGCGGAGCAGCCGGGCACCGATGTGGTGCGTGATGCGCAGGCAGCGATCAATGAGCTGTACGAGAGCACGCCCAAGAAGCGCCCTCAGCTGCGTGCGCGAGTGCAGGTGCGCATCCTGAACGCCATCAAGGCGGGCACAGACGCAGCGATGATCGGCAGTCTGCTCGCGTCGGCGCACATGTCCGACACCAGCGGCCCCTGGGACAAACCGGATCAGCTGGCCAAGTTGGGGCTGCTGCCCGATCCGGAAGCGGGGGAGGCGGCCCCGACGGCGGCCGCGCCGACCCAGCAGTCCGCAACGCCCGTCCGCGACCGGGCTGGCGGCGAGAAGGACGTGCCCCCCGGGCAGGGCGAAGAAGTTCTGAGTGTGCTCGGGCGCGCCCGCAAGGCCCTGGAGGAGCAGCACCAGTCCTACCGCATGGGCAACCGGGAGGCACGGCTCGAAGCCGCCACCAAGGTCCGGGTGCGGCTGAAGGATCTGACGCACGCGGTCGAGCTCGGGGAGGAGGACCGCGAAGCTGCCCTGGAGGTCTTCGCGTCCTTCAACAGGGCCAACCCTGAGGCGGCCTACGCCATGGAGCCCTGGCGCGAGCGCATCGCGGTGCCCTCCACCCACAGCCCCCACTTCGACCAGGCCCTGATCCTCTTGCACGACCGGGACCAGAGCACCGTGCAGGTGCCCCCGCACCTGGTCGAAGACCTGCAAGGGCTCCTGTACCGGCGCGGGTTCGAGCCGGGTGAGACCAACCTGCTCTGGTCGCTACCCACCGACCTCACGAAGGTCCGCGAGGAGAAGCTCGGCCTGTTCCTTCGTGACCTGGACGAACACGCGGGCGTGGAACGGATGCGCACCGCCCACTACGAACGGCTGCGTGAGCGAGCCCTGAGCGGCCGCGAAGGAGCCGATCAGGGCTGGGAGCAGACCGACGCGGATCTGCGCGAGCGTGTGCACCACCTCCTTGCCGACAACAATCTCCACCAGGCGTGGGAGGAGATCGCCGCGCGCGTGGCGGAGCTGCGCTCCGCGGAGGACCCCCTGCCCGAGGCCGAACTCGCCGAGCTGCCCGTCGGACGCCTGCGTTCCCAGGTCCTCATCCAGGCACGGCGCAACGAGCGCGCCCTGGACCAAGAGACTGGGAAGCGTGCGGAGCTCTCCCCTGATCAGCGCGAGGAACTCGCCCGCCGCTACCGCCGGTCCTGCCCGCACCTGGACGAGGACCAGATCCGGGTCCGCCTTGAGGCCTCCGCCGACCAGATCACGGTGCTGCGCAATGCCTACGCTGCGGTCGAGAACCTGGGAGGGGGATTCGGGCACACGCTTCGGAGTGGTCGGTGGCAGGTGGAGGGCCTGGCCAAGGAGGTCGCCAAGACCCTGGGTGCGGAGCCTGCGCGACAAGTCCTGGCCGCGGCCAACGAGATCGACCCGGCCCACGCCTGGGCACGGGAGAGCCTGCGCACGCAGTGGGCACTGGAGAACCAGGACGACACCGCTGAGCCGCCGTTGCTGGCCTTCAGCGACCACGGAAACACCTTCAGGGTGTATGTGTCCGTGCACACCCCCCAGCCTGTGCGCCGGCTGCTGGCCGAGCACGGGTGGCACGGCATGGGCGGCCCGCTGGACCCGTGGCTGACCCTGGAAACGGATACCGACTCCGACCTCCAGGCGCAGCGTGAGGCCGGGCTGGCCAGCACCCTGATGGCCCTGGACGCCCTGGACGAGCCGGTCAGCCGCGTCAACGTGTTCCACTGGCTCCAAAAGCGCGACCGGGTGCAGGAGTACGCGGCGCTGGTGCAGCAGGAACCGCAACTGCGCGAGCAGGTCAATGCCCTGATGGGCAGTGACGAGGTGCGCCGGGCGGTGCATCTGGTGCTGGAGCACCTGGAGCTGCGCCGCTCCACCGCCCGAGTGGAGGAGACGTTCAACGAGGAACCGTTCGCCCTGCATCTGGACCTGATGGCGACGGGCTTTCGCAACGAGGCAGAGCTCAACGACGAGCTTGCCGCCCTGTCTGCGCACGACGAGGACGCCCGCTACCACCTGGCCGGGGCCTACTGGCAGAAGTGCCCGCACCTGACGCTGGAGCAGATCGCCGCACGCGTGGGCCACGATGTGGCGGACCTGGTCCCTGCGGGTGAGCACGGGCTCATGTACGCGCTGGAGCAGGGTGGTGCCCGCGAGCGCGCCACCGCACCCGTGCGGGATGTCTTCACCCCGGTGCGCGAGGCCATCGAGCAGCTGCGTGCCCTGCAGGGCGGGGCACCCCGCTCAGCGCAGAGGTTCAACCTCAACCAGGCCCGTGTCGGGTTCGACAACACCCTGGCCGCGGTCGAGGCAGAGCCGGGCATCGACCGCGGCGGTGTGGCGGAGATGTTCGTCCTGGCCAACCGGGCCGACCCCGGGGGCGCGTGGAAGCGCGAGGAGATGCGCTCGGTCGCGCTGTATCCCGTCGAGCGCTACGACGAGGGCGCTCCGATCCTGGAGGTGCGCGAGGGTCGACCGGTCACGGTGAGGCTGTTGGTGGAGGCCGACCAGGTCCCCGCCGCCCTGTGGAACACCCTGGAGGAGCTGAAGTTCTCCCAGCGCAGGTCCGATTCCTCCGGCATGTACTCGCTGCCCGGCAACCTGGGATCCGACAAGGCCGCGGACCGGTTGAACGCCCTGGTGGCTGCGTGCGATGAGGCCGGAGTGGGGCTGATCACCCACGCGCAGAACGAGGAGCGTCGGCGTGCACGTGACAACGCCGCCTGGCAGGCCCGCCAGGAGCGCCTGGCTGTGGTCGAGGCGCGCACACCCCAGGTGCGCGCCTCGGTCACGGCTCTGCGCGAGGGTGGCCGACTGCGTGATGCGGTGGAGGCGATCGAGGCCCACTGGACCGAGCTGGAGCTAATGGGCCAGCGCGAGTGGCAGGGGCTGGGTGACGCCAAGAAGCACGAGCTGTGGCCACTGCGCCAGGAGTTGATGGACCAGGGCAAGGAACATCACGCTGCGCTGAAGGAGGAGTACGGCAAGGCCGACCTGGCCGGCCAGGTGGAGGGGGTGCGGCGCATGCTGGTGGAGTGTCCGCACCTGCGCCGTTCCGAGATCGAGACGGCTCTGGCCCAAGGCGAGGAGAAACTCGCCCGGCAGCGGATGGAGCAGGACCCGCCGGCTCCCGTGGAGGCTGAGTCCTCCCAGGAGACCCCACCGGTGCTGCTGTCCCGGGAACCGGGCCCCCGCACCCCGGTCTCCCTGGAGCTGGACTCCGCCGAGGCCGAACAGGACCGTGCCCTGGTCGCGGAGTTGACCTCCTCCTGGGCGCACTGGCGTTCCGGAGAGCGCACGGGCGCCGAGCACGAGCGGGTCCGGGCCCAGGTGCGCCTGGAAGTGCAGGCGCGCCTTGACCAGGGCCGGTGGGGGCCGGCCTGGCGGCTGCTGCAGGGCGCCCGGTGCGTGGACCCCCAGGGTGTGTCCGCCTACACCTCACTTGACGCCGACAGGCACGAGGAGATGCGTGAGCTGGCGTGGCACGTGCTCGCCGACGGACCGGGCGACCCCGACATGGAGCGCCTGGCCTTCGAGGCAGCCGACCAGGCGCTGTCCGCTCCCGGTGTGCCCGCCGTCGGTTACCGCACGCCGTTCCGCACGACCCTCCTCAAGCTCATGCACGCCGGCCTGTGGCAGAGCGCTGACGAGCTGATCACGCTGGGCCGGGCCCGCGGCGCCGACACCTCACAGGCGAGCGAGCAGCTGCGGGGGCAGATGCTGGAAGGGCTGCTGCGCGTTCCGGCCGACAACCAGCTGCTGCCCCAGCCCCAACCCCCGGCGCCGGTGTGGGCCCGGGCCTTCGGCCGGCTGGGCACCAGCACCGTGTACGAACGCGAAACCAAGGACCGCAACCGCGACGCGGTCTCCTCCCACCGCGGAGCCTTGTTCACCTCGGAGCTGTTCACCCTGTGGGCGAACAACCACGGGACCGCAGCCCTGGCTCTGATCGAGCACGCCAACCACCGCGATCCGGCCCGGGCCTGGCACCACGAGGAACTGCGCTCGCGCATGCTCTTCTCGGCGCTGCCGCAGGCTGCGAACCTGGTCAGGATTGTTCACACCGAGGCGGGCACCCACGTTCTGGGCCTGGAGGACAGGGCGGGCATCGCCTGGGACTCCCCCGCCGGCCAAGCCCTGAAGGAGGCGAAGTTCTCCAAGGGGCGCAGGAACGACGCCAAGCACCTGTGGTACCTGAACTCCACCACCAGCCTGGAGGTGCGCACCGTACGGGTGGGCCAGCTGATCAGCCTGTTGGACCGGTCGGGCGTCCCCCACATCACCGAGAGCCGCTTCCAGGCCCTGGCAGCGGACGCCGATGCCGCTGTGAACCAGGACGTGAGCCTGAAGGAGATGATCGTCCAGGCCCATCGTGAGGTGGAGGAGCTGGCCGGGCAGGCCCAGCACAAGTCGGCGCTGCAGGCGATCCGCAAACACCTGGAGTTCGGGCAGCTGATGCCCTCGGTCAACTCGCAGGAGGCTTTCGGGCTGTCCGGGGTACGCGAGGACATCATGGAGGAGGCCCGCGCCCTGGGAGGCAAGGCCCGCCTGCGCTACCAGAAGGCCAAGCGGGAGGGGGCCCGTCCCAGTGAGCTGCTGCGGCTGCTGGAGGACTTCACCGGACAGCACCCCCAGGGTGAGGACGTGCGCGATGTGCGCTCCCTGCGCACATCCTTGGAGGGCCGGGTCCGTGACGGCGACCTGCCGCTGAGGTCGGAGGTCGCGGTGGAGTCCGCGCCGGAGCCGGCGCGGACTCCACACCAGGACGCTCCGGAGCGGGAGGGCGCCCCCATGGTTGCCAGGGCCGAGAGCCCGCCCGCCCCGCAGCCCGAACATGCTGCACAGGCCCCCTCCCCGGAGCACCTGCGGGAGCGCACCCGTGAGCTGCTCGAGGCGTTGGACGGTCCCGAGCGTGTGCGAACGCGCGGCCCGCTGCTGCAGCACATGACCGAGATCGAACGCCTGCGAGGAACCGCCCCGGCGCTGCAGGTGATGCGTGAGGCCAACCGGATCGACCCCCAGGGACGGCTGGAGCGCGAACGCCACCGCAGCGCCATGGTCCTGTCCGAGCTCGAGCACACCGAGCTCCCGCGGGTCATGGTCTTCGACACCGACCAGATGGACACCGCCGGCCTGGTGCACCTGGCCATGCCCGAGAACGCCCCCGCGCAGGTACTCGATGAACTCGCCCGGCTGGGATGGCGTAACACCGGCGCCGGCTTCACCAACAGGTCCTTGTACCAGTCCGACCTGGGTCAGGGAGAGCAGCTGGCAGACCGGCTCGCCCAGACCTGGCAGGCGCTGGAGGAGTTGGTCCCGGAGCCGGAGTTCGCTCTGGCGCAGGTGTGGGAGCAGCAGGCCGAACCTCTGCGCCGGGTGGTGGAGGCGGCCTTGAGCGCGCGCATCCAGGAGCTGCACGCCCATGGGCGCCTGGACTACGTGCGAGAGGCGCCGCTTTTTTCCCGCAACCTGGAGATGCTGCGCCTGAACGGGACCCTGGATGAAGGCTGGCAGGCATTCTTCGGCTCCAGCGTGCGCGAGGTCGTGTATGCGGAGTTCGGCGGGGCGGTACAGCTGACCCGAAACCAGTTGCACTGCACCTACCTGGGAGCGGCGCTGGAGATGGAACTTCCGCCGCAGGAGAGCACCGCCGCCGCGCGGTCTCGCCAGGTTCTGGCCCACCTGGAAAAAGCCACCGTCGAGCGGGACTGGCTGCGCGACCGGCTCCTGGGCTTGTTGCCGCAGGCAGCCGCGGAGCTCTCGCCTGAGGGCTTCTACCGCCTGGTCAAGGACGCCAACCAGGCCGACCCCCACGGACGGTGGGAGCGGGAGAAAGTACGCTCCATCGTCCTGTTCCCCAACGACCACGAGCAGAGCGACTGGCCCGTCATACCGCGCTTCGTCGTCGACCCCTACAGTGCGTTCCCCCTCCGCTCCCCCTACCCGGTCGACGACTCACTCGCGATCCTGTCCACTCCGCCCCTGGTCAAGCAGGTGGGCCCGACCTGGACCCAGTACGCGCTGGACAGGCCTGTGCCGCCCGGTCAGCAGCGGGAACTGGTGGAGGAGGTTATGCGCCAGCTCGAGGAGTTGGGTGTGCCCGTCATCACGAACGAGCAGCACGCAGCGTGGCAGGAGCATCAGCGCACGGCCCCCGCCACCCAGCTGAGGACGAAGCAGGGTGAGCAGCTGGCACAGCGCGCCCACACCGCCGCCGAGGCCCTCGCCGACGCAGCCACTCCCACCGCACGCACGGCGGCCCGGGAACTGGCCGGGCAGGTGCGGGCCTCGGCTGCGAGCGACCGGGCGCTGTCCGTGCTGGACCTGGCCAACCGCCATGACCCCGCTGGGGCGTGGGAGCGCGAGGAAGACCGCTCCCAGTGGGCTCTGCCGACCAGCGCCGCGCTCGGGTTCACCGCCGCTGTGGTGGTGGACCACACCGACAGGCACACGCGCGTGTATGTGCCCTCGGCGGTGGGCTCGGACGTGCGCAGGCGCCTGGAGGAGCTGCACTTCACCGCTGGACAGGACCACGGCCGGCTCGGGCCGCAGACCGGCGCCGGGATGCTGGCGCTGCCCGCCCGCCTGGACCTGGAGGAGCGCACCGCGCTGGTGGGCCAGGCCCTGGCCTACCTGGGTGAGGTCGACCAGCCGCGGATGACCTACGCCCACTGGCGGCGCCGCCACGAGATCGGCCAGTCTTTGCCCATCTCCAGCGTCCGCGGACAGGATCGGGCCGAGGCCGCCGACGCACGCAACCACCCTTCCTACCGGCGTGCGGACCTGGCCGCCTACCGGTGGTCTTCCCACCCTGCGGCCGACGTCGAGGAACGGTTCACCGCCGCGGTCCGACGTCTGCTCACCGACACCACCCCGGCCACCGCTCTGGACCTGGTCAGCCGGGTCGAGCAGGCCGGCCTGCCGCTGCCGCAGGAGATGATGCGGCTGCGCGATGAGCTGTCCACCCCGCTGCAGGTCGACCTGCACCTGGTGGCCACCGGCGGCACCTATCCCGGGCAGGTCGACCTCCTGCGCGATCCGAGCGCCTCCCAGGTGCGCCTGTCGCGGGCGACCATGGAGCAGCTGGACGTGGATCTGGCCTCCCATGTCACCAACTGGCCTGCAGAGGGCCCGTTCCCGACGTTCGTGCTGTCCAGGAACGAGCACTCCGACGGCTACTTGCTGCACCAGCTCGGCGACCAGGCCCAGCAGGGTGTGCGCCTGGACCCCGATGAGCAGGACATGTTCGTCCTGGACCGGGCCTGGGGCGGGGTGGCGCTGCGCGAACCCCACCCGGCCGGGGACCGGCTCGATTGGCCCGGACGCGACGACGAGAACCTGCATCGTCTGCTGGCCACACCGCAGATCGCACGCCTGGACGTGCCCCCGGTGGTGGCCCAGGAGCTGCTCTCGCCCCCCGAGGAGCCTGTGGCGCGTGCTGCCTTCTGGCTCACCAGCAGCAACAAGGTGAGCGAGCTGGTCGAGCAGGGATCGCACAGTGAGGCCGTGCGCGTGCTCGATTCCCTGGGAGAGGCGTGCCGCACACCGGGCGAGTACGAGCTGTGGGCGCGCCACC
Source organism: Nocardiopsis sp. NPDC006198 (assembly GCF_040613895.1). Lineage (NCBI taxonomy): Bacteria > Bacillati > Actinomycetota > Actinomycetes > Streptosporangiales > Nocardiopsidaceae > Nocardiopsis > Nocardiopsis sp. NPDC006198. Next base: position 32,623 of record NZ_JBEXSY010000008.1, on the reverse strand, counting down.
ACCGGGCCCTGGCGCTGGCACTCAAACGTCCCCAGCAGGTGATCGCCAGCGACGACTTCGCCAGCAAGATCCGCGCCGATCTCCATGCCCGGTACCTGCTGGCCTGGCACACTCAGCAGCCGAAGCAGCAGTCCGCGCGGATGCTCGAGCGGGCCGGGGAGCGCATGCTCGACGCCGTCGTGGCGGCCCCCGATGACCTGCAACTGTTCTGGCGGGGGCGCAGCCTGTCCCAGAACACCCGGGCCTGGGACGACGCGCATGAGCACATGCGTCTCAGGAGGCCGCTGCCCGAGGACGTGGTCGAGCGGATGCGCGAACGGGGCATCACCCTGCCCTACGCCAATGCCGAGCACACCCCCGCCTTCCCGATCGAGGAGAAGGACCTGGCCCTGCCCGGCGAGCAGGTGCCCTTGGACGCAGCCACGGTCCGGGCCCGCCGCGCTTGGGCCCACCAGGTCGCCCTGACTGCCTGGCAAGACCTGGACGCACTGGACCGCCTCATGGAGAGGTCCCCCTACCGCACCTCGCCGTTCACCGGCTCGGAGGTTCGCAGCAGTGAGGCCTCCTCGCCGGCGGCGCCGTGGGCGGGTCGCCCCTCGGTGGACGACCGTGTGTTCGTCTACACCTGGGCCCGGCGTACCCGCGCCGACCTGGCCCCGCCCACCGTCGAACAGGCCTTGGCCGAGGCGCGGTCCCTGAGGCTGGACAACCACCCGGAGGCAGCCCGGAAGTGGCTGCACGCCTACAGCGACCTGACGGCTGGCTATGAGTACGCCCGGGCCGGGCTTCCCGAGTTGGGCCGCGAGGAGACCCGCGCCCTGGACGAGGCGTTCAGTCGGGAAGCCGGCGGCGCCGAGCATCTGCAGGCCCACGCCCAGCGCGCCTTCGACCACTACTGGCAGCGGGGCGAGTTCACCAAGGCTGCGGCGGAGATGGACCTGGGCGGCCGGGAGCTGTTCCTGACCGACCTCGAGCGGTCCGGCGTAGTCGCCCAACGGTACTGGGCCGAGTTCCAGGCCACCGTGCCCGTCGCCCAAGGGCTGTTCGATGCGGGAGAGCTGCACCAGGCGGCCACCGCGATCGACGACTTCCACCACCGGTGGTCGGGCTTGGACCATCTCAACTCCCAGGTCAAGCACCATGGGGCCAAGGTGGGGGATTCCCAGGCGCTGTTGTCGCTGCGCTATGAGATTCAGGCCGAGGTCTCAGAGCGCTCGGGGCGGCGGTTGCGGTCCCAGATCGCACAGGCCTATTCCGAGGGCGAGACCGCCCACGCGGCCCGGCTCTACGCCGACTACGAGCGCATGGCGGGACCGGACTCCCTGGCCTCCTACAGTCCCTTCACCGACGAGGTCGCCCAGGAGCTGCGCCAGTTCGCGGCCGCCGTCCCCTCCGCGGACGCCAGCCCTGAGCCCGCGGCACCGGCCGCGGAGCAGAGCCTCTCCACGAATCCCACGTCCGCATCCCAGGACGACCAGGCCGCCGACAGCCGGATCCGCGAGGCCATCGCTGCCCTGGATGCCAGGGTCACCACGCCAGGAGCGGACTTCTCGGCCGAGCGCGCCCAACTCCTGCACGCGCTCGAGGAAACGGGCCCCGCCCTCGACTCCTGGTTCGTGGAGGAGTTGTTCGCCCAGGCCAACGCTGTCGATCCGGTCGGCGCCTGGGAGCGGGAAGCGGCCCGGGCGCGGATCCTCTACACCGATCCCGGCGAATCGGAGGTGGCGCGGGCGCTGGTGTTCGACCACACCGCGGACCACACCACTGTCTCTGGCACCTTCAGGGCGGATTCGGCCACCACGCAGGCGCTGGCCCGGTTCGGTTTCTCCCCCGCAGAGCACGCCCATGTGCTCCGTCTGCCCGCCGAGTGGCCCCTGGCCCGTCGTGAGCAGACTCTGGGCCTGGCGTTGGCGGCGCTGGACACCGTGGGGTTGCGCCCACACCCGCGTATGCCCCTGGCGCACGCAGAACACCTGAACCGGGCGGGCTTGGAACACCAGGCACAGGAGCTGAACGGCCGGCGCGAGGAGGTGTTGGCCGAGGCCCGGTCCCTGACCGGGAAGGGCGACTTCCGCGCAGCCGAGCGACGACTGCGCGAGCACATGGAGGACGCCTACCGGCTGAACGCCGCCGAGTTGGGCGCTGAGGACGAGCACCCGGTGGAACAGGCTCGCCAACGGCTCCTGGAAGTCTCCGCGCAGCGTGTGCAGACCTTGGCCGAGCGCCTGCCGAAGCTCGAGGGCCCCGAGCACGAGGGGGGTCGGGCACGCCTGGCACGGCAGCTGTGGAACCAGTGCGCCCACCTGGACGTGGAAGGGCTGCTGTACGTCCTGATGCCCTCCTGGCAGGACCAGGAAGGTGTGCGAGGTGCCCTGCCCCACCTCGAGGAGGTCGCCCGCGCCCTGGACGCCAGCGACTTCCCGCGCGCACGCCGGGCGCGCAGCCAGCTGACCGCCCAGATGTCCGCCCTGGTGCAAGCCGAGGACCACCAGGCGGTGGTTGTGCTTTCGCGGATGGCCAACGCGATCGACCCCCTGGGCAGGGCCGAACGGCAGACACCCCGGGACCGCTCGCTGGCCGCGACCGGCCAGGTGCCGCCGGAAGCCGTGCGCATGGTCTTCACTGACGCACGCGCCCTGCGTGTGGAAGGCGTCGGGGACGGGCCCGAACATGAAGACGCACGGATGGTGCTGGCCACCCACGACATGGTCCCCCTCGGCCAGGGGCGGTGGCGACCCTCGGCCGAGCTGCACTTCCCGACCCGTCCCAGCATCCGCCTGTCCATGCTCTACCGGCGCCTGACCGAGGACTTCGAGACCCACGAGGTGCCCTTCGTCAGCGCGCAGGTGGCCAAGCAGTACGACCTCGACAACGCCGAGCAGGCGGCGGCGCCGGGCCAGGAGCCCAGTGCCCGCGCTGCGGCTTCGCCCCCGGCCGCCGCTGCCTCGGCACCCGCCCCCGAGCCCGCCGCGGAGATGCCCTCGTGGGTGGCCGAGCCCCTGGCCGGCGCCGAACACACTCTGACCGCCCTGCGCGGGACGGCTCGATTGCATTCCCGTGAGCGGGTCCAGTTGCGTCGGGCCCTGAACGACCACCTGGGCACACTCGTGTACTACCGCCGCTTCTCCGAGGTCATGGACCTGGTGGGCCGGGCTGACGACCCTGCCCTGGACTCCGCGCACGCCCTGGACCGGCTGACCCTGCACTCGCTGGCGGCGGCAGGGATGGACACGGCTCTGCCCGAGCGTGCCGTGCACCTGGACCACGACCCGGTCGGCCGTACCCGTGTACACAACGTCCCCGAGGACCCGCAGTTGCAGAGGGTGCTGCGCGCCAACAAGTTCGCCCCGGCCAAGGACGAACAGAGCGGCGTGTGGCAGTTGCAGGACTGGAAGGAGCCCACCCGTCTGAAGTGGGCCCGCGCCGCCCTGTCCGAGCTGCGCCTGGACGGTCACTCTGTCATCAGCCGGGAGGCCTACCGGCTTCTCGACGAAGAGCCGAGGGAGCAGCGGCGCGCCAACCACGCCCTGGACAGGCTCAAGGCCGACCCGCAGGACCCGCAGGCCCGCCAGGAACTGACCCAGGCCCTGCAGGAGTGGGTGGAGACCGACCCCGCCGCCTCCCAGCGCGTCGGCGGGCTGTGCAACCAGGCCGACAACGCCGACCCCGAAGGGTGGCCCACGCGCATGCACGTGCGCGGCCTGGCCCGCTTCGCTCATGACCCCGAGGCGCTCCGGGGTGCGGTGCGCATCGACTACGACGGCGTCTCGACCAGTTCCCTGGTGCGCCTTCCCGCTGAAGGCGACTTCCAAGCCGCGGTCGACATCTTGCGGGGCAGGCCCTTCGGCTATGCCTACGACGAACAGGCGCAGGGCTGGAGTGCCTCGCGCCCCCGCGTCAAGGCTCATACCTACCGCGCACGGATGCTCGAGCTGATCGGTGAGCTGGAGACCGAGGGGCTGCTCGTGGTGAGCGAGAGCGCCCACCAGGCCCTGGCCGCCACCGCCCAGGCGGCGCCCGGGGCGGGCGAGCCCGATTCCGCTGCCTCGGTGCGATCCGCACACGAGCTCACCACGGCGTCGGCACCTGCGGTGGAGCCGACCGCCCCGGCTGGCACGACCGAGGCCGCCGACACCAACCCCACGAACGGCACAGCCGCCCCCGAACAGCTCATCGGCTCCCAGCCCGCGGAGGCCAGCACCGCACCGGAGCAGGACAGCCGCGTTGGCCCACCGCCGCCGAAGGCACCGGAGCCGGAGATGGTACCGGCACCGGAGGTGGTGACCACGCCGATGACCATCTCCTCCACCGGGCACGTGGGAGAGCCCTTCGACGTACTGCGCCTGCCCACCGCCCAGGTGCACCGGATCCGCGAGTTTCCCCCTCGAAAGCCCGGCGATCCCAGCACCTGGATGGTGGTCTACCGCACCGACAACAGCCGCGAACTGGTCGCCTACCTCGACCAGGATCCTGGCCTGGCCGAGGGCCAGCGCGTACAGGACCTTCTGCTGAAGGTCTCACGCCACACCTGGTGGACCCCCAAGCGGGGCCCCAACGCGGGCAAGCCCCAGCCGCGCACCGAGGTGGAGGTGGTCACGCCCCCCACCGGTGAGCGCCACGCCCCCACCCCGGAACAGCAGGCCATCATCACCGCGGCCAGCCAGCGCAAGAAACTGGGGATCATCGCCGGAGCCGGCACCGGCAAGACCACCACGATGACCCTGGTGGCCGAGAAGCTGGCAGCCGACGGCCGCAAGGGCACCCTGGTGGTGTTCGGTCGGGCCAACGCCCTCGACGCCGGACGCAAACTCGCCCACGTGCCCGTGCAGGTCGCCACCATGCACGCCCTGGCGCGCCGCGCCGTGGGTCGGCCCTTCGAGCGCCGCCTCCAAGGCGAAGCCACCCCCGACTGGGATGTCGTCGCCCGCCGGCTGGGGTTGAAGACCCTGGTCCTGGCGGACAAGAAAGTCCTGGAGGCGCGCGGCCTGGCGCGCCTGCTCAACCGCGCGGTGGAGACCTTCGAGCTCAGCGCCGACACCACCATCGGCGTCCAGCACATCAAACGCCCTCCGGGCATGAACGACCAGGCCTTCAAGCTGGTGCAACGCGCACTGGAGCCGCACCTGTCCCGGGCCTGGGACGACATGTGCGACCCCCACGGCACCCTGCTGCGCTTCCGGCACGACACCTACGTCAAGCTGTGGCACCTGTCCGGGGCACGCATCACCGTCGGTGACTTCCTCGTCATCGACGAAGCCCAGGACATGTCCCAGATCTTCCAAGCGATCCTGCAGGATCAGACGCACATGCAGCAGCTGCATGTGGGCGACCCCCATCAGGCCATCTTCGCTTTCCGGGGCCCTGGCAAGGCCTTGGAGAACCAGGACTTCGACGAGACGCTCACGCTCACGCAGTCCTTCCGGTACGGGCAAGCGGTAGCCGATGAGGCCAACAAGGTGCTGGCGGAGTTGGGCGCAGACTTCCGCCTGCGCGGCAACCCCGCTATGGACTCGGTGGTCCACGACGGCGACCTGGACCAGGCCGACGCCGTGCTCGTGCGCACCAACGCCGGGGCGTTCAGCGCCGCGGTCGCCGAACTGGGTGCCGGGCGCCGGGTCGCGATCCAGGGTGGCACCGAGGAGCTGGCGTCGCTGATCCGCGCCGCCCAGTCCCTGCAAGCGGGCCAGCGCACCTCCCACCTGGATCTGATGCGGTTCGAGTCCTGGGGGCAGGTGGTCAAGGAGGCCAACGAGCACCCCGAGGACCTGGGCCAGCTGGCGACGTTCGTCAAGCTGGTGGAGTCCTACGACCACGAAGACGGCATCGGTCGGATGCTCGAGCTGCTGGGGCAGATGGACGACGCCGACCCGGACGTGGTGGTGTGCACCGCGCACAAGGCCAAGGGCCTGGAGTGGCGCCGGGTGCGCATCGGTTTGGACTTCACCCTCCCGCCGGAAGCGGACCTGCCCGAGGGGCAGGTCGACGAGGACCGTGTCGGCGAACTCCGGCTGGCCTATGTGGCCATCACGCGCGGCCGCGATGAGGTCGTACGCGGGTCCCTGGCCAGCATCGACGAACTCGCCGCCGCACCGTCGGCGCCTTCGGCCCAGCCGCAGGCATCGTCGGCGCTGGAAGGGGCCCCCTCCGCTGCCCTCGCGCCGGAAGGGTCCCAGGAACCGGGCGAGGCGGCAGAGCCGGACCAGGACCGAGGAAGTCAGGGCCACCTGCACACCCAGGCCCCTGGGCCACTGGCGCACGCGCAGAGCACGCCAGTGCACTCGGACGGGGAGCAGATGAACGAGGTCGTGCGCCGAGCGCTCACCACGCACGTGGACAATCTGGCCTCCCAGGCCGAGGAGGACCAGCGGTTCCGCTCCCATGTCGCCACCATCACCGACCTCCAGGGCCGCCTGGTCCAGGCGGGAACCGTCGATCCGGGCACCGAGGCCGCTGCCCTGCCGTTCGCCTCCCAGCTCGCTGCGCTGCGAACCCGGGGTGAGCAGCGGGCGCATGAGCTGCGCCAGGAGATCGACGTCGAGCTGCGAAAGGTGCGGGTCGACCGTACCCGCGTCATGGAGCTGTTCTCACAGGTGGAGGCTGCCGTACCGGCATCGGAACTCTCCGATGCGGATCTGGCACGCCTGCGCGTGTCCTTGGAAGAGTTGCTGCACCAACCGACCCCTACCGCGGAAGGGCCCACCGTGGCGAAGACGCCTGCTTCCGAGACGCCCCGAGACGACGTCGAGCCGGAACTGGAGGACGGCGAGATGCTCATCGAGGCGCACTCGGTGGCGACCGGCGGCTCCTACCCCGCCTACTACCTGCCCTCCGCGTCCCCGGACCAGCCCGGGCGTATTCGGATGACACGCGAGACCCTCGGCCAGCTTCGCCAGGTTCTCAGCGAGGCGGATCCCGACCCCTTCGCCGCCCCCGAGATGCCCGAGTGGCCGCGCTTCCCCGTGGTAGAGGGCAGGGAGGACCCCGCCGCGGTGACCGGTTCGCGCTCCGGTGGGCTCGTGTGGTTGGACGCCAACGACCAGGGCCTGATCACCGTCCCCTTCGGCTTCGACGGCCTGACCGACACCGACGGGCGCTCGCTCCTGCATCTCCCGAGCCTGCCCGAACCCACTGGTCCGCTCCCTCTGCCCGAGACCGCGCCCCAGTTCGATCTGGAGGAGATGCCCTACAGCTCCGCCGACTGGGCCGATCAGGCGGTCCAGGCCTATACGACCCAACCCGAGACCGGGGTGGAACGCCTGGAGCAGGTCTCCCAGATCACCGCCCAGGTGAGCTCCCTCCTCCAGGACGGCCGCTGGCAGCACGCCGAACATGTGCTCCAGCGCGCCCTCGAAAACGCGACGAACCCGGCCGAGGCGCAGATCTGGGAGCGCGAGCAGTGGGCTCTGAGCTACGCGGTCAGGGTCGCCCCGGGCCTCCTGAACACCGCCGACGAACACGCGCTCCCCCACGTCCTCCGCGCGGTGCACAGCCAGGCTCGCCTACGGCTCGACCACTCCCACCCCACCCTGCACCAGGGGGCCTTCGAACGCCAGTCACTCTTTCCCGACACTCCCGCCGTCCTGTTCGCACCCTGGGCCATGTCGACTCTGGAGCCGATCCTGGCGGTGGAACAGGCTGGACTGCCCTCCGTGGCAGCTGATCTGTACCGCACCGCCGCGCACCAGGCGGCCAATCCGGGCGAGCGTAACTTCTGGGCCGCCCAGCACGAACTGATCCACGTGCCCGTCCAGTACCGTCACCTGCTGCACCAGGCCACCCAGTCGCCTGCCGACAGCCAAGAGCGCGAACAGTCCGTCCAGGCCCTGGCCCAGGCCGTCAACACCCAGCTCACCTTGCACCGCGGCCTGCCGGACGCCGGGGCGCCGCATCCACAGGAAGCGGCCCTCCACGCGCTGCACGCGCACATGCTTCAGCAGGCGCTGAGCGAGATCGCCCCCGAGGCGGCCCAGGCCACGCGCACCCAGGTCGACCAGGTGCGCGAGCAGCACACCTTCCAACCCCAGCCCAGCTGGTCGCAGCCGGCCCCCGCGGAGCACTTCGAGCGGACCCCGCGCCTGGCGGCGGGGGAGATCCCCGTTCAGGCGCACGTGGCCGCGACCCGTGCGTCCTACCCCGCCTACTACCTGCCCCCCAAGGACCTGCGCGAGCAGGGGCGAGTGCGCATGACCCCCGAACAGCTGGGACACCTGGTGGACCACTGGAAGGCCGCCGAAGGCGATCCCTACGGGCTGCCGGCCCTGCCCGACTGGCCCCGCTTCGGAGAGGGCTTCAACCAGCAGACTGGCCGCCGGGAGATCGACCTCGATACTCCGGACGGTTTCGTCGGGCTCTCCCCCGACGAAGACGGCCTGATCACCCTGCCCCTGAGCTTCGACGCCCTGACCGATGCCGAGGGTGCCCGGGTGCGCCCCCTGCCGCCCCTGCCCGCCACGGACCGCACCCTGTTGCCCCAGGCGCCCGACGAGGAGGCGCGTCGGCTGCACGGGCTCGGCGCGGAGGAACTCGAGTCGATCGCCCGCAACGACGAGGTCGGCGCCGGCCGCCTCGAGCAGTTCATCGGGCTGGGCCGCCTGACTTCCTCCATGGTCCGCTCCGGCGCCTGGCACGACATGGAAACCCTCCTCGAGAGCGCCCTGGAGAGCACCCCCGACCAGGGCGAGAAGGCCCTGGTGGAACGTGAGCTGTGGGCGCTGCGGTACGGCCTCGCCCACGCCACCTCCATCACCCCCGCAGGGACCCGGCACCCCGCGCTGGCACAGGTGGTGGTCGCGGCCCAGGTCCTGGCCCGCGACCACCTCACCCACCTGCGCCCCTCTTTCCAGGACTCTCCCTACGAACGAGCGGACCTGTACCCGCACACGCGAGCAGGGTGGCCTTCGCTCAACTCCCCGCACCGGGAGATCCACCGGTTGGAGAAGGCCGGGCTGGTGGTGGAGGCGCACCGCCTGTACCAGGAGGCCTACGCCGCGGCGCCTTCCCCCAACGAGCGCGCCTACTGGCAGGCCCAGACCGAACTGCCCTACGCCCCTCCCGAGTACCGACCACTGCTCAACTGGGCCCTCAACACCACCGCTGGCACCGATGACCACTACCGGGCCAGCTCCGCCCTGGCCCAGACCCTCAACGACCAGTACCACAACCCCATCGGCCCCCCCGAGGAGCGATCCGAGCGGCTCAACCAGCTCTATCTGGCGCTGCGCACGATCGACCCCGAAGCAGCCGCTGACGTCAACCCCGAGATCTTGGACCGACGCGAGGAACTCGGTGCCAGCGAAGACCCGATCTGGCTGGTGCCCGGCCCCTCGGTCACCGAGCAGCGCACCACCCTGCAACAGCTCGTCCCCCTGGCAGAGCACCGCGCCATGGCCCTGGCCCAGAACGGAGAACCGACCCGCGCCATCGAGGCGCTGGAGCACTTCCGGGCGCACCTGGGAGATTCTGCCGAGGGAGCCAAGGTCGACTCCTCCTCCCTGCGAGAGCTGTACGCGAAGCTAAGCGGCGCCCCGGCCCCCACCGCCACGGCGGACACGCCGACGCCCGCCCCCGCGGCGCGCGCCGAGAACGAACGCGCCGCACACCTGGCGGGAGCGACGGCCGCGAAGACGGTGTCCGCCCCCGAAACGGCCCCACCCACCCGCGCCGCGAGCACGCCCAGTGCGGCTGCTACCCAGCCCGCCTCCGCCCCCCATGAGCCCACGGTCAACAAGCAGGACTGGCAGGCGGCCACCGAAGCCTTCCAGCAGGCAGGCCGGGAACGCCAGGCCCGCAACTACAGCTCCGCGCTACAGCACCTGGCCCACGCACAGCGGCTCGATCCCACCCGCGCCTACCACTGGGAGCACGCCACCAACGTCGTGCGGGCCGACCAGGCGGCCGAGAATGCCGGGCACCTCATGCGCAAGGGCAAGTTCCAGGCCTCGCTGGCCTCTCTCAAGCAGGCACAGCGCCTGGACCCCAGCCGTGAGGAACTCTGGGACATGCGCCGAGCCCAGGTCAACCAGGCACGGCAGAACCGCCCCCAGGAAGGATCCGGAACGGCGAAGAAAGCCGGCACCGCCAAGCCGCGCCCCAAGAAGCCCGACCCCTCCGCCCAACGCGCCGCTTCGCCCTCGGCCCGCTCCGCCCAGGAACGCCGAGGGCAGGGACGCTGACCTCTAGATTCCACAGCGGGGCCGGAACACCACTCCGGCCCCGCCCGACACGAAAGTACTCACATGCGCTGCGACCACGCCCCCTACACAGCCGCGGTCCACACCGCACTCGTCGACGCCGGCCACACACCCGAACAGGTGCGGACCGTGACCGAGGCAACTGGTTTGCGCCGCTCCTTGCTGCGCCTGAGCGGACTGCGGGTGCTGTGGGAGGAGGAGAAGGGGTGGTCGGCCGCCGACGCCGACGGCCAGGTGTGGTGGTGCACCGGCGGAGTCGTCGTTCCGCCCGAGCGGGTCGTGGCCTGGGTCGAGGGGGTTCACGCCCGACAGGAGTCAGCGCGCGGGGCCGAGCTCTCCCGCGTCCCCGGTTCCGCGTTGGAGCGAGAGCTGCTCGACTACGTGGACCCCGCCTGGGCAGTGGGCCCAGCGTCTGAGACGGACCCGGCGTGGGCATGAGCGGGGTGCCTCGTCGCTGGCCCCCTACGGTAGGCGCATGAAAATCGCCCTGGCTCGTTCAACGAAGCCTGAGCTCGTCCGTGCGGCGGTTCAGGAACGATGACTGCTCAGGATGTCGATGACGTGTTCGGCGACAGCAGCCAATCAACGAGAGCTCCCCAAAAAAATACACATAGAAGTGACCTGATACTGATAAAAATACCTACTGCCGCAGACCCCCAGCCAGCAAAGACCAATACCAACAGGAGAGACATTTGGAAAAGAAACAAATAGCCTTCTATCCGGGAGTCAAAGAGGATGATATTCCCAGGCTACCGGAGGCGATAAAGATAAGTCTCGTGGAACGACTAACCGAGCTTGCCAATGGGACCATCGAGGGCTTCAATCTCGATCAAGATGTAATAGCAACACTCGGGAAGTACTCATGCAAAAAAGTCTACCTGACCGACCCCGAAACCACCAGGCAATTCAGAAAAGATTCACTTGATGGCAAGAAATCGAAGGTGGGCGCCGACCAAGACGGCGGCTACCGGCTGATATACCGCGACGCCGTAGTTCGACAAAAACCCGCCATCGTTGTGGTTTCGGTGGGACCAAGAAAAGGCCTCGCCGCCTATAAGACCGCAATGCACAGAATCATCAAGCAAGAGACTCAGCGGCAGACAACCACTTCCCAGAAGAAATTTCAACCGCAAAAGCCGACACGCCACCAGGAGAATGCTTCACGGCGAACCAACGGTGGAAACCAAAAACCTGGACGTGGCCTCTAATGCCGAAATAGCAGATTTAGGCCAAGGCGACAGCGGGGCGGCTTCCGAAAGGCACCTGGAGCTAAGATGCACGACACAACTTCTCGAGCGCGTTTCCCTGCACAGCTCTCCCCTGAAATCTCTTCCACACTATCGCCCAGCACGTGCCCACACACCTGGCACACGTGGGCGTAGTCGGCCTCCAAAAAGGCATCCAGGTCCATGGCATCCGCAGGTTGGTGCAGATCGAGCAGGAGCCAGGCGAGACTCCCGCACTCGGGACACGCATGCGTCTTCATGTTCTCCTCCTCACGCTTGGGGTGTCTTCCTTTCTACAGCACTGCACCACACTTCGGGTCGGCGCCGAGCTCGCGCAACCGAGGACGCCACGCCAGGCCTGCATCATCGATGCACAACTCAGATCGCACCCCATCCATCCACGGAAGGTCCATGAGCAACAACACGCCCCCGCCCAACCCACACTCCACCTCGTTCGTCCAAGAACATCTGCCTGCGATCGTGGAACAGATCAGCAGGGACGGACTCAACGCACACCCACTGGTCTTCGGCACCAACCAGCCCGATGCAGTGCTGATCAGCGCGGGACAGTACCGGGCCCTGTCCGACTACTTCGATGACCTGCTCGATGAGAGCTTCTTGCGGAAGCGCTTGTCCGAAGTTCCCGACGACGATGACCTGGAGTTGATTTCCCCCTCGGACCTGAAGAAGGAATTGGGCCTCGAACTGGACGAAGAATAGAAGGACGCAATGGTGATGAAAGAGATCGCCTTCTATCCGGGCGTCAAGGAACACGACTTCCCTCACCTTCCCCAGGAATACAAAATACCCCTAGTCAACGCCATCGAAGGAATCAGGAAGGGAAAGATATCGGGTTCACCACTCGAGCGCGAACTCGGTGATTACGGATGCAAAAAGCTGTATCTCTCCACACCAGAAGAAAGTAACCAGCAAGAACAGAACAAGGCGTCTGGGCTCCCCGTCAACCAGGGGGTGGACTTCGCCGGGGGGTACCGGCTGGTGTATCGCGAGGCTAAGGTTCGCGGCAAGGAAGCGATAGTCCTGGTTTCCGTCGGCCCCCGCAAAGGGTCTGAGGTTTACAGGGCAGCAATGAGTCGGCTCAAAGCCCAAGCGAACGCCGCCTGGGAAGCAACAAAGAAAACTCAACCGACGAACTCAAGAATTAGCCCGAGCCCACCGACCACACAGACCAGGGCAGCACACCGACCCCAGCCCAAGTCAGCTGGCGGACGAGGTCTGTGACAAAAACGAGTACCGACTGCTTCGAGGGACCCATCAAGCAACTGCGCAGGTCGGCCCCTCGACGCGGTCCGGTCGGCATTGTCAACGGGGCGGCAGATGCCGCCCCACACGGGCTGGGGCCCAAAACTATGCCTGCTCTTGCGGAGATCCTCCCTGCTCCGTGGCCGCATCCTGCCGGTCGATCACCTTCTGCAGCCGGTCCAAGGAAGCGCGCATCCTACGGATATGACCGACACGCACAGCCTTCGACCGCTCATAATCCAATCGCTTCTGCTGCACCCACTTCCGCGACGGGGGAACGCCATCAGGAATGCTCTCATCTGACCTCATGACTCCATCCTCCCCAATGCCGAGGACACAACAGCACCCCCATCCCGCACATGAGCAATCACAGACACCACCCCCAACTGAGTTCCCTGGCCTGAAGCACACCCCCGGAGGACCAACGCACATGTCCCAGGACGCACAGCTGCTCGTGGATCTGGTCAGGGCCACGGCACCACTCAGTCCCGCGCAGGCGCGCGCGATCCTGCGCACGTCCGGAGTGGTCTCGCCAGAGTCCTTGGCCGTCGTCGCCGCCCGGGCACGCGCCCTGGCCGACAACGCCCGCGTTCTGGAGCTCGCCGCTGGCACAGCCGCCCGCACCGCGGGTGTGAGCCCCGCTGTGCTGAGCCACGCTGTCGGCCTCAGCAGCCGAACGCTCCACGAACGCTACGCACGCCACAAGGTGCGCATCATGACGCCCTCACGCGCGGTGCCCAGCCTGGTGGAGTACGACCCCGCCACCGGCGCCCCCCGCCCCCTGGTGTTGGAACTGCAGCTACTCACCGGTGTTCTGAGCCTGATCCCCGTCGACACCCCCCGGTCGGGTTGGGTCGAGGACTGCCACCACTGGCCCGTGCCCCTGATCACGGGGCCGGCCGGCCCCATCCTGCTGCAACGGGTCAACCCGCTCGCCCTACGGGTCCTGGTGGGCACCGACCACGTCAACGGACACAAGGTCCCCGACGATGACGCCCGGCAGGCCATCGAGCAGATCCAGCAGATCTGCGCTGCGGTGGAACACACCTACCCGGTGCTGCGAGTGGTCAGTGCCACCGACTACTTCCGCGGGCAAGACCCTGCGAGCGTAGCTTCAGGCCTGGGCCTGTCCGTGGGTGCTGACACCGACCAGGTGGCCGCAGCCGCCGAACGCGTGCAGAGCAAGGCCCACGAGGAGCTGTGCCTGCTGGAGGGCACCGTCGACTACCTCACCGCCGCAGTATCGACTGGGTCTCCACCCTCACTTCGCCCGCAGGTTTCAGACGTTGCCCTGGACCTTTCCCCGCAGCTGGGCGAACCTCTCCGGGATGTGGTGCGCGCTCTGAGCCCTGTGATGGACAGGGTGCCGAATCCATTGGGTTCGGGGCGCGCTTACCGGGCCTGCGCGGAGCTGATCAACGCCATCGAATCCGAGGATCCGCGTGCTCTGTCCCGGGCGACAGCAAGCCTCTTGGGACTGGACACGGCTGATCAGTACGACTTGGCCGGCGTGCCCGGTCTGCGCCCCGCATGGGAGGCCTTGGTCCAAGCCGAAGAGCAATCGAAGAAGTAGTGGGCTGGTGCCTTGGGCAGACCCGCGCCGCGGCCCTGCGTTCGGCGGCCAGGCGGGGCATGGTGCGTAAACGCTACGACGATTCGAGGAAGGTCTCCGGGCCGTGTGCTGCTGCACTCGAACGTGCCCATGGAACAGCTCGCAATGGGGCGCGACAGTACCTGACCTGCCGCCGGCGCTCAAGCTCGACCTGCAGCGGCCCCACCAGGGTGGGTGCGGTCCTCACACCGCGCGCAACCGCGGTTGGTCTCGGCGCCGCGGCGGCCGTACCTCGTAGAAGGGGGCCTGGACCTCGGGGATGTCGTCTGGCAGGTCTGCAAGTAGGGCTTGCCAGTCCTCATAGCTGCCTTTGAAAGCCAGCTGGGGGTTGACGTACCACACCGATTCGCGTCCCCGGCGAAAAATCAGGCCAGCCTCTGTGAGCGGCTTGGTCGCGTGGCTGACGTAGGTCTCGTCGATGTTCAGGCGCTCAGCGATCTCCGCGCGGGTGACGGGGGAGGCGTAGCCCTCTTCGATGTTGTAGAGGATCTCGTCCCAGACGTCCCGGCAGGTCCCAGTGAGGATCATGTTCGGCAGCAACCGGTAGAGGTCGTGAGCCGTCAGGAGTCCGTATTCCTCGATGGACACAGTTTGCGTGGCAGTCGTAGCGCTCATCTTCATCCCTCCACTTTGAGTTTACGACGACGGCGGGGAGGGCGGACTTTCGTGGTCGGCAGTTCGATCTCGGGGATGTCTTCCGGGATGTTGGCGATGGCTCGGGCCTGGAGCTCGCTCTTACCGACGAAGACGCAGCGAGGGTTGACGGTGACCTTGCCACGCTTGGTCCACAGCAACAGGCGGTCAGCGAGCACCTGCAGGCTCTCCCCGACCTGCTGGCGAACGATGCCCAGCTCGTCGGCAATGTCCTGTTGGGTCACTCGGATCGTGAGTCCTTCGAGGTCGCCCTTGCGGCCCTTCCGTGGACGCAGCTTACCGAGAAGCGTGTGAAAGATGTCGTAGTCGGTGACGTTGAGCCCCATGTGGGGGAGTTTGGCCGAGAGCTCGACCGACATCATGTAGAAGCCACGCGAGCCGACGAAGTCGTAGTGCGTTTGGTCTGCTCGGTCGACGTGGAGGCGGTCACCCCGCTTGAGGTACAGCATCTTTCCGTCGTCGTCCGGCTCTGACTGCGGAAGGTTGCGACGCTTCGCTGGGCTGTCGACTGCACGCAGCGGGACGCGGCGTGCCAGGTTGGCCACGTGAGTTGCCCTTTCCGTTCGATCATGCGGGGAGGTTCCTGCCACTCCTGCCGCATCACACCCCACTGAGGTGTTGTTAATTTACACCTGAAGGCAGGTTACAACCTGCACTCCACCCCGCGCATCCCCTCGCGCCGTTCTGAGGTGTTGTTAATTTACACCTTTAGGCAAGTTACAACCTGCACAAGCCACTCCGGCGCGCCGAACGCTAGCTATAACCTGCTTTCGGGCAGCCGAAAGCAAGTCACAAGCTGCACACGATCCTGCATTTCCGCTGGTCACAGCGTTTTTGCCGGACTGGCCTCTTGTAGTAAAGGAAGTACGGCTCTGGGCCTCCCCTCGCCCCGCGCACGCGAACGGAGCACCCCTCCGAGCAGTTATCACGACACCGGAGGGTTGCTGGACTTCGTGGTCAACGACTGGTGGTACCCGGGGGGCCAGCCCCCCGGGACCCCCCGCGCCGACCGGGAACCTGGCGCGCATCCGACGTGCGCAACCCCAGGAGGCTCGCGCCAGAACCCCGGCCGGACCAGTCACCTGGGCTGAAGTCACCCGGGGCTGGTGCATCCGTACCCCACCTATACAAAGTAAAGGTGACATGTCCGCTCTACCCAGCCTTGGTCAGGCTCCAATGGCACCGGGGGCAGCGCCGCCGTTCGACGTGCGTGGAGCTCACCTGGACAGTGATCGTCCGGAACTCCGCGTTGCAGGATCCGCAGTGCTCCCGCTCCGGCTGGGGCTCCAAGGCCTTCAGGAACGCCCCCAGACCCCCTGGGCCGCCAGCTGGCGGCTGTTCACTCCTCGCAGAACGGGCACCGGTACGGGCGCTGGCCAGGCTCTGCCGAAACTTCTCCGCCACCTCCTCCTCTGACGACCCCGGGGTTTCTCCGTCCGTGCCTCCCCGGCCCACTGCTGCCTGGGGCTTGTCCAGGGCCTTTTCGCAGTCCACGCACATCGGGGCGTTGTACTTCGCGAACAGCTCCGGCATGAGCGCGAGGTTGTGTTCATAGCAGTGCCCTTCCCCCGGTACACGCGTGGAAGAGGCAGCCGCGGCCGCCGCTTCGGCCCGGCGCCGGCGCACGACCTCCAGGTGCTCGTTCAGCCGTGAGACCGAGCTGAGCCGACTCGACACCACCCCGAACGGCTTCACGATCTGCTCCAACCCGTCGAAGACGTCACCGAGCTCGCCCTCGGCCAGGTGACCCGCCTCCAGCAGGGTCCGCAGGCGGCGGGCGAGTGAGCGCTGGTCGTCGCGGCCCTTCAGGCACATCCTCCACGGCACGTACCGCTCGACCAGGGCCAGCACCGGGTCCGGCGCGGGCGCCGTAGGCGGCTTCGCGTCGTGACCCGACCCTGCCTGAGAGTTCTCTCCTCCGTCCGTGGCCGCATCGCGCGGGTGGGGCACCCCGCCCTGTGGCTGGGGCTGCTGCGCGGACGGAGAAGGGTGTGTCCGGGGGTGTGTATGAGGGTGTGTACGTAGGTCTCCAGTTTCCACATCCCCAGCCTGCAGTTCCCACATCCCCAGCCTCTTGTTTCCACGCACCCCTTCCTGTGGATAACTCGGGTTATCCACAATTCCCAGGTCAGGGGGGGTGTGTGGAAACTGCAGGCTCACGGTCTGGTCGCCTCGGACAACTTCCTGGCGGGCGGTGATCAGGGCTGGGTCGCGCCACTCCGAGATGCGCAGTGCCTTGGGGTAGTGCAGGCCCCCGCGCGGCATCACCCGCATGGCATAGGAGACCGGTTCGTGGGTGACCCCGTGCCGCTTGTCCCCTCGGTGCACCAGGCCGTGCTTGGCGATGTAGCGGGACTCCTCCAGATCGCGGGTGATCTGACTGACCCGCGACACCGACAGGCCGAACCGGTCGGCGATGGTCTCGCGGAAGAGCCAGTCCCCCGTGGTCACCCGGGACCGGGACAGGTCGCTGTGGGCGGCCAGGAACACGTACACGCCCAGGTGGCGCAGGCCCATGTCCGGATCCAGGGCAGGCCAGGACAGGACCTGGACGTAGGGCATCTGGTCACGGCGTTCGGCTGGCGGAGTGGTGCTGTCGGGGCCCTCCTCCCGAAGGCGGCGGGCGATCCCCTTGGGCTGGGCGTACTCCCACCGGTCCATGGCGCCCGGGTACAGGAACCCCTCGGGCGGGGCCTGGGAGAGCTGGAAGCGCGGCTTGACGGACTTGCGGCCGCGCTTCTCGGTGCACTCGGCAGGGCACGGCACCTCCGCTTCGGTGAAGCATCCCGGGCAGGTGCGGATCTTGACCCGGGACGGGCCCACGATCAGCGCGCCGGCCTGCGCCAGGCGCGGGACCAGGCCGGGCGGGTTGTCCTTGCGGCCGCCCTTGCGCATCACCACCTGTTCCGACACTCGGAAACGGGCAGCGATGTCAGCGGCCGTGACCGAGGAGGACACCTCGCCCTCCGAGGTGTCCAGGAAGGACCACAGGAACGCGAGGGCGCCCAAGGCCTGAGCGTCTACCTTCCGGTCGTAGACCGCGAAGCCCGGCATCTGGAAATGGGGGATGACGATGGGTCGGCCGTTGGGGCCGATGATGGGCGCCCCGTCGTCACCGACGGGACGCTGCAGCTGATACTTCGCCACGGCAAGCCTTTCCAGGCCGTCCGCAGACAGGGCAGCTCAGTGGACTCATCGCCTCGAATGGGTAGGATGAGACTGTGTTGGTGAGCGCCCTGGTCCACGATCGACCAGCTCATCTGATTGTGTGACAAGGCCCGGGTTGCCCCCCGGGCCTTCGTCGTGTTCAGGGCCCCTGTGGGGCCCGTGCTCCTCGATGTCGCCTGACGCTAGCGCCCGGTGCGGGCGCCCATCAGGGGACAGGTGAGGACATCGGTGACATCGCCGATGTCCCCGGCATCACGTCGACACGGTCGCCTCCAGGCCGAGTTCGGCGCTGGTGGCCAGCTGGGCGCGGCCGATGTTGCGGCCCATGACGAAGAGCCCGGCCTGGTGGGCCTGGTCCCCGGCGTGGGAGGCGCAGCCGTCGGTGATGACCACGGGCCTGATGCTGCGCTCGAAGGCGCCGACCGCGGTCTGGGCCACGCAGGACTCGGTGTCCAGGCCCACGATGTAGGCGGTGGTCCACCCGTGGCGGTCGAACAGCTCGACCCCTTCGGCGGTGAAGGTGGTGTAGACGCGCTTGTCCAGCACGTGGGAGCCGCTGACGTAGGGCTGGAGCTCGGGGACGATGTCGGTCTCGGGCGGGGCCTGCATCTTCGACCAGCCCATCCAGCGGGTGTAGGGGCTGCCTTCGTAGTTGAGGTAGCGGGTCATCAGGACGGGTGCGCCGGCGGCCTGCCAGTGGCGGACCAGGTGCACCACGGTGGGGACCACGTGGGCGGAGCCGGGGGAGATGAAACCGTTCTGCATGTCGACCACGACCAAGACTTCGCTGGTGGCGGGGCGCATGGTGTGTCCTTCCGGTGTCGGGTGCTACAGGGTGCGGGCGCCAGCTGCGTCGCGCAGCTGCTCGATGGTCTCGGGCAGCATGGTGCGCAGTTGGGAGGTGTCCAGGACGGCGTCGCGCATGCTGCGCACCTGGCGGGTCTCGGTCGGCCGGGGGCGGGTGATCTTGCTGGTGACCGCGCGCAGCCACCGCCATCCGTACTCGGGGTCCACCTGGGGGTCCTGGCCCTCTTCGACGGCGGTGCGCACGGTGTGGCACAGCGACCACAGGCCTTGGCACAGGGTCTCGAAGTCGCCGAGTTCGTCGGGGGCCAGCGAGCGCTCCACCGCCAGGGGGGCGTAGGCCACCCCGGACCAGGTGGCGTAGCCGACCGAGACGCCGGGCAGGCCGAAGTCGACCAGGCCGGGGCCGGGGTCGAACCCGTGCTGCCAGGCGGCCTTCTCCGCGACCTGGGCGCCGATGAGGAGTTCGTCGGCGGTGGGCTGGCCCTGGCGGCGCAGCAGTGCCGAGGGTGTGCTCATGATGCGCACGGCCGTGTCCAGGTCGGGTCCGGTCCAGGCGGAGCGGGCCAGCCACCAGGTGCCGAGCACGTACTCGGGGGCGGTGGTGATCTGGGGCCAGGTGCGGCGCAGCAGTTCGCCCACCTGGGGCCGGTCGGTCTCGTAGCTGGTGTGGCGCCACACGGCCAGTTCGGCCAGGTCGGCGAAGGCCAGCGTCTGGCGCAGCTCGGCGACCAGGCCGCCGAAGGCGAACGCGGTGACGGTGAGCCGGGCGTCGGGGTCGTGGGGCCAGGGCAGGGTGGTGCGCCAGCAGGCGGTGTCGTCGATCAGGTCGGGGCGCATGCGCGGGTCGCGGGCGATCAGGGCCGCCAGTTCGGGGGTGGCCGTGACCGGGACGTATTTGCGGCAGGTCACGGTCAGGGAGGTCGCTGTGGTGGCGGGCTCGGGTGTGGGCGCGCCGAACAGGGTGACCGGTGAGGTGCGCAGCACGTCGCTGATCAGGTGCCGGTAGGTGCTGGTGGGGTTTTGGACCTCGCCGGTTTCGAGGCGCTTGATCGCGCGTTCGGCGGACTCGGCGCTGATCCTGCCCTGGGAGGCTGCGGCGACCTGGCGCGCCAGTTTGGCCCGGGACCAGTCGAGTTGTTTGCGGGCCCGGGTCAGGGCGCGGTTGGGGGTGGGGGCGCGGGTCATGGTGGTCGTCCTCCTAGGGGACACGTGGGATGTCAGTGGTGTCCTGTGGTGTCCTCTGGTCGTGAGCGGGTGCGCTCGGGATGCTGGTGGCATGGGATCAGGGACGTCAGCTCTGGGGCAGGCCGAGGTGTTGCTCGACTCGGGCGAGTCGTTCCAGCACCTGCTGGAGCTGTTCTTCCACCGTGGGTCCGGGCGGCGGCGGTTCGGTGACGAACCAGCCGACTCCCTGTTGGGAGGTGGCCAGGCCCTCGTCCCTCAGTTTTTCCAGGGCGCGTCGGGCGGTCACAGTGGCCACCCCGTGCTCGGCGGCCAGTTCGTTGACGCTGGGGTACTTGTCCCCCACCCGGATTCGGCCGGTGTCCAAGTCCTCCCTGAGTGCTTCAAGGACGCGTTTGTACGGCTGCTGTGGCGTGCTCATGGACTGACCATACCTAGGTAGCTCATCTCAGTTAAGTAGCTGTGCTGCTTGACAACCCTACTGTGCTTAGTCATGATAGCTTATGTAAGCAAGGTTGTTCCAGGGGGGAGCTCAACATGTCTCGGATCGCGCAGGTCGTCGCCGCCACCGGCGCCGCTGTTGCCGACGTGCTCCGGGTCGCCCGTGGAGGCGGATCCTCTGCGGACGACCTGGCCATCGCCGAGGCCATCGAGAAGGCCGGCGGGCGCAAGGCCGCCGACATGATGGCCCAGGCCGACCCCGCCCGCGCCGAGGCCCGGGCCTGGCGCGCCGAGCACGCGCGCCTGCAGCGCGCCCTGTGGGAGCAGACCGCTGAGGAGGACATGGAGTTCCTGCGCGAGAAGGCGGCCGAGGTCGGCATCACCGACATCGAACCGCTCCTGCCCGCGATCAGCGACACGCCCGTCGAGGACACCAGCCGCAAGTCCCGGCCGGTCATGCGCGTGCCCGTCTACAGCGAGGACACCGCGCCCGACAGCTCGAACAAGATCGCGCCCTACCACCCCCACGGGGACGACGAGGACGCCGTCCCCACCCGCGAGGACGAGGCCGCCAGCGCGCACGCCGACCTCGCGCACCTGCTCGACGACACCGCCGCTGCGGCCCGCCTGGCCAAGAAGTGGGCCTCCCGGATTGCTGCGGTGCACCAGGCCGCGAAGCAGGCGGTGCAGCAGATCCTGCTCACCCACCCCCGCACCAGCCGACGCGCGATGCGCCGGGCCCGCCAGGTCCGCCGCATGGCGCTGGCCGCCTGAGCAGCACCGCACCGCGACCGGGTCCACCACCACGACACGCAACAAGGAGACCGCCATGGCCGTGCCCGAGCAGCGCGAATGGACCGTCGAGGTCATCTGGACCAGCAGCCCCGGCATCCCCCGCGACCGCATCGTCGACGGCATCCGCGCCCGCAGCGCCGGAGAGGCCGCGGACAGGGCCGCGAAGAACTGGCCCGACGCCAGCAGCATCACGGTGCTCTGATCCGCACTTCCGCACCGCTGCAACCAGAGAGAAGGCATTCATGACCCTGCCCGAGGCCCTGACCGATCCGCTGGACGAACACCCCGGTGGCCTGCGGGCCGCCGTGGAGGTGGCCGCCGAGACCATCCGCTCCCACGTGGACGCCTGGTCGGCCGGGAGCGGCCCGGCCCTGACCCCGATGCCCGCCCCCGTCCGACCCGAGAGGAACGCCGCATGAAGATCAGGATCACCCACCGCCGTTGCCGTGCCGAGCTGGCGGAGGCCCACACCCAGCTGGAGGGCCGGACGAAGGACCTGCGGGAGCAGAAGCGCTCCACCGAGGGTCTGTGCCTGGAGGGCCGAGGCCACTCCATCTCCCTGGGGCAGCAGCTGGACGAGGCCGAGGCCAACCTCCAGGCCGCCGAACACCAGCTGGGCGAGATCAAGGCCGCCTGCGAGGACATCGAGTACGCCCGCACCGACGCGGCCATCCCCGAGGACCTGCGCGAGAAGCTCCTCGACGCCGACGACCGCCAGTTCGTCCTTGCCGAGCACTCCCGGGCCCTGGACACGATCGACATCCTCACCGAACAGTGCGACCGCACCCTCGCGGCCGCGCACGCCGCAGGGATGCTCGCCCGCGTCTACGCCCTGATGGTGGGCGCCGGATACCGCGGGCTCGGCGAGGCCGGGGACCTGATGGCGGGGATGCGGTTCTCGTCGTGGACCGGCTTCCCGCACACGTGGAAATGCCGGTCCGCCGAGTGCACCGAGGACACCCGGGACCTGGTCTGGCACACCGATTTCCCCGAGCGGGCCCACCTGGTGTGCGGGTGCGGGCGTATCTGGCCGGCGGGCCCGGGCGCCGTGGACCGCAGCGTGGCCGAGATCCGCGAGAACCGGCTGCTCGGCCGGTCCAGCACTACAGAGCGGTCCTGGCCCCGCTCCCCGGCCCCGGTGCTGGAGGCAGTGGACCGGGCCCTGCCGCCCCCCGCCGAAGCCCGCCGGGCCGCCGATGCGGCTGCGCTCGCCGACGGCGACGGCGAGGACGAGATCGAGTGCCTGGAACGCCAGATCGCTGTACTGGAGGACCGGCGCGCCCGTCTGCTGAAAGAGAAGACCGGGGTGCCCTTCTAGCCCGGTCGGCCCCCCTGCCCCGCCCGCCCGTCCTGCGGGCGGGGCGGGGGGACCGCCCGGTCCGCACCGCCCACACCACAAGGAGCGCACCCGTGGGAGAGCAGCACACGCATCAGGAGATCAGCGGCCTGGACGGCTTCGTCTTCGGCGACGACGTCGTGCTCGACGGCTGCGCCGTGGGCCCCGGCGCCACGGTGACCGACGGCACGGTCGTGCGCGGCCAGGAAGTGAACACCCCCGCTGGCGGCGACCGGTGACGACCCCGGAGGAGACCCGCGCCGCGGCCGTGGTCGCCCTCGTGGTCCTGGCCGTGCTGGTCGCGGTGCCGCTGCTGGCCCTGCGGGCCGAGCGCGCCCGCACACCGTAACCCCCTGGGGTGCCTGCCGCGCCCCGCCCCTGCCGCTCCGGTGCGGGGGCGGGGCGGGTCCGGGGGACCACCAGGGTCCACCACCTGCACGCACACCCGAACCAAGGAGACCGCCATGGCGAAGAACCCGATCATCGACGCCCAGAAGAAGCTCTACAAGGCCACCGACGGCACGGTCCAGGACATCAAGGACGCCCGCAAGGCCACCAAGGCGGCCTGGGAACAGGGCGAGAAGGAGCAGCGCGACCAGGCCCGCAAGAACCCGCGCCTGCGCTAGCACCCCGCACAGCTCGCAAGCGAGCCCCGCCCGGAAGCGACCCGGGCGGGGCTCTCGCACACCCGCCCCACCCATGAACAGGAGAACGCAGATGAGCGTGCTGGAGTATACGACGATCGGCCCCCGCCGGGACTACGGCTGGGGGGTCGAGTACAACCTGGAGGCCGCGGCCGCCGCGGGGCGCAGCGCCCCGGCGTACTGGGACGCCGAGGCGGGCGAGCTCGCCTGCCACGACCCCGAGGAGGCCGCCTGGTACGAGGGCGAGCCCTTCGACGCCGGCTGGGAGGACCCGGCCCGGGCCGCCGCGATCCTGGACCAGGTCCTGATCGACGACGCCCGGCTCACCCCGCTGGCCGAGACCCCCGTGTGGCGGCCCCTGGACCGCCTCGTCGACGCCGCGCTGGTCGACGCGCCCACCCCCGAGGAGGTCCTGCACGAGCGCCGGGGCGGCTACCCCGTCCTGCGCCTGGACGCCTTCGCCGACGAGTGGGCCGGACAGGAGGCGGCATGAGGAAGCTCCGCTACTTCGCCGCGCGTCTGCGGGACCAGGGGCCGGTGCACGCGGCCATGCACCTGACCCTGCTGGCGTGCACCGTCTACCACGCGGTCAGCCTCCTGCTGTGGGAGGACAGCGGGTTCATACTCGCGGCGGTCCTGATCGGGGCGTTGGTCCTGGCCGGGCGCGTCGCCGACTGGTGGCCGCCCCGGTGCGAGTGCGGCAGGCGCCTGTGGGACGGCCCGTGCCAGGACCACCCCGAGGACGACTCCTTCGGGATGGCCGCATGAGGCCTTCACCGGAGAGCGCCCTGACGGCCGTCGTCGTGGCCATGGTCCTCGCGGTCCTCGCGCTGGGCCTGTACCGCAGCTGGTGGGAGGCGCTCACGCTCGCCTACTGCTGCGTTTTCGCGCTGGCCGACATCGCCCGCCTGCTCGGCCTGGCCGAGGACCCGCACGCGGACTGTGAACCGGGCTGCGACCTCGACCACTGCTGCTGACCGACACGACCTTTTCCACGGACCCCGGACCGCACCCGCGGCGGGGTCTTCCTTCGAGCACAGGGAGATAGGACATGAGCCGCGAGGAACTGACCGACGTCATCGGCGGCGCCCTGGAGGTGCGCCTGGATGAGTACGACAGCACGGGGGTCCTGCGGCCGGTCGTGCGCGGGCGCCTGGTCGGCGGCGACCGGAGCCTGAACACCATCCTGGTCGCCCCCGGCCGGGGCGCGCCGAGGCAGGTCACGCTGACCAGCCGCCACCGCCTGGTGTACGAACTGCCCGCCCCCCAGGGCCGGGCCGCGGCCCTGCTCGCCGACGCCGCCTGAACCGCCCCGAGCACCTGAACAGGAGCACACGATGCCCATCACCGAAGAGGACCTGGACGACATCTGGGCCACGGCCAGGATGGGCCTGCCCTTCGCCGACTCGATTCTGGAGGCTCGGCTGTGCCGCAACGGCGCCCAGGTCCGGGTCCACCAGAAGTACGCGCTCAGGGTGGCCGAGTTGCTGCGGGGCAGCGGCTACACCGTCCAGGAGTTGGGCGAGGGCCTGATGGTCGTGACTGGCGCTGTCGACCAGCTCACCCTGCTGCAGGCCGAGATCGCCCGCCTGCAGGCTGAGGTCGAGCGCGTCGAAGCCGGGCGCCGGGCCGCGGCCCTGCTCGCCGACACCGCCTGATCGCGCCCCTGGACCGCCTACACAGCGGGGCACCTGCCGAGTCTAAGACGGCAGGTGCCCCGCCCCCATATCTACCACGACCCGTGAGGACGAACACGATGAAACTGACCATGCCCAAGCTGGCGTGGGGGCTCGACAAGAAGAACCGCGCCGAGCCGCCGACCGAGCAGGCCCCCGCACCGGCCCCGGCCCCGGCTCCGGCTGAGCCGGAGACCGCCCCCGCCCCCGCGCCGGAGGACGCCCACCCGGCCCCGGCACCCGACGCCGAGCCCGAGTCCGCGCCCCCGGCCCCCGGGACGGAGCCGCCGGAGGCGGACGCCGCCCCGGCCGCCGAACCCGGACCGGAGGCCGAGCCCGAGGTCCAGGCACCCCAGGCCCCGGCCCCTGCTCCGGCGGCGGTGCCCGCCGGCGGGCCGCGGACGCTGGCCGCGCCCCCCTCGGCAGGGCCCGACCCGGTCCGCCTGATCGCCGGGCTGATCACCATCGCCTCGGCCATCACGACCGTGTGGGCGCTGTGGGACCAGGTCGCCGGTGTGAACGCGGCCCTGCCCCTGCACGTGGTGGGCCTGGCCGCCGGACTGGTCGTCGAGGGCGGCTGGCTGCTGGTGCTGGCCTCCAACTACCAGCAGGCCGCCCGCGAGGGCCACGTCGCCCCGTGGCGGACCGCCGCCGGGTGGGTCCTGGCCCTCGCCGCCGCCGCGCTCCTGCTCTTCCACGGCGTGGACGCCGGCCAGATGGCGTGGACGGTCCTGGGGCTGCTGCCGATGATCTCCAAGACGGCGTGGGCCGTGCTGACGCACTCGCGTGCGCAGCAGACCCTGGCCGCCCTGGCGGCCCAGGCCGAGCAGGAGACCGCGGCGGCGGCGGAGGCCGCCGCCGACGACACCTCGCTCTCGGTGGAACGGCGCCGCGAGATCGCCGAACTCTGGCAGGACACGAACTACATCGAGCTGAAGTCCGAGGCCGAGGTCGGCAAGGCCGAGGCCGAGATCAACGCGCGGACTCGGGTGCAGGTGGCCCAGGAGCGCGGGAACTTCACGGTCATGAGCGAGCGGCTGGAGATGGCCGGTCAGCTGGTGGGGACGATGCCGCTCCAGGTGCTGGCCATGCTCATGCAGAACTCCCCCCCTAACGTGAGCGCGACCCAGGTCCCGACCTGGGCGCTGGGCGCGGCCCCGGCCCAGCCCGGGGGAGGCGGTATGGGGATTGCGGCGAACACCCCGGCGGCGCCGGTGGCGGGGTTCGGCGCGGGCCTGTTCGAGGCTCAGAGCGCCGGTGGCGGCAATGGCGGCAATGGTGGCGGCATTGGCGGCACTGCCCCTGACCAGGCACAACGCCCCGCCCCGGCACCCCAGGGTGGCGGAACTGGCGGCATTGGCGGCACTGCCCCTGACCAGGCACAACGCCCCGCCCCGGCACCCCAGGGTGGCGGAACTGCCCCTGAGCGGGAGGAACGCGCTCCGCACCACGCCGCCCGCATCGCCGAGGGCGAGCGCAACCGCCAGCGCGTCCTGGAAGTCATCCAGGAGCTGGGCGTGGACGTGACCAACGCCGAGCTGGAGAGGAGGCTCCCGATGTCGCGCACCACGGTCCGCGACCACCGCAACGCCCTGCACAAGAGCGGCCACACCGTCTTCGGTGAGAACAGGCAGCCCTGACCTTCGACCCCGCCCCCGCCCTGCGCGGGGGCGGGCCACCCGCCCCGGCGGGTGAGCACGCCCACCCGGCCCCCCTCGGCCGGGTGGGCGCGCTCACCACTCCGGGGGACGTGACGCACTCCGGTGACGCACGGCGACCAACGCCTGCGAGCCGCGGTGCGAGCGGCCCCGCCCACCCCGTTCGACCACTACCGAGAGGAGGCCTGTATCCGCCCACCAGACCCACGAGCCCGACCCCCGCCCCAGCGGGGGCGACCACGTTCTTCACGGGCCGCCGCCCACACCCGGGCGGCGGCCCCAACCCTGCCGCACCTGCGGCGATATCCACCTGCTCTGCCTGCCCGCGCGGCCGGGCCGGACCCGCCCCGAGGGGCGGTGCCCCCCGCACGCGCGGGCAGGCAGAGCCCTTCGACCGAAGGAAGAACCCATGGTCCTCAGCTTCGTCGGCGGCGTCCTGTACTGGCTCGCCGTCCTGTTCCTGGTGTGCGTCGCCGCCGTGGCGGCGGCGGTGCTCACCGTTGCCTGCTACCGGATGCTCGGCCGCGAGATGCCCCGGCATCCGCCGCTGCTGGTCTTCCTGGCCCTGAGCGGCGGCGCGCTCGTGGTTCTCGCGCTCGACTGACCTGCTACTTCGACTGATTGGAGGGGCCGATGGGTGCCCTGCCTGACCGCGAGCCCCCGATCGGGGCTCCACACCGCAGCCGCGAGTCGGCGCCGCCCCTGTGGGCGGTGGAGGCCCGACGGCCCGCGAACGAGCCGCAGACGCCGCCTGAGGCGCCTGCGGAGCCGCCCGAGGCGGCACCCCGGCCGGCCCCTCCTGTTCCCCCTCCGGCCCCGGCCGCCCCGGCCACCCCGGGCGGGGAGGACGGCCCGGACAAGGACGAGGTCCCCTACAGAGGCCTGGACCTGGACCGGGTCGCCGCCCTGCGGGCGTGGGCGGCCGAGCACCTGCGGCCCCCCGACCTGCTCAACGAGGCCTCACCCGGCCTCAAGCAGCTCTGGGAGCAGGCGCTCAAGGGCGACCACCTGCCCGAGAACACCGTCCTGCGCGTGGCGGAGGTGGCGCGCCTGGTGGTGTCGCTGCCGGTGATCGGCGCGGCGGTGCTCCTGGCCTGGTCGTGTGTGTCCGCGGCCCGCCAGGCGGCTTTGATCCTGGCCGTGCTCTCGCTGTGGGTGGTCGGATCCGCCCTGGTCAGCGCCGTGCTGGCCCTGTTCTGACATCCCGATTCGTTAGGAGGTTTTTCAATGTTGGCGTTCTTGCTCGGCTCCACGATGTTCCTGGTCATGCTTGCCTCGCTGGCCGTGATGGTCGCCCTCGGGCGCAGCCGCAAGTACGGCAAGTACACGGCGTGGGGGGTCTTCCTCTTCGCCCTGATGGCCGGGTCCGCTGCGGCCCTGTGCTTCGTCGGTGAGGGCATCACCTGGGTGCTCACCTTCCTCTGCGCCGTGGTGGGCCTGCCCGTGGCCGCGATCGGCATCATCGCCATGTTCGGGGTCCTGGGGACGATCATCGACCTGGCCGACGGCCAGCCCGACGGCTTGGCCAAGACCATGGCGCTGATCGTGCCCGTCCTGCTGGCAGTCACCGGCGGTGACCTGGGCCTGTACGGCACCCAGGCCACCAACGGGCTCTCGGGCGCCGGCGCCGTGCTCTTCGGCAACCTGATCGGGGTGTGAGGCGCCCATGGAACCGATCAGCGCACTGATCCTGGCCGGTCTGCTCACCTGGGGCACGGCCGGGGGCGGCATCAAGGACACCGCCGCCATTCTCAAGGGGCAGACGCCGCCCTCGGTGGCCTACCGCACCGCCCGCATGGCCCACGACGAGAAGCGCCTGCGCGCGTGGGAGAAGGCCATGGCCACGGGCAAGCCGCTGCCGCCGGCCCTGGAGCCGCGCCGGATCCGCATCAAGGACCTGGCCCGGCACTGGTGGGAGGACGCCCTGGACGACGCCGACGCCTGGCGGGCCGAGCGCCACCTGAGCCGCCCCGAGCGCAAGAAGGCGCGCAAGGAGCGCCACGAGAAGAAGAAGGCCCTGGTCAAGAAGGGCTACACCCTCATCAAGGACCGGGGCGAGAAGCGGTTCGGCACCGGCTCCGAGGACACCGTGCCCGACCCGGCCGGAGCCCCTGAAGGCGCGGGCGCGGCCGGGGACGGCGGGGAGGTGCCCGACAACGTCGTGCCCCTGCACGGGCGCAAGGCCAAGGACAAGGACGGGGCGCCCCCCGCCGAGGAGGCGGGCAAGCCCCCGGCCCCCGACAGCGGCGCGCCCCCGGTCGGGGGCGCTGCCAAGGAGGACCTGGCCGAGGCCGCCAAGGCCCCGGCCGGGCCCGAGGAGGCCAAGGAGGCCCCGGTCCTGCCGGGCGGTGAGGACAAGCTCGCCGAGGCCCTGGACACCCACCTCAGGACCGCTGAGGACTACGACAACGACATCGCGCGCGAGGCCGAGGCCGCGCGCACCGGGGACGGCGAGCCGATCGCCGGCCTGAGCACCGACACCAAGGGGGAAATTTCCGTGATCGACCTGTCCGACTCCGCGACCCTGGACAACCACCTGCGCACCCTGGACATCTACCGCCAGTACCTGGAGCGCATCGCCGCGGACATGGACTCCCTGGCGGCCGGGATGGCCAACCACCGCATGGGCACCATCGCGGTCTCCAGCGTCTCGGCGGCCGGGGCCGCCAACTCCGAAGCGGGCACCAAGGTCGGGGCGGTGCGCGTGGACCTGGCGCGCACCCACACCGTGGTCGCCGACGCCCGCGCCGCGGCCCCCGACGCTGCCGACGGCGAGTACCTCACCCGGGGCCGGTAGACGCACAGTCACCGACCGAACGGCGACCACATCCCGACCGAACGGGATTCGGTCGCCTCTTTTGTGCCACTTTCCACCGATTCTTTTGGTCGCCGGGCCCCGAAAACGGGGCCCGGCCGGTTCGGCCGCCAGACGACCGAACCAACCACGCTCACCCACAGTGAAGGAGTTCAGTGATGTCGGAATCCACCGCCGCCCCCGCCCCGGACGCCACCGGAACCGGTTCGGCCCCCGCCGCAAGTAGCACCACGACCGAGACCGCGGCCTCGATCCCGGTGGTCGACATGCCCTCCTACGAGGGCGACGTGAGCGCGATGCGCGAACACACCAACTTCCTCGACACCGTCGTGCTGCCCCATTTCGAGGGGCTGATCAACGCCGCCCACCGCGCGGGGATGGGCCCCGGGCAGATCGCCAGCCTGAGCGAGGGCCAGGAGGCCATCGTGATGGCGCGCACCAGCGTCGCCAACGCCACCGACAAGGTCGTGCTCCTCAACGAGGCCGTGGCCCGGGCCCACGCCGACGCCCGGGACGCCGCCACGGCCAAGAGCTACTACGCGGGCGAATAACCCACCCCACCCCGCCCCGCGCCAGAGCGCGCGGGGCGGGGCCCGCCCCGGTCCCGGGGCAGCAGAGCCGAGGAGACAGGAGGGGCCGCCGTGGCCGTGAAGACCAAGACCCGCCGCACCGCGTGGGGCCGGGCCCGCCGGGCCTGGGACATCGAGATCGGGGACGCCGACCGGGCCGGGCCCTCCCGCGCCAAGGGGTGGTCCCCCGAGGGCGTGCTGGACGCGACCTGGCAGGCCCTGGCCCGCCCGGGCCCGGGCTCACTGCGCCGCATGTACGAGCACGTGTTCGTCCCCTGGTACTGGGGCGGGGGCGCCTTCGCCGCCATCGCCGCGCACGTGGGCCTGGCCGCCGGGGCCGACCTGGTCCCGGCCGCCTCCGCGCTGGTGGCCGCCGCCGGCGCCGGGCTGACCGCGGCCGTGGCGCCGGGCGTGCTGCGCTCGCGCTGGGGCCAGCGCCGCTTCCCCTCGGCCGCCGCCTGGGTGCGCGCCGAGGTCGGCCACACCCGCGTCGTGGCCGGGGTGGCCGTCACCTTCGCGACGCTGGCCGCCGCCGCCGCTCCCACCACCCTGGACGGGTGGTCGACCACGGCCGCGGCCGGGGTGCTGACCCTGCTGGGCGTGTCGGCGCGCTGGTGGCAGCACCACCGCCACGCCCTGGTCGTGCGCCGTCCGGGCCTGGAGGAGATCTTCACCGGCCCCCTGCCGGACCCGGAGTCCTCGGGCGCGGCGGTCCCGGCCGACCTGCTCGGGCGCATCACCACCCGCTGGGGCGCCCACGTGGCCGCCGAGGCCAAGATGCTCCCCGGCGCGAAGATGCTCGAAGTGCAGCCCACCCCGTTCGGGGCGCTGGTCAAGGTCGAGACCGTCGGCGACGGCCAGGGCGCGGAGATGGTCCGCGCCAATCTAGGCCGCCTCGGCAGCGCGCTCAAGATCAGCCCGGCGCAGCTGGAGATCGAGGACGACGCACCCCAGGAGGGCGAGCCCGACCCCACCGTGTTCTGGATCCGGGCCATCTCCCGCCAGATCATGGACGTGCCCGTCCCGCTGGAGGACGGCCGTTCCCGGGTCGTGGAGCGCGACGGCAAGACGCTGATCCGCATGGGCCGCTACGTCGACGGCGACGGCGAGCCCGAGTGGCTGCTCTACGACGGCAAGTCGATGTGGTCGGGCTACATCGGCGGCATCACCGGCTCGGGCAAGTCCAGCCTCTCCGAGGGGCTGATGCTCGGGATGATGCAGACGGGGTGCACCTACACCGTCTACATCGACCCCAAGGGCGGCCAGTCCAGCCCCAGGATCGCCGAGCACGCGAACTGGTTCATCGGCTCCTCCGAGCTCGCCGACTGGCACGCGGTGGTCGACGGCCTGATCACCCTGGTCAAGGAGCGCGGCAAGTACCTCAAGGCCCAGGGCAAGTCCGGCTTCAAGCCCTCGCGCGACTTCCCCGGCGTCAGCCTGATCTTCGACGAGTTCTACGAGGTCAAGGCCGACCCCGTGCTCGCCGAGAAGGTCGGCTGGCTGGCCCGCAAGGGGCGCTCCACCGGCGTGACGGTCCTCATCATCACCCAGGGGTACGGGCTGGAGGACTTCGGCCACGACTCGGTGCGGGCCAACACCACCGTCGCCAACAGCGTCGCGCTGAAGATGCGCGCCAACCAGGCCTCGATCTTCTCCCGCGACTTCCCGCGCTCCAACCCCGCCCGCCTGCCCGACACCGAGAACCAGCCCCGCAACAAGGGTCTGGCGGTGAGCCTGAAGGGCCGCGACTGCATCATGCGCACCGCCTACTCCGGCGACGAGGTCACCGACCGCCTCATGGCCGAGGCCTCCGAGGTGCAGGTCCAGGACCTGGACCCCTTCAGCGCCGACGCCCTGGACGAGGGCTCGGGCGGCATGTTCGCCTCGCGCCTGGAGGACGCCGAGGCGGCCGAGGCCGCGGGCGCCGAGGAGATCGCCGCGCGCATCGCCCGCGGCAAGGCGCTGCTGGGCGGGGCCCGGCCCGTGCGGGAGAAGAAGGCCGGCCCGCCCGTCCCCGCCCCCGGACGTTCGGGCGGGGGGTTCGCGGTGGGGGTGACCATGCCGCCCGCCATCCCCCACCAGGTGCTGGTCGACCTGGGCCTGGCCCGGGAGGAGAAGGCCGCGGCCATCGAGACGGCCCGGGCCGAGGTCGCCGCCCCCGCGGGGGTGGAAGGAACGGCGGCCGGGGTCCTGGAGCTGATCCGGCACCGGCGGGTGATCACCACCGCCGAGGTCCTGGAGGCCTTCCAGGACGAGCAGGGCAGGCCCCAGAAGGGCTACGGGGCCACGGCCGTCAAGGCGGCCCTGCGGGAGCTGGCCGAGGCCGGGCTGATCACCAAGCCCGGCTCCCGCAAGGCCCCCTGGCGCCTGCCCTGAGCAACGCACTGTGACCGGCGCAGCGGCGACCGAACTCCGGTTCGGTCGCCGCTTTCATCCCGCTTTCCACCGATTCTTTCGGCCGCCGACCCCCGAAACCGGGGGTCGGCCGGGGGGGGGGGGGCCCCGCCCCCACCCCCCCCCACAACCCCCAACTAGACTTACACCCAACTTGGTGAAGGCAACAGCACCCGGAGGGTCGAGCAGTTGG